>PMVV01000256.1 GCA_003166475.1 Bryobacterales bacterium | reverse complement strand
CCCACAGTTTTCAGGCGGTGCGCGCGAGAAACTGGGGACGTTCCCACCGCCGCTTCCAGGAGAGCCAGGCGAGGCCGACCACGTGAAAGACTTCCTTCATGTTCAGCGGCTTGGCCAGGACATTGTAGGCGCCCAGGTTCAGCGCCTCGGACCACAGGCGGTCGTCGGCCATTCGGGAAGTGACCACCAGCAACGGAGGATGCCGCATTTGGCCAAGCTGAGCCAGGACATCCTGCCAGTTGCCGTCCGGCAGTTCGCTCTCGCAGATCACCACCGGTGTGACGTTTTCCCGCAAGAAGTCGAACGATTCGCTCTGCGAGCGTGCGCCGTGCTGTTGCCAGTTGGAATGTTTCAGAATGTCGCGCAGGTGTTGATGATCCTCGTCAAACGGGCTAATCAACAGCACTTGGACAACCTTCTGGGAAACGGCTCGCGTGTCTTCACTATTCATGGGCTCGTCTCCTTGGGCTGATGCCCTCGATATCGAAGCAGTTTTATCTGGAATGATTAGATGTTAGCACGCGGTACACATTATTTCCGAATTTCTCCAAATAAAATCCGAAAATATCGGAAATTACGGTACTATTTCAGTCTCCGAGCGCCACCACGGCAGACTGGGTGACAGATGCCCGCACCAGTCCTCCCAACGCCGCGATGAAGCGCGGCGCATCGTTCAGCCCGGGCACCATGCGGTAATCCTGAATGCCCAAGCCGAGAGCCTGGGCGCGATGTTCGATGTCGATTTCGTGCAGGGTTTCCACGTGGTCGGACACAAAGGAGACCGGAATCACCAGCACGCGCCGACTGCCCTGGCCAGCCAACCGCTTGATGGTGGCGTGCATGGAGGGTTGCAGCCATTTCGATGCGCCGACCTTGCTCTGATAGCAGAGGTGCCGCCGCCCCGGCCAACGCCCCAGGCTCCAGACGGACTCGACGGTGCGCTCGATCTGCCGCTGGTACGGATCGCCCGCGTCGATTACCGCCATCGGCACGCTGTGCGCGCTGAACACCATATCCACTTCGGCCGGATTGTCGAACGCGGCCAGCGATCGATGGATCGATTCGACCAGTGCGTCGAGGTAGCCGGCATCTTCGTAAAACCCGGTCACGGCATGCACGCGCGGATTCCAGCCGTTGGGCTGGAAGCGGCGTTTCCATTCGTTCAGGCTACTGCCGGTGGTGGTGCGGGAATACTGCGGATAGAGCGGCAATAGCACCACGTCGTCCGGCGCGTGCGCCTCCAACTCGCGGATGGCTTCGGCGGTAAACGGATGCCAGTAGCGCATGGCCACGACCACGCGCGCGTCGCAATCGTGGCGCAACTCGGCTTCGAGCGCCCGCGCCTGCCGCCGGGTAAACTCCAGGATGGGCGAGCGGCCGCCGATCTTGGCATAGTGATGCCGCACGTGCCGTGCGCGGGTGGTCGAAATCAGGCGCGCCAGCGGCTGCCGCGCAATGCGCGCGAAGGGAAAGTCGATGATGTCGGGATCGGAGAAGAGATTGTAGAGAAACGGTTCGATGGCTTCGAGCGAATCCGGTCCGCCGAGTTGAAAGAGAACGACTCCTATTTTGTTGACAAGCATTCCGATTAGGTTGAGTGTACTACGTTCCAGCGGGCGGGACTGAGAGTCCCGCGCAGGCCACGGGCCTGCCCCACGATCTACACTGGAGGGATGCCTGTGTTGCGGTTGATGCTTTTCGCCGGCGTTGGGCTGTCGCTATATGCCCAAGCGCCCTGCAATAGTACGCCTGCTTTCACGCCGTGCGAGTTCGTTTTCGACTTGAATCCGCAGGAAGCCGCCGCGCACCCGAACCCGTACGTGGATGTCGAGTTGTCCGCCGAATTTCGCTCGCCGCATTTCCACACTTTCAAGCTGCCTGCGTTTTGGGATGGAGGCCAGCGGCTGGTGATCCGCTTCACACCCACGGAAGCGGGCGAATGGCTGTGGCGCTTCAGCAGCAATATCCAGCGGTGGGAGGGCCAGACGGGCGCATTCACCGCGGCGGAATCCGATGCGCCAGGATTCGTGCGCGCCGCCAACGTGCATCATTGGGCCTGGACCGCGGGACTGGGCCACCAGCCGCACCTCTGGATGGGCGACACCGTGTACCCGCTGGCATCCCTCGACCAGGTTCTGTTTCAGCGCATCGTGGATGCCCGGGCCGCGCAGAAGTTCAACCACATCCGCGGCCTGGTGCTGGGCACGCCGGAACAAGCCGCCCGAGTTTTCCCAACGCCCGACCGGCCCGACGTGGCTCATTTTCAGCGCCTCGAGCAGGCGGTCCGCTACATGAATCAGAAGGGCATCGTGGCCGACCTCATCCTGGCGGGACCGCAGGACCAGCTCACGCGCCTGTTTCCCAACTGGCAACAGCGGCAGCGCTACATCGGCTATATCGTGGCGCGTTATGCGGGCATGAATGTCACCTGGCAAGGCGTGCAGGCGTTCGAGACCTACGCGACCGGGCGCGCTCTGATGAAGGAGATCGGCGGGCTGCTGAAGCAGACGGACCCTTACCAGCATCCGCGCACGAGCGGCAATCTGGCGACTTCGGGCGGGTTGCTGGACGACGGTTGGATGGATTTCGTGGCGCATCACACGGGCGACGACCAGGTCTGCGCCATCGAGCATCAACTTTTCCCCACGCCGTTCGTCGATCTGAAATTCGCGGGCGAGGACAGCGGCGCGGGCAAGTCGCAGCCGGACGACGTGGATTCGAACGCTTTCCGCCATCGCCTCTGGAACGCGGTCATGGACGGCGATTACCCGACTTACTTCAATAGCGGCACCGCGGGCGCCGGCAACATTCCGGTAGACGCGCGGTACCTGGACTCGCCCGGCGCCAAGGCCATGACCGTTTGGTTTAGCCTCTTCGCCGGCAGCCGCCACTGGGAGTTGGAGCCGTATTTCGACGTGGACGGCGGCCGCGCGGTGGCGGTCCCAGAAGCCAGGGTGCCGATCGCGGAAGGCGCGCTGGGTGATGAAGACGTCATCTCGGCGGTCGAATATATCGTCTACGTGGAGAATCCGGGACCCGTGGAATTGCGGGTGGAGAACCATACTTATGAGGTCACCTGGATCAACCCGATCGACGGCGATGAAATCAAGGAGAAGAAGGGCTATCACGGCGAGCATTTCACCGGCCATCCGCCCGACAGCTCGCACGATTGGGTGCTGCACGTTTCGCGGGAAGGTCACAAGGCGGGCATGCTGAAGTCTTACAAGTTCGAGTCGCGGCGCATCGATATGCAGGCGGTGGAGCAGAGCGTTCAGAAGGTGCCTTTCGAGATCGCGCAGCCCGCGGACACGGCGATTTCGGAGACGAAGCTACCCTGGTTCGAGGCCAAATTCAAGAAGGAAACGCGCGCCACGCGCAGCATGATGTGGCTCTGGACCGGCGAGGCTACGGTGGATGGCGAGGGATACCGCGTGCTCGGGACGGGGCAAAAAGGGACGGTCGGTTTCCCCCCGCACATGGCCGTGAATTATCCGGCGGTGATGGACCTGCGCCTCTACGGCATGAATGCCAACGGTAAAGTCTATAGCGTGGACAAGACCTACCAACTCGAAAAGTGACGGAACTGATTCTGGCGGTAGATACGACGCACGAGTTCGGCAGTCTGGCGCTGTTGCGCGGTCCGGAGGTGTTGGAGGAGGTGTTGCTGCATTCGCCCGAAGGGTTCGGCCAGATTCTGTTCGGCCGCCTGGGAGAACTGATGGCGCGGCATGGTTCGAAGCCCGCGGACGTGGATTGCTTCGCGGCGGCGTCCGGCCCGGGATCGTTCACCGGCGTGCGCATTGGGCTGGCCGCGGTGAAGGGACTGGCGGAGGCCACCGGCAAGCCCGCGGTGGCGGTGTCGAACCTGGCGGCGATGGCCCGGTTTGGCTCGGCTGCGCTGCGCGCCGTGGTGCTGGATGCGCGGCGCGGCGAGGTTTATGGCGCGGTGTACGACGGGTGCGGCGCGGTGGTGGCGGGTGAGACGGTGACGACGTTTACGGCATGGCTGGGGACGTTGCCGGAGGGCGAAATCGAGTTTGTATCGACGGATTTCAGCCCGTTCGCGGCGGCGCTCAAGGGCACGCGCTTTGCTGGAGCGGCCGTGACCACTGCGCCGCGCGCGCTGGCTGCGGCGGTGGGGCGCATTGGGTACGAGCGATGGCGCGCGGGGGAAGGGGCCGACCCGACCGGCATCGATGCGAACTACGTGCGCCGGTCCGACGCGGAATTGTTCTGGAAGGAGTATTGATGGAACCGGTGTGGCTGGATTGGGCGCGGCGTTTGCAGGCCATCGCGCAAAGCGGTCTCGCCTATTCGCCCAGCCAGTACGATCTGGAGCGCTACGAGGCGGTGCGCGAAATCGCCGCCGAGATGATGGCGGATGGATCGGGGAGCGCGGTCGCACCGATCCGCGATCTCTTTGCGGGGCAGGCTGGCCACGCCACGCCCAAGGTGGACGTGCGCGGCGCGGTGTTCCGCGACGACAGGATTCTGCTGGTTTTGGAGCGTGCAGACGGGGGTTGGACGCTGCCTGGCGGATGGGCGGATGTGGGCGAGTCCGCGGCGGAAGCCACGGTGCGCGAGGTGCGCGAGGAATCTGGGTATGAGACGCGGGCGGTGAAGCTTTTGGCGGTGTACGACCGCAATCGCCACGGGCACCCGGCTATCCCGTTTCATGCTTACAAGGTGTTTTTTCGGTGCGAGTTAATCGGAGGAGCGCCGACTTCGAGCAGCGAGACCGCGGGTGTGGATTGGTTTGCGGAAGTCGGTTTGCCGGCGTTGTCGACTTCGCGCGTCACGGCGGCGCAGATTTGGCGGTTGTTCGAGCATTACCGGCATCCGGAGTGGGCGGCGGATTTCGACTGACGGGAGCGGGGAGCGGGGCTGAGAGCCCCGCGCAGGCTGAGAGCCTGCCCACAAATTAGTAGAACTTTTCGCCTGATATGTATGTGGATTGGATGGTTATCGATAGGTCGGATTTATTGAAGACATACTCTATTATGTCTGCTCGGTCTCCTGGGACTAGGCCGTTGGTGCGGCCGGGGACTCGGCCGGCGCGGGCGGCGTTGGTGGTAGCCATGGTTACGGCGTCGGCCAGGCTGAGTCCGGCGATGCGCATGAGGTTTTCGACGCCTCGGTCCATGCGGAGGGCGGAGCCAGCCAGCCGCTCCTTGCCAACGAGCATGACACGGTTGTCCGCTGTGAGCTCGACGGCCTGCTCGCCCAATTGGTAACGTCCGGGGGGACAACCGGCGGGGGCGGCGGCGTCGGTCACCAGCACGGAGCGTGCGAGGGTCTTGGCGCGCAGGGCGACCTTCAGGAAAGAGGGCGGCAGATGGATGCCGTCGACGATGAAATCCGCCATCAGGCGGTCTTCCGCCAGTTGCTCCCAGAGGTAATTAGGATGACGCCGCAGGACGGGATGCGCGCCGTTACCCAGGTGCGTGGAGAGCGTCGCGCCGGCGCTGACGGCATCGGCGAGCTGCTGCGTGGTGGCGTTGGTATGGCCGATGCTGGCCACCACTCCTTCGGCGGTGACGGCTTCGATGTAACGGAGCGACTGCGGCCACTCGGGGGCCAGGGTGACGATGCGAATCTGGTTGCCGGTAGCCTCCTGCCAGCGGTGGAATTCGTCGAGATGCGGAGGGCGCACCCAACGGAGCGGATGTGCGCCGCGAGGGCCGTCGTCCGGCGAGATGTGCGGACCCTCCACGTGGAAGCCGTCGATGGCCACGCCTTCCCGCAGTGTTTCCTTGGCGGACTTGAGGTTGCGCAACGCGCAGAGCATATCGGCCGGCGAGCCGGTGATGACGGTGGGATAAAAGCGGGTGACGCCGGTGGCGATGAGGCCGCGGATGGAGCGCGCGATCTGTTCGGGAGTGCAGTTAGGATCGTTAAAGTCCACGCCGAGGAAGCCGTTCACCTGCAAATCGACGAATCCCGGAGCGAGATAGAGTCCGCCGGAATCGCTGACAGGCTCGATGGCGGAGATGGCGGCGTCGAAGGTCAGCTTGACCGGGGTTCCGCTGAAAGTTTCAATTCCGATACAATTCATGCGACCTCTGCTTTATACACAGGATAGCCACAGTGCGCGGCTGGCAAGCCAAAGATTTTGCAGCGCCATAAAGCTGTTGAAAAGCGCGGCAAAACCGAAATTCTCTCTGGCCATTGCGGGGGCGCATGAGCTACAAAGAAATAGTCCATCGGCTGCAGCGCATCCCGGAAAGCAAATCTCGGGGGAGGTGGCCTTCCGGGGTGTGCGCGCAGCTAGATCACTTGTCAACGCCCACCGGCTGTCGCACGTGTACTGGCGACAGCCATCCATAGCGGTCGGGCGCCGCGCCGTCGATTACCGCGAAGAACGCCTTTTGCAACTTTTCCGTGATGGGGCCGCGATGGCCCTTGCCGACCGGGATGCGGTCGATGGAGCGAATGGGCGTGATCTCGGCGGCGGTTCCGGTAAAGAACACTTCGTCGGCGATATAGAGCATCTCGCGCGGGACGATGGTTTCGACCACCGGGATATCCAGATCGTGGGCCAGGCGCAGCACGCTGTCGCGCGTGACGCCGGGCAGCACCGATGCGCCCAGCGGCGGCGTGTGGAGGCGGCCATCGCGGACCAGGAAGATATTCTCGCCGGAGCCTTCGCTGACATAGCCGGCTTCGTCGAGGGCGATGCCTTCGGCGTAGCCGTTGGTGATGGCCTCCATTTTGATGAGCTGCGAATTCATGTAATTGGCGCCGGCCTTGGCCAGGGCGGGCAGGGTATTGGGGGCGATGCGCTTCCAGCTTGAGACGCAGACGTCGACGCCGCCGGCGAGGGCTTCTTCGCCCAGATATTTGCCCCAGAGCCAGCAGGCCAGGTAGACGTCCACGGGGTTATTCAGGGGGTTCACACCCATGTCGCCATAGGCGCGGATCGCAATGGGACGGATGTAGCAGGATTCCATGTCGTTGACGCGGACCAGTTCCTGCATGGCTTCGGCGAGTTGTTCGCGCGTGTAGCCGAGATCCATGCGATAGATCTTGGCGGAGTCCGCGAGGCGGCGCACGTGGTCGCGCAGGCGGAAGATGGCGGGGCCGGCGGGGGTGGCATAGCAGCGTATGCCTTCGAAGACGCTGGTTCCATAGCTCACTACGTGGGAGAGGACATGGATGGTGGCCTGTTCCCAGGGTATGAAGCGTCCGTTGTGCCAGATTCGTTGGGTGGGCGTCAGCATGGCTCAATTATAACTTAGACGCTTGGAATGGACGGGAGATGGGTGGGAGGGCGGGCAATTCTGCCCGCNNTTCAGCCGGCTCTGGCCGCCTAAAAAGGCGGCTGCGGCCAAGATTGGCTGCCAAGATTGGCCGCCCTCCAAGCGATGCCCCATTTGCGCAGGCTTGGCGCCCCTCCGTTCTTGGCTCCGTTGTTCCAGATGTAGCGGTGAACGGCATCCCCGATTTGATTATACGGGTGGTCGCAAGCGTTGGGCGCTGGCCATGGTTTAGCCGAAAAAGCGGGCACGGCTGATCGCCGCGAAAGAGAGGAAATCGTGCTGTGAACTAAACCGCAGCCTGGTGCCGGATCTTTAGTGGGTTTGTTTCGGAGCTGGACTGAGGCAGCAGATTGGAGCAGGGAGCGGGTGCTTAACCGTTCTGGGGATTCTGATTGACAGAAACCGCTCCCTGACGGTCGCGGCTCGGTAAACCTTGCGAAATC
>PMVV01000474.1 GCA_003166475.1 Bryobacterales bacterium | reverse complement strand
TCGCCCACCTCGCCCGGCGGCAGCTCGCGATCCATCGGGTCCACGACTCGCAGTTCGACGCCCATCATGGGGCGGCCCGCCGATTTCACCGGCGCAAATTGCTCGCCGGCATTGGCCAGCGTGTGATCCTCGGGCCCCAAATACGTCAACGAGGGACTCGCTTCGGTCAACCCATAGACCTGCGCGAACGGGCAGCGCAGCTTCTCCTGCGCGCGCCGCAGCAGATCCAGCGGCATGGGCGACGCGCCGTAAGCCATCATGCGCAGGCTCGACGTGTCATAGCGGTCGAACGCCGGATGGTTCACCATGGCGTTCAGCATGGCCGGCACCACAAACATGTGCGTGACCCGGTAGCGCTCGATGGTTTTCAGACACGCTTCCGGATCGAACGCCGGCATGAAGCAACTGCGGCCGCCCTGCATCACCAGCGAGTAGGCCACCGTCCCATCCGCCACGTGAAACATGGGAGCCGCGTGCAGCCACACCCAGTCCTTGTCGATGCCCAGCGCCACCATGCCGTGCATGCTGTTCGCGTAGAGGTTCTTGTGGGTCAGCATCACGCCCTTGGGTCCGCCGGTCGAGCCACTGGTATAGAACAACGCTACGACGTCGTTCTCGTCCGGGAGCGGCCCGTCTGGCGCAAACGCCGCTGCGGCCGCCAGGCGCGCTTCGTAGTCCGCCATGCCTGCGGGGCACGCGCCATTCCCGGCGAACAGATATTGCAGCTCCGGCAGGCTCGCGCTCAGTGCGGGCGCAACACGCGCAAAGTAATCGTCCACCACCAGCAAGCGCGTGCCGGAATCCGACAGGCCGAAGCCGATCTCCGCCGGATTCCATCGAATGTTGATCGGCACGATTATCGCGCCCGCCAGCGGCACGGCGTGGTACAGCTCGAAATAGCGCAGCGAATTCAGCATCAGCACCGCGACGCGGTCGCCCGGCTGTACGCCCAGATTGCGCAGCGCGCCAGCGGTCCGCGCCACGCGATCGGCGAATTGCCCAAACGTGACCAAACGCTCGCCGTCGTAGGCCGCGATCGCATCCGCGTAAAGCTGCCTGGCACGCCGCAGCGCATATCCCACGTCCATGTTACGGCCTCCCCAGCACGATCACGCAGGCCACCGAACCCGGCCCGCCGAGATTATGCACCAAGCCCAGTTCCGCGTCGCGCACCTGGCGCGCGCCCGCCTGCCCGCGCAACTGCGTCACCACTTCGTAAATCATGCGCACGCCGCTCGCCCCAATGGGATGTCCGAAGGACTTCAGCCCGCCGCTGGGATTCACCGGCAGATCGCCGGAGAGCGCGCTGCGGCCCTCGCCGATGAAGTGCGTGCCCTCGCCCTTACGGCAGAATCCCAGGTCTTCGTAATTGCTGATTTCGGTCCAGGTAAAGCAGTCGTGTACCTCCGCCAGATCGATCTCCGCGACCGGATTCCCGATGCCTGCCATGCGGTAAGCCTGTTCGGAAGCCGCGCGCGTGGCCGCGAAGCCGACATATTCATTCGCGGAATCGTACCACGGCCGCCCGCTGGTAACGGCCAGTCCCAGGCCCTTCACCAGTACGTAATCGTCGCGGAACTGGCGGGCCATGTCGGCGCGGCAGATCACCGCCGCGGCCGCGCCATCGGTGGTGGGGCAGCAGTCGAACAGCCCGAAGGGCCACGCCACGATGGGCGATTTCAGCACCTGCTCCTCGCTCACTTCCATCTGGAAATGCGCTTTGGGATTCATTGAGCCGTTGTGGTGATTCTTCACCGAGACCTTGGCCAGCGACTCGCGGCCCCCTCCGAAGCGATGAAAGTAACGGTTCGCCGACAGGGCGAAGACGCCCGGCGCGGTGACGCCGTCGTGCTGATAGGGATGGCCGCCCTCCCAGCCGAGGCCGCGCATGGGGCGGTCCTTGAGTTTTTCCGCGCCGGCCACCAACGCCACATCGTACATGCCGGATGCCACGGCCATGGCTGCGTTGCGGAAGGCGTCCGTGCCGGTGGCGCAGTAGTTCTCGACCCGCGTGATGGGCTTGCCGTACATGCGCAACGCGTCGGCCAGCGAGACGGAGGCTTTGCCGTTGCCCGCATAGGGCGAGAACGTGCCCAGCCACGCCGCTTCCACGCGCTCCGGCTCGATGCGCGCGTCGGCGAACGCCGCGAATCCAGCCTCCACCAGCAGGTCTTCGAAGCTCTGGTCGAAGTTGTCGCCGAACTTCGTGCAGCCCACGCCAATGATTGCAACCTGGTCTTTAATCGATCCCGCCATGACCTTGCCTCCAGCCACCAGCCACTAACCACCAGCCACGCCACGCGAAGCGTGGCCAGGCCTGCACTTCCAGTAATAATAATGGTCGCCGGCGCCCTCGCGCATCCGGCGCAGCACCAACTCGACTTCCATCCCGATCTCCACCGTCGCCGGGTCCACGTCGGTCATCTGGCACAAGAAGCGGCCGCCGCCTTCAAGATCCACTACGGCCATGACCGTAGGCTCGACCGGCGCACTATACAGAAAATCCTTGGTGAAGGTGAACAGACGGCCGCGCCGCGCGAGCGGCTTCTCCATCAGGCCGCCGTGATGATGACACGCTCCGCACACCTTCGCGATGGGGAACTGCAACGTGCCGCACTGCGGGCAGACCGACCCATGCAGGCGCACGTTCTGCGTCTCCTCGCGCCGCAGCAGGACATTGGAAATCTCCGCACCGCCGGCGTTCGCACGCCAATAATCGCGCTGCTTGCGGTAGACCTGATAGGTTGGATACTCCATCGTCGCGCCGTCCTGCCGGAGCCGTGCGCCACTGCCCAGCGCGCGGAACAGGAAGCCATCGGCGCCGTCGCCATAAGCGATCGCCAGAATCAGATCGCCGGGGTTGGCGCGATCGAGCGCTTGCGCCAGCAGAAACAGAGGCATGCTTGCGCCGGTGATTCCGATATCGCCCGCGCGTACATCTTCCACGCGTGCCGCCGGAATGCCCAGAGCCTTGGCCGCAGGAATGTGCGCGCGCCCATCGCTCGAACTTAGCGCCGCCCGCGCGATCTGTTCCGGCTGGACGCCTGCTTTCTCGAACAAGGCGCGCGCCACGGCCACCACGTTTTCCGCGTAGCCGCGCGCGAGCGAGTATTTCGAAGCGAACGAACGCACCTGCGCGTCGGTATCGCGACGCCATTCGTCCGGAAAATCGTCGGAGCGGGAAACCGACGCCACCAGTTCGGCGCACAACCCGTCGCGACCCACCGCGACCGCCGCGGCGGCATCGCCGAAGAGCATCTCCTCGGCCGATTCCGGCGCGCCCTCGCGGCAATCGGCGGCCGTCACCAGTGCGGTCCGGACGCTGCCGGCGGCCACCGCATCGAACGCGGCCCGCAGCGCGGTGGTTCCCGCGCGCAGCGATCCGCCGAAATCCGCCGTCGCCGTTTGCGCGGGCAAATCGCACGCGGCCGCGATCAGGCTGGCCGCCGAGCGCTGCCAGTAAGGCGAGGTAGTGGATGCGAACGAGAGCGCCTCTGC
>PMVV01000204.1:19837-29098 GCA_003166475.1 Bryobacterales bacterium | reverse complement strand
GCCCGCTGGTAAACACCGTCCTTTGGAGTGTCCATGTCTCAACCCTAACTAACTTATTGAGTCTCGCATAATAGAGTGACGGTTTTCGCGAGAAAAGTGCCCCTCATGCAGGCCAGGCTCTTTCCCCAAGAGTTGCCGCCGATCGGAACACTCGAATACGGGGGCGCATGCATCCAGGCCCGCCAGGTGGGCGGCGATTACTACGATTTCCTCAGTCTGGGCCGCGACCGGCTCGGGTTGGTGCTCGGCGACATCGCGGGAAAAGGAATCGCCGGCGCACTCCTCATGGCCAATCTGCAGGCGAATCTGCGCAGCCAGTGCGCCATGGCCTTGGATCAGCCGCAGCGCTTCTTGCGCTCCGTCAACCAGCTCTTCTACGAGAATACGGCGGACAGCGCTTACGCCACGCTCTTCTTCGCCGAGTACGACGACCAGACCAAGCGCCTGCGCTATGCGAACTGCGGGCATCTCCCCGCCTTTCTATTAAGGCGCGATGGCGCCCTGGAACGGCTCGATTCCACCTGCCCCGTGTTGGGCCTTTTTCAAGCCTGGGATTGCTCGATCGACGAACGCCTGCTCTGCCCGGGAGACACGCTCGCGCTCTACACCGACGGCGTAACTGAAGCGTTCAACATGCGGGAGAGGAATTCGGAGACCAGCGCCTGATCGCGTCCCTGCGGCGCCATCGGGAGCAGTCCGCACAGGCGATGGTCGCGTCGATAGTCGACGAAGTGCGCGGGTTCGGCGCCGATGAACAGTACGACGACATCACCCTGATCGTCGCCAAATGCCGGGAGCGGGGCTGAAGCCCCACGCGGGCTAAAGCCCGCCCTCCTCCTAAGGCGCGACCACCGGCAACTCCACGTAACTCTCCCTGCCGGGGGCATGATACACCCGCTGGACCGCCTTCCGATAATCGCCTGGCTTGGCCCAGAAGATACTCGGCACAAAAGTCTGCGGGTTCCGGTCATAAAGCGGAAACCAGCTCGACTGCACCTGCACCATCATCCGGTGTCCCCGCAGGAAAACATGATTTACCGTAGGCAAGTTGAAGCGATACCGCAGCGGCTGGTCCGCGGCGATCGGTTTGGCCGTCTCCAGGCTCTCGCGGTACCGGCCGCGAAAGATATCGGCCGACACCATCAGTTGATAGCCGCCCAGAGCCGCCTCACCGGCCACCTCGTCGGGATACACGTCGATCAACTTCACCACCCAATCGGAGTCCGTGCCGCTTGTCGAAGCGATCAGATTGGCAACCGGCTCCCCGCTGATCTTCACTGGCGCGCTCAACACATCCGAGACGAACGCCAGAACATCCTGCCGTCCGGAAGCCTCCCGCTGATCGTCCACCAGCCATTGCGACCAGGTCTTGCGCTTGTCGTCGCCGATCGGCCGCGCGCGAAACGGCACCGGCTTGGCGGGATCGGAAATGTATTCCTCGAAGCCCCCGCCGCCTTCATCCGGCGCGCGGAATCGCAGCTTCAAGTCCGCCGCGAGATAAAGCGGCGTCGGCCGGATCGTGCACCCGCTCGCGCATCCCGCCGGCCACGCAGGCAAGCGCCGCCACGCGTTCGTGCCGGTCTCAAACGCGGTAACCGGCGCCACATCTGCCTTGAGCGCTCCGTCTTTCAGATATTGGTCCAGGAACGGGCGCAGCATCTCGCGGCGGAAGTAGAGTGCCGTATCGCTGCCGAACCGCAGCGCGCCGAGCGAACTGCCGTCCCCGATCTCCTGCCCGTGATGCCACGGCCCCATCACCAGAAACACCTTGTCGTTGTTCGTGTCCTTCGGCTTGATCGCCTTGTAGACAGCCATCGCGCCGTAGATATCCTCCTGGTCCCAAAGACTGTCCACCAGCATCACCGGCACCTTGAGCGGTTCGGCCGCCAGCACCCGGTCCACCGCCTGATCGCTCCAGAAAGCGTCGTAGCTGGGGTGCTCCACGATCTTCCGCCAGAAGCCCAGTTGTTCCAGCCCGTGCGCGCGCGCCACCGCGCCCGCCGACACCCCCTGCAGGTACAGGTCGTAGTCGTCGTAGTAGCCGCTCCACCACTTCGCGTCCGACGTGCGCGAGGACTCCTGGTTGTTGATGTAGTCCAGACTTCCCATCTGGCGAAATGCGCCATTATGGAACCAGTCGTCGCCCCTCCAGCCATCCACCATCGGGTTCATGGGCACTGACACCTTCAGGGCCGGATGCGGATTCACCAGCGCCATCAACGGCAGGAAGCCATCGTAGGAGATGCCCAGAAGTCCAACCTTGCCGTTGCTTTCCGGAACATTCTTCACCAGCCAGTCGATGGTGTCGTAAGTGTCCGTAGCGTGATCCACCGGCGTGGGATTCTGCGGCCCGTGCAGCGGCCGGTTCATGACGTAGTCGCCCTCCGAGCCGTGCTTGCCGCGCACGTCCTGGACCACGCGGATGTAACCGCCTTCGACGATCACATCGGTCGCATTGTCGTAGCCCTGCAGGATCGGACCCAGGTGCGAACTCTGCGCGTGGCTGGTCAGCCCGTTGGCGTCGTAAGGCGTGCGGGTCAGCAGGATGGGAGCGCCATGGGCGCCCTTGGGCAACAGGATCACGGTGTGCAGCTTCACGCCGTCCCGCATCGGGATCATCGCCTCGCGCTTGCTGTAATCGAAGCTATCGGTGGCCTCGGCAAACTTCGCCGGAATCTCGCTAGGAAGGGCAGGGTATTGAGCTGTCTGAGCCGCCAAGATCCCCGCCCAACAGACGCCGCACAGTCCCCAACTCGCATATTTCATGTCCAAGCCAGTATAACCTGGAGGGCGGACTTCAAGTCCGCGCGGGACTTTAGTCCCGCCGCAGTTCCCGCCTAATCGCCATCCAGATCTCGCAATACCGCCACTCCGCCAGAGCATCGGCTTCCTCGACGTGGTCCGCACGCAGCACCAGGCGTCCGGTCTTGATCAGGATCTCGCGCACCCGCGGATTCTGCGCCAGCTTGGCCCGCATGGCCGCCACGATCAGCCGGTAATGCTCCCCCTTCCCCTTCGACCGGTACGGCATTCGCCGGCCTTCGAAGGTCACCCAGTCGATGCCCATCTTCCGCATGTTCGCCTCCCCCAGCGTCCCGGCGTCCTTGGCTTCGAACGCCGTCATGCGCGCCACCTCGTCGCGCGTGTGCGCCCAAGCGATTCCCCGCGCCAGCGCGCGCGCATCCCGCGGACCTTCCGGATACAGCATCATCTGCCAAAACCCTTCCACGCTGGCGTAGCGCTTGCCGCGAAAGGTAAACGGAGTGGCCGCAAAGTTGGACAGGATTCCCAGCTCGTTGCGTTTGGAAACGATCACCTCGCCCGGCCCGGCCGCTTGCGGCAGGATCTCCCAACTGGCCCTCTGATCCTGGGGAACCGG
Organism: Bryobacterales bacterium; assembly: GCA_003166475.1. Lineage (GTDB taxonomy): Bacteria > Acidobacteriota > Terriglobia > Bryobacterales > Bryobacteraceae > Bog-159. The sequence continues at coordinate 25,719 of PMVV01000204.1, read as the reverse complement.
AGTCCACCAATGCGCCGGATACGTCCCGGCAATAACAACCTGGCAAACCGCGGCCCCAATTAGCCATCGCATAATTAGCTCCAAAACCCCGCTTTAGAGCTAGAATACAAGCAGGAGTGGACCATGTCTACTATTTTGGTGTATGTGGTTTATGGCTTCTCCGTCGCCCTCGCCCTGGTTTCCGTCTACTTTTTCCACGCGCGCTGGTACTGGCATGTGCTCAGCGTGCTGGCAGCCTTGGCCGTCGGATTCTCGCCGCCGCTGCCGGGTTGGGACGGTCTCAGCCGGGATCTGGTGTATGGCTCGCTATTCCTGTTCCTGCTGGTGTGGGGCTTAGCAGAGCCATTCGTGCACCGCTTTCACCACCGCGGCGCCGGTGGGGCGGGCCTTAGCCCGCGCGGCGCTTGAGCCCCGCTCTTCGCATCACTCGTACCTGAGCGCCACCATCGGATCCACGCGCGCCGCGACAAAAGCCGGGCGCAGCGCCGCCAGCAGAGCCACCAGCGCGACCAGCCCGCTGGCGCCCGCCAGCACCCACGGATTCCCCGCCTTCACGCCGTACAAAACGCTCTCCAACAACTGGCGGCCGCCGAAGGCCATCGCCCAGCCCAATGGGATTCCGATCGCGGCTTGCACAGCGGCCTTCTTCAGCACTTGGCGATGCAAATCCGTGCCCCGCGCTCCCAGCGCCACGCGCAATCCAAATTCGCGCATCCGCCGGCTGACCGCGTAGGATGTCACGCCGAACAAACCCCCGGCAGCCAGCACCAGCCCCAGCAGCGCCAGCGTGCCCGCAATTCCCGTCAGTACCGACTCTTCCTCGTGCGCGGTGAACATGTGCTCCCGCAGCGTATGCATGTCTCTTAAGATGAACTCCGCATCGACCCGCCGAGCCATGCTGCGCACCGAGACGGCCAACGCCCCCGCGTCCCCGGCGGATTCCACAAAGAAGGTCGGTTCGTACATGGGCATCTGGGCAAACGGGAAGTAGAAGTATGGCTGGATGGTCTCCTGGAGATGGATGGTAGGCCCGTCTTCTACCACCCCTACAATCTGGCGCTCCCGGCCGGCGACCCGAATCCATGCGCCCAGCGCATCGCGTCCGCTAAAGTAGCGCCGCACAAAAGCCTCACTCACCATGACTACCGGCGTCGTATCGTGCCCATCCGCGGAGCTGAACCCGTGCCCCTCGACGATGCGCGCGCCGGTAGTGGCGAAGTAGCCAGGGCTGACCCGGTTGTAATGGAAGGATATCTTAGGCTGTCCTGGCATCTCCAGGTCCACTGTCGAGCCTCCGCCCGAACCGCTGAGCAGCGCGCGGCCGGCATATGCCACCCGCCGCACACCCGGCAATCCACCGAGCTGTGCTGCCAAAGCATCGGCGCGCGCGGCGGCGGCCACCTCCCTTTCCCAATTGCCCTGTACCAGCAGGATCTGCCGGTCGGGGTCCATGGCCGGGCGGATGGCGGTTACGTTTTGCAAACTGCGCCAAAGCAAACCAGCCGCGCAAGTCACCGTCGTGACCACGGCGATTTGTGCCACCACCAGCGCCGTCAGCCAGCGCGATGGCCGGCCCCCGATGGATGTCTGAATGGACGGCAGAATCCTGTGCTTCCAGGCATCGCTCAACGGGATCAGAGACGCAATCACTGCCACCATCAGCAAAGCGGCGGCGCTGAACGCAAAGGTGCGGCCATCCAGCCGAACCCGGTAATCGATGTGGCCTGCGAATTCGCCGGCATACAGGATCGCCGGCAGGACATCGATCAACCAGCCGGCCAGCACCAACCCCAGCGCCGTTCCCAGGCCGCACAGCAGCAGCGTCTCGCTGGCGTGCTGCCGCAGCAGATGCCCGCGTCCCGCGCCCAGCGCCAATCGGATAGCTGTCTCGCGGCGGCGCGCTTCGTTATCCACCAGGCGAAGATTGGCGAGGTTGGCGGCAGCCACCAGCAGCACCAGAAATAGTGGCGCCATCAGCAGCGCCGCAAACGAAAGCTTGAACTCCGCAAATGGGAAGACGCCAGCGGTGCGCCCCGGCTCCGGCTCCAGTCCTTCCGCCTGAAGCTGGCGCAGAACGGCTTCGTCCTCCCTCTGCGCCTGCTCGACCGTAGCGCCGGGCCGCAAGCGCCCCAGCACTTCGAAATCCGCCAGATGCTGGTCGAGACGCTCCTGGTACCCCAGCGAGCCGAAGAATGTCTGGGGTGGCACAAACAGGTCCACCAAAATGCCGCGGTGCGTGTCGGAGAAGCCGGGCTGCAACACCCCGACGATCCGCAGCGAGGCGTTGCCGACCGCCAGCGTGCGGCCCACGACGTTCAAATCGCCGCCCAAGGCTGTCTTCCAAAAGTGGTCCGCCACCACCACCACGCCGTCGCGCCCGCCGCCGCCGTGGAACACACCGCCCGCCGCCGCCTTCACGCCCAGCACGTCGAAGTAGTTCTCCGAGACCCCGGCGGTGATCGGGAATTCGTCGCGGTCCGGCAGCCGCACCTTAGGACCCACGCGGCATTCCGCCAGTACACCTTCCCAGGAGCGCGCGCGGCTGGCCAACGCCTGGTATTCGATCCACGTCAGGTCGGCGGAGCGCTGTTCGCGGTCGCGCGCAAAAAGCCACTGCAGGCGCGCGGGTTCGCGCACCGGGAGCGCCCGCAACATGCCCGCATCCAACAGGCTGAAGCCCACGGTGCAGAACCCGATCGCCAGGCCCAGCGACAGCACGGCCAGCGCCGTAACTCCCGGCCGCCGGGACAACGCCCGGACAGCCATGCGTAGATCGCGCAGAACGGAGCCCATGGCTTGACTGTCTGGCACGCCAAGGGCCGATTTCTTTCCACTCCCCACACATTATTTCCGACTTTAGTGTCCGCTTCTGGGAACCAGCCGTGCGCTCCCGCTACAATGTCGTTTCATGCGACGCCGCTCGGCCACGCGCGACACCCTCGAGTACTGGATGGCGCTGGCCGTGGTCCAATCGCTGGCATGGACGCCGCTGCCTGTGGCGAACTGGCTGGCCCGCAGATACGCGCGGCTGCTGGATCTGGCCCTCCCGCGCCTGCGCCGGGTGGCCCTCGCTAACTTGGCGATGGTCCTGCCCGAACTCGACCGCCGCGCACACCAGCGCATCGCCGACGGCGTGTTCCGCTCCATCGCCCGCCTGCTAGTTGCCTTCGCGCGCTTTCCGCGCATCCATCGCGGCAACATCGCCGACTGGATCCGCTACGAAGGCTTCGAGCATTTCGAAGAGGCCCGCAAACGCGGCCGCGGCGTGCTGTTCGCCACCGCGCACCTGGGCAACTGGGAGCTGAGTGCCTTCGCGCATGCCTGGATGGCCGCCCCTATGAACGTCGTCATCCGCCCCCTCGACAATCCCAAAATCGACGCGCTGGTGGAGCGCCGCCGCACGCTCTCGGGCAACCGCCTGATCGGCAAGAAGGAGTATGCGCGCGGCATCCTGAAGGCCCTGCAGGGCAACGAGGCCGTGGGCATCCTGGTGGACCAGAATGCGTCGCTCGAGGAAGGCATGTTCGTGGACTTCTTCGGTATCCCCGCCTGCGCCGGAACCGGCTTCGCCAAACTGGCGGCGCACAGCGGCGCGGCTGTGATTCCCGGCTTCGCCCTCTGGATCGAGAGCGAGCGCAAATACGTGCTGCGCTTCTATCCGCCCATCGAAATCGCGGACGACGCGGAGGCCGGCACGCGCGCGCTGCACCGCCAATTGGAAGCGGTGATCCGCGAATACCCCGATCAATGGCTCTGGATCCATCGCCGCTGGAAGACCCGCCCGCCAGTCGAAAAGCCCCGCTCTTAGAGCTAATCTAAACTCCATGGTCATCCTCCGCAATCTGGAGCCGGCCGATATCGAAGCCGTCCACGCCTTAACCTCCAGAATGGACGTCGTGCGCCACATGCTCCTGCCCTTATGCTCCCGAGAAGACAGCGAGAAATTCCTCCGCGATTCGCTCCTGGAATCGCCATCCGACCCGTGGAGATCCATCGTCCGCGCAATCGCCCCAATCGGTAGCCCGCCCGCCCCGCTCGTAGGCCTCTGCGGCGTGGCGAACCTGAGAGGCGCCGAAGAAGGCGAGATCTGGTACTTGGTCGAGCCTGAATCCTGGGGCAAGGGAGTCGCCACCGAAGCCGCCAAACACCTGCTCGATTTCGGATTCGGCCAGCTCGGGCTTCACCGCATGTGGGCCACCTGCGTTCCGGAGAATCCCGCATCGGCGCGGGTCCTGGAGAAAGTGGGATACGAAAGGAAGGGTTCCTCGTCGGAAACCTCAAGATCCACGGCGTGTGGAAGAGCTGCTTTCTGTACGCCATGCTAGCCGATGAATGGAGATTCCCGACTGGCAAAGACCGCTCCCTGACGGTTGCGGCTCGGTAAGCCCTGTTGCAAAGCAGTTAGAATAAAATCTCCACGCGATGCTCGAAACCCAACTATCGCATCTCGAATCTGCCGCGCTGGCCCGCATCCAAGGCGCCCGATCGCCCGAAGAGCTGGAGGCGGTGCGCATCGAAGTGCTCGGCCGCAAAGGCTCGCTCACCCAAGCCGGCAAAGAGATGGGCAAGGTCCCCCCCGAGGACCGCGCCCGCATCGGCAAACTGCTCAACGCCGCCAAGCAGGCGCTGGAATCCGCCTTCGAATCCCGCCAGCGCCAGTTCGATGCCCAAGCCCTGGAAGCCCGCCTCTCCGCCGAATGGCTCGATCTCACCCTCCCCGCGCCCGGCCCGCAAATGGGCCATCTGCATCCCATCACCCAGATTCAATCCGAAATCGAAGACCTCTTCGTCTCCCTCGGTTTCGCCGTTCTCGACGGCCCCGAGGTCGAAACCGAATACCACAATTTCGACGCGCTCAACATCCCCGCCGACCATCCCGCGCGCGACATGCAGGATACCTTCTGGCTCACCGGCGGCAACCTGCTGCGCACCCATACTTCGCCGGTGCAAGTGCGCGGCATGGAGCGCCTCGGACCGCCCCTGCGCATGATCGCCCCCGGCCGCGCCTTCCGCAACGAAAACGTGGACGCCTCCCACGAGCACACCTTCTATCAGATCGAAGGCATGATGGTCGACCGCGATGTCTCCGTGGCGCACCTCATCTATTTCATGAAGACGCTGCTCACCGCCATCTTCAAGCGCGAAGTTACCGTGCGCCTGCGGCCGGGCTACTTCCCTTTCGTCGAGCCTGGCTTCGAGCTGGATATCCAATGTCTCATCTGCGGCGGCCCCGGCTGCCCGGTCTGCAAGCAGAGCGGATGGGTGGAACTCCTCCCTTGCGGCCTGGTCAATCCCAACGTGCTGCGCATGAGCGGCATCGATCCCGACCAGTGGAACGGCTTCGCCTTCGGCCTGGGCCTCACGCGCCTGGCGATGATGCGCTACGCCATCGACGATATCCGCCTGCTGCAAAGCGGCGATCTGCGTTTCTTACAGCAATTCTGATGAAGTTCTCATATAACTGGATTCGCGAACACGTCCCGGCGCTCGACACTCCAGCCCGCCAACTGGAGCGCCTCATCACCATGCGCACCGCCGAGTGCGAGGGCATCGAAGAGACCGGCGCGCTGCTGGCTCAAGCGTGCGTCGCGCGCGTCGTATCGGTCGAACCCATCCCCGGCAGCCACAACGTGAAGGCAGTCGTCGAAACCGCGCTTTACGGCGGCAAGGTCGTAGTGTGCGGCGCGCCCAACTGCCGCCCCGGCATGCTCACAGCCTACGTGCCCATCGCCAAGAAGATCGTCAACGGCGTCGAAAGCGACGGCATGCTGGCTAGTGGCGCGGAACTCGGCGTCAATCGCGACGCGGCCGGTATTCTTGAACTCGCAGGCGAACTCACCGGCTGCGCCCCCGATAGCATCATCGAGATCGACAACAAGTCC
>PMVV01000204.1:0-19786 GCA_003166475.1 Bryobacterales bacterium | reverse complement strand
ATCGTGGACATGACCAACTTCATCATGTCCGAGCTGGCGCAGCCCATGCACGCTTTCGATCGCGACCTGCTCCACGGCGATACCATCTTTATTCGCCGCGCGCACGAAGGCGAATACTTCCTGGCCCTCAACGAACAGGACTTCACCCTCCACCCGTCGAACCTGGTCATCGCCGACGCCCAGGGCGCGGTGGCTCTCGCGGGCGTGATCGGCGGCATGGATAGCGCCATCGTCGCGGGCACCACCCGCATCGTGCTCGAGAGCGCGTGCTTCAACGCCTCCAGCGTGCGCCGCACTTCCTCCGCGCTGAAGCTGCGTACCGACGCCTCCATGCGCTTCGAGAAATCGCAGGACCCCGCCAACACCGTGCGCGGCCTCGCGCGCGCCGTCCAACTGCTGCAGGAACTCTCGCCCGGCATCCGCCTCGCCGGCGGCCTCGCGGACCAGCGCAAGCCTATCCCGCCGCCCCCTCCCATCCTGCTGCCCATGGACTGGCTGGTGCGCAAGCTCGGCAAAGACGTCGGCCCCGATGAGGTGCGCGACATCCTGGAGCGTCTGTCATTCGGCGTGTCGACAGCCGAGCCCGGCGTGTTCTCCGTAACCGTGCCCTCCTGGCGCGCCACCAAAGACGTCTCGGTAAAGGACGATCTCGTCGAAGAGGTCGGCCGCATGATCGGGTACGATTCCATCGAGCCGCGCCCGCCCGCCGTGCTCACCACCGTGCCGCCCGCGAATGTTGAGCGCGCCTTCCACGGCCGAGTGCGCGCCATCTTCGCCGACGAAGGCTTCACCGAAGTCTACAACTACTCGTTCGTAGCGGAAGCCGATGCGCTCGCGTTCGGCATGCAGCCGGGCGACCACGTCACCGTGGCCAATCCCATCGCGCCCAACCAATCGCTGCTGCGCATGTCGCTGCTGCCCGAGTTGCGCGCCAACGTGCTCGAAAACAGCAAGCGCTTCGACGCCTTCCGCATCTTCGAAATTGGCCGCGAGATCCACAAGCAGCCCGAAGGCCTGCCGCGCGAGATCCCGCACCTGGCAGCCGCGATTTATAGCAAGGATGGCGACGGCGCGGCGGGCCTCTTTGAATTGAAACGCGCCGCCCAGTGCCTGATGCTCGGCGCCGAGGCGCGTCCCTGCGCCGCCAGGTCCTACGAGCATCCCGCGCGCGCGGCCGAAATCCACTGGAACGGCGCGGTCGCGGGCCGCCTCTTCGAACTGCACCCCTCGCTGAGCGATGGCCGCACCGCCATGCTGGATCTGGATCTGACGCTGGTCCAGGCCGCCGCGCCCAAGGAAAAGCGCTACACCGCCATCCGCCGCTACCCTTCGAGCGCCTTCGACCTCTCCGTGGTGGCGGGCGAGCGCGAACTGGTCGGCGATTTGCGCACGAAGCTCGTGGCGCTCGCGGGACCCCTGCTCGAATCGATCGAATACCAGCGCCAGTATGCCGGGCCGCCGCTCGCCGAAGGAACCCGGAGCGTCTCGTTCCGGCTGACCGTCGGCTCGGCGGAGCGCACGCTGTCGTCGGAAGAAGTGACCGAGGTCCGTGCCCGCCTCATCGATGGCATGCGCGCGCAAGGCTACGATCTTCGGCTGTGAGCACGCGCCGCACGCAGCCCGGCGGATGGGCCACCCAACGTCGCCGCCAACCGTGTCGCCGATGCGGCCGAGAGATTCCCAAAGGCCGCCGCACATTCTGCTCGGATGCTTGTGTGCACGAGTGGAAACTGCGCACCGATCCCGGCTACCTGCGTACACAGGTCTTCCTCCGCGACCGCGGCGTCTGCGCGCAATGCGGCCTCGACACCGAAGCCCTGCGCAAGGACAAGCGCAAGCTCGACTACACCGCCCGCCGCCAATTCGAGAAGGATTGGGGCCATCGCCGCCACCTGTGGGACGCCGACCACATCGTGCCCGTCGCGGAAGGCGGAGGCGAATGCGACCTGGCCAACATGCGTACCCTCTGCCTCAAGTGCCACCGCGCCGCAACGCTCGCCCTATTGAAGCGCCTGGGAGGGCGGGCTTCAGCCCGCGCNNCGCGCGGGGCTTTAGCCCCGCTTTGGTGGTCGCCGTGCGGTGTAACAGAAGTGAAGAATCTCCCCTAACTCCAATGCTGTTCACTTAATGATGTTTCGGTGGGGCAGACGATCGTTTTATGTCGTCTGCCAGCGCTCCCCGAAGGCGGCAGACCACGAAGTGCGATGGTCTGCCCCACCAAAGTGAACAGTATTGCCCCTAACTCGCGTACCCATATTCGGGAAGGCTTGCAGCAAATCCAGATCGGCTAGCGCGTCTTCGTGGTAGCGGATTCTGAAAGCCATTGTTGGATATGAAGCCGCGCTTCTTTCGCGGAAACCAGCCGCCCTTCGTCCGCGCTTCTCATGCGCTGCTCAAGGACGCGGCTGGTTTCGGCACCGACTTCGACCTCGGGCTCATTGCAGATAAACGCATCCATGCTCTGCGCCTTACCCATACTTCTAACGTATACGACTTGGCCAAATGGCGCACGCGGAGAAAATCTGCTTGGCGATGCTGCTTACTTCCCCACCACCACAATGGAAAACGAATCCGGCACCATCTGTCCGCGCCGCTGTCCGGGCGGAGGCGGCGTGAATTCACCGGTGATCGAAAAGATCTGGCCCGTCTTGGTATCCACAGTCATCGTCCGCGCGCCCGCCTTGGTCGGCACATTCTGCTGCACCTCGAAGCTGGTCGGACTATTCTCCTTGATGACCGTCAGCGTGCCGTCGCCCTGTGAGCTGAACGCCTCCATCGTCTTCGGATTGAACCCGGCGCCATCCACTCCCTTGCCGATCGGCAGCGTCGTGATGATCTTGCCGTCGTCGGCACTCAGGATCGCCATATTGGCCGGCTCGTGGCACGCGGCAAACAGAATATGATGCTTCTCGTCCAGCGCCAGCCCGCCCGGCCCGCCGCATTTCCCTGCCAGATCGTAGTGCGCCGTCACCTTGAGCGTCTTGGCGTCCACCGCCGCGACGTTGTCCTTGTCTTCAATGTCCACCCAGATATGGCCCTTGCCGTCGCTGACCGCCTGCTCGGGCTCGCCGCCCAAATCCACCGTGCCGGCGATGGACCCGTCCTTCGCATCGATCACGGTCGCGTTCGGCGCGCGGTGGCTGAAGACCCACACGCGGTCGTTGAACGGATCGAACATGATGCCGTCCGGGCCGCCCTCCACGTCAATCGTCTTGATGACCGCCAGCGTCTTGGTATCCCACATCACCACCGGCTTGCTGCTCCCGAACCCGTGATGCGACTTGGGATCCACAGCCACGCCCCGCGCATTGGCCTTCGGGATCTCGCCCACCGGCGCCAGCGAATCCAGATCGAAGACCGTGATCCGGGCAACGTCGGCCGCTCCCGGCCGCGGGATGTACAAGCGGCGCCCGTCGACGTCCGCATAGACATAGTCGAAACCGCCCGCGCCGCCCACCTTGACCGTCTTTACAACTTTGTACGGACCTTCCGCCAGCGCCTGTTGCGCCAGCGCGGCGAACGCCAGGGCCGCCACGCCGGCCACTACCACGTAATATCGTTTCATCTCAATTGAACCTCCAGGCACCTCAGGTTATCACAATGCCCGGAAAGGCCGTCTCAACACTTAGCTGTGGGGCAGACCATCGTTTTTCGTGGCCTGCCGAGTTCGAGAGCGGTGCGCAGACGACAAACAACGATCGTCTGCGCCACGCCGGGCAAAGTTTGATCGTTCCGCTAAACATACACCCGCCGCACCCGCGCGCTGATACTCGACAATATGTTGTACGAAATCGTGCCGGCCGCACGCGCGATCTGCTGCGCGTCCAGCCGCACGTCACCCTCCGCGCCCAGCAGCGTCACGTCGTCGCCGGCCTTCAATTCCGGCGCGCGGCTCACGTCGATGGTGGTCAGGTCCATCGAGATGGTGCCCACCATCGGCACGATCTGCCCGGCCGCGATCACTTTGCCGCGATTCGAGAGCCGGTGGAACACGCCGTCCGCATAGCCCGCGCCCAGGATCGCGATGCGCATCGCCGCCGGCGCGCGAAACGTGCCGCCATAGCCTACCAGCGTTCCCTCGGGAATGTCTTTGACCGCCAGAATCTTGGCCTTCCAGGTGAGCGCCGGCTGCACGTCCAGGATCTGCCCCGGCCCCGCCCCGCGCGCCGGCGAGACGTAACCGTACAGCGCGTGTCCCGCCCGCACCATGTTGTGCCATGCATCCTTGCGCGCATAGCCGATCGCATTGGTCGAGGATGTGTGCACGTAATCGACGCCCATGCCGGCCTCGCGCAGCGCCGCCAGACACGCCTGGAAGCGCGCCAACTGCTGGCCGGTCTGTGGTGAAGTGAAATCCGCCGCGGAGGCGAAGTGCGTCATCAGGCCTTCCAGGCGCGCATGCCCCAAGGCGCCCAGCGCCGCTACGATCTCCTGCGGCTGCGCACGCGTGCCCAGCCTCCCCATGCCGCTGTCGATCTTCAGATGAAAGGCCAGCGGCCGCCCGGCGCGCCCGGCCATGCGATCCAACTCCGCGATGTCGTCGAGCGAATGCGCGGTGGGCGTGAGATCGTGCTGCACTACCGCTTCCCGCTCCTGCGGCAGGAACCCGGCCATCACCAGGATGCGCACCCCAATCCCCGCCGTGCGCAGAGCCACGCCTTCGTCCACCGAGCTGACCGCCAGCCATTTCGCGCCCTCGCCGACGAGCGTGCGCGAAACCGCCAGCGCGCCGTGCCCGTAAGCGTCGGCCTTCACCACCGCCATCACCTCCACGCCAGGGCCCACGGCCGCGCAGACGTTGCGGTAGTTGCGTGCGATGCGATCAAGCGAGACCAGCACGTAGGAGCGATAGGGCGGCGGCATCATTTCATTATCGGTAGTGGGTCAGTTTTCTTGTGGGGCAGCCAATCTTGGCTGCAAGCCGGCTTTCCAGCCGGCTTGGACGCGCTGGAAAGCGCGTCCGCAGGCAGGATTGCCTGCCCCACTACTTCATTATCGACCGGAACAGATCCTCGTAAGCCGTCGCCACCGCATCCCAGCAGTAATCGCGCGCCACGCGCTCGCTCGCGCGCCGGCGTAGCGCATCCCGCTCCGCCTCGCTCATCGCCAGCGCCCCTTCCATCTTCTCCGCCAGATCGTCGCGGAACGGAATGCCGGCGTCTCCAGCGGCCTCGGCATTCTCGGGCGTATCGCGGTAGAGCACCAGCGCGCCGCGTCCCATGGCTTCGATCAACGCGGGATGCGTGCCGCCCACCTCGGTCGCGTGAATATAGGCGAAGCAATGCGAGTCCAGTTCATGGTATCCCTGCCCATAAATCGCGCCCGGCATGACGATGCGCGGGTCCCGCGTATCGCGCACCTGCCGGATGTAATCGCGCGCGTAGGGCGCATCGCCGATCAACGCCAGCTTCATATCCGTGCGCACGCGCTCGAACGCCTGCCGCACTTCCAGCGCGTGGTTTTCCGGCTCCATGCGGCTCACATACAGGAAGTAGCGCTCCGGCTCCAGACCCAACTCCTCGAGCGCCGCGGTGGATGCCACCTTGCCGGTCTCCGCGCCATACGGAATGAACGTGGTCCGCTTGCCGTAGCGTTGCCTGTAATAGTCTTGAATGGCGCGCGCATCGGTCACCACCTCGCTCGGCAGAAACGTGGCCAGCCATTCCGAAACCAGGTACCAGGCCTTGGCTGCGCGGTTCCACTTCTTGCGCTTGCGCTCCAGGCCGTCCACGTTCAGCACGGAAGGCATGCCGAACAGCCGCGGAGCCACCGTAAAGATGGCGTTCGCGCCATTGCAATAAAGCGCTACATCCACCCGATGCGCGAGCAGGTGCAGCGTGGAGACGAACGTATGCGCAATCGTGTCGAGGTATTTATGCCGGATCGTAGGGCAGTGTTGAAGGCGGACGCCGCGGTAGCTCGCCTGCGCGGGACGCTCGCGGCAATAGACCGTCACCGCGTGGCCACGCCCGGCTAGCCGTGTCGAAAGCTCTTCCGCGAAGGTTTCGAACCCGCCGTAGTTGGCGGGAATGCCGCGCGTACCCAGGATAGCGATGCGCCAGCCACCAGCCACCAGTCACCAGCCACTAGGTCTTGGCCGCTTGCGAGCGCGACACCATCCGCGGCGCCTTCTTGGGGGCTTTCACGCTCACCGGCGCATACTTGAACCAACTGGCGATGTAGGCATGATCCACGCGGCGCCTGCTCTGGATCTCCGCCCGCTTGGCCATCACCCGCCGCCAGTTCCGCGCCAGGAACCAGAACGCCTTCAGGGAGGAATGTTCCCACATCAGGCAGCACATCACCACCGTGATGTCCCGCAGCGTGATCGAGAATATGTTGCGCCGGTACAGGTCCGGCGAGATGTTCTTGATCCGCATCAGGAACCGGTTCTTCACCGAGTGCATGTTGATCTCGGGCGGCAGCGCGCCGCGGTTTCCCGGCAGCACCTTGCGCACGTGATAGCCGCGGGCGTAAGGCACGTAGATGCATTTCCAGCCCAGCAACTGCGCCCGCCAGGCCACGTCGGCATCTTCCCGGTAAACGAAGAAATCGGAGTCGAAAAACTCTCCGTCGAGCGAAATGTCGTCGATCGTCTCGCGGCGGTAAAGGGCCGCCGCGGCGGTGGCGCCGAACACATACTCATATTGCAGATAGTGGCCGTTATCGATTTCCTGGCTGCCGCGGTCGAGGTGCCGCAGCATGGGGTTGAAGTAAATGCCGGTGGAGTCCACCACCGGCTTGGCGGGAATCTCGAAGGTGGCCGACATGGTCAGCAGCTTGCCGCAGACCGTGCCAATGTTCGGATCGAAGTTGCCCGCATCCACCAGCGCCTGAATGAAATTCGGAAGCAGCAGCACGTCCGGGTTCAACGTCATCACCCACTGGCCGCTGGAGAAGCCGATGGCCTGATTCTGCGCGGCGGCGAAACCGGCGTTTTCTTCGTTGTAGACGATCTGGCAGCGGTCTTCGAACTGTTCCAGGATGTCGATAGTGCCGTCGGTCGAGGCGTTATCGACCACGATGACTTCCTTATTCGGGTACCGCTGTTCCAGCACCGATTCCAGGCATCTCTTAATAAAACGGCCGCTATTATACGTTACGATTGTGACGGATACGAAGTCGTTATGGGACATGAACTCGAACCTGAACTAATACCGACCGCTGGTACATCCGTTCATCCCAAACTATGGGAAAAAGACAAGAACACCACTCACCCGTCTGGCCGGATGAATGTTCTGCCGGCCAGCGCCATCACCTTACCGTATACCGCGATGGGCGTCAGGCTTCGAACTGCCGCCATTCCCAGAAACATCCTGGGTATAGAGCCGAGGAAAACAGCCGCACAAACCATTCTAGCCGCACTGGAGCGATAATGCTTGGCTGCAAACCCCAGTAAACTACGATACCAATAAAGTTGCCGGTTCTCCAGCGAAATCTTTGCCAGGGAATGCCCGCCCGTGTGTTTCGCTACAGCGTCCGGCGTATAGCACATCCGGTAGCCTCTTTGTCTGGCTCTCCAGCAGAAATCCACATCTTCGAACCAAAGCGGGTAGAACCGCTCGTCAAATCCGTTCAACTCCTGCCACACATCGCGGCGGATCATCAGAAATGCGCCCGCCGGCTGTTCCACGTCACTGGGCGTAGAGAAGTTAAAGTCTAAGCAACGGTAGTGCCAATTCACCGGGTTGCGGGGCCATATGCGATTCAGGAGTAGGACTTCGCAGATCAGTGCGGCCGGCGAGGGCAGGCTGCGCACTGCAAAACCGGCCTGCGGGAGACCGGTTGCGTCCACCAGTTTGCCGCCCGCGCCTGCCACTCCCGGTCGGCGGCAGCACTCCACCAGCGCGTCGAGCGAGGTCTCCAAACGCGCGTCCGGGTTCAATAACAGCACGTATGGCGTGTCCAGCGCCAGGATGCCCTGGTTCACCGCGGCGGCAAATCCGCGGTTCTCGGAATTTGTGATAAGCCGTACATTGCGGCTGGCCGCCTCCAGGCAAGTCCGGTCCGTTGAAGCGTTATCCACTACCACGATTTCGGCCCCGGTTGAGATCGCCCGGTCCAGGCACTCCCCGATCTCGGCCTCCGATTCGTGTGTCACAATCACGATACCCGCCTCACGCATGTGTCACTTTGCCCCACCCGCGGTAAGCAGAAGATACAAGGTCCAGTACCAATCCCGGCCGCTTTCCCGCTGCACGCGGCGAATTTCTTGCTCACCGCCGCGCAGAATTTGCGCGAGCGTCGCGCTGGTGCCAGGCGTGGCCATGTCGCGAAAATCGGCAAAGCGGCGCAACCCTTCCACCTTTCCCCGCAGCCAAGCCCAGCCCCGTCCATGACGCAGAGCCACCAGTCCCCACAACCCCTGCGCCACCAAGATAGGCCACGCGTAGCGCGCGATCGTCCGGCCCGAATAATGTTTGGCGATCAGGAACACCTGATTCCGTGCGATGCGCCGCGTCGTTTCCGGATGCCAGCGGCCCAAAGTGGCGCTGCCTTCGTGCCACGCTACGGCATCCGGCACGTAGCGCCCCGCGTACCCGGCCAGGGCGCAACGCAGTCCGAAGTCCACATCCTCCAGATACGATTCGAACCGCTCGTCAAGCAGCCCGGCCTTCTCGAACAATTCCGTGCGAAACAGGGCCGCCGTAAACGGTGCGGACCGGATCTCGCGCCCTTCGCGAAACGCCGGCCCATCGGGGCGCGCGTGCCCCACCCGCCACGAAGTGCCGCCGCGGCAAAGCGCGTCGTAAGTGGCATCGATTCTCGCAACGCCACGGCCCCGGTCGGACGCCTGTAGAATCCTGCCCGTCGCAAACCAGGCGCCCTCTTCCAGCCCGGCCACCAGCCTCGCCAGCCAGTCCGGCGCCAGTTCCACATCGTTGTTGACGATGGCCACCAGCGGTGTGCTGCTCTCGCGAATGCCCCGATTCACGGCTCGCGCAAAGCCGCTATGCAGGCCCATGCGAATGGTCCTGGCGCCCATCGATTCGGCGAGCGACGCCGATCCATCCTGCCCGCCATCGTCGACCACCAGCACCTCGGCGATCTCGCGGGTCTGCGCGCGCAAACCGCACAGCAAACGTTCCAGAAGGTCGCGCCGGTTCCAAACCGGCACGATCGCGGTAACGTCGCCGCCGCTCATGGCTTCGGCCGTGGGAGCCGCTTCTTGATCAGAAACAGCAGGTTCGCGAAGCCGTCCCGCCAGGGATTCAGTTTCTTCTCGCCGATCCGCGATGTGTACATGATGGAGATCTCGCCGAAGCGCACGCGCGGGTTCTTCAACGCTTCGATCTTGATCTCCTCGGAGAACGACATGCCGTCCGACTCGAGTTGCATGTCCTTCAGGATGGATCGCCGGAACACCCACATGCCCGATTGCGAGTCGCGCACCCAGCGGAAGTATAAGACCGACATGGCGATGGAAAGCATCAGGTTGCCGAAATGATGCTTGAGGCTCATGGCCTGCCGGTCGCGCACGGGAAAGCGCGAAGCATTCAGGAAGTCGACCTCAAAGTGCCGGAATGCCTCCAACAGATACGAGAGCGCATCCACCGGATAGCTATGGTCGCCATCCAGCGTGACGATGAGATCGCCGGTGGCGTCGCCGAACCCGCGCTTGTAACTGCGGCCGTAGCCGCGCACGTCTTCCCGGATCACTTGCGCGCCCAGCGATGCCGCCACGTGCGAGGTGCGGTCCGTGGATGCGTTATCCACGACGATGACTTGGTCGACAAAATCAGGCATGTTGCGCAGCACGCGCTCGATGCCCTGTTCCTCGTTGAGGCAGGGGATGATGACCGTGATGGTGTCGCCTTTATACATGAACAAATGCGCGTTTTCCGCTATTTCCGGGCGATGACTTCGAAATTGCTACCGGGCTTGCGCAGGCCGGGAATCCTTAGAATGGCATTGCTTATCTCCAGCGCCAGGCCATAGCCAAACCGCCAGCCGTCGAGTTCCCTTTGCCATGCGCAACTCTTGTCTTGAACCATACGCAATTCATCCTAGCAGGAGGTCCGACACACCGCCCGCGGTTACCCTACGGTCCCCAACGTGAGCACCTCCAGCCGGACGACGCGCTCACCGTGGGCGCCCTGTTCGGCCTATTACACCCGGGCAATAGTTGGAGGATCGTCGTGGCCTCTTACAAAGGCGCGCCCAATTTCGTCACTGTCATTCCTCTTTAAGGCTAACATTTTGCCGTTTCGTTTCTTGCATTTCCATATTCACCCAGATTTTACCCTTGCGTTCCTCTCGCTCGCGTGGTAAACAATATCAGAACGTTCTGGGAATCTCATGTTTTTGGATGCTAAACAGTCAGCGTAGCGGAGCCCGCCGTTGTTGGCGCGGGCGAATCGCGGGCAAAATAGCTCATCATTTGCCGGGGCACCGGCAGGCGAAAATCCTGCGACGGCGCAGTGTGGAGACCGCGGACCGGACGTGTGCGGCTGGGATGCGGCAATGCGCGGAACTAATTTAGGAAAGAGGCCCGAACGGAAGTGGCTGGGCGTAAACCGAGACAAGCTGGGTTCAATAATAGAAATCGTATCTTGAATCGGAGCGCAGGAGCAGGCCCCGGGCAGTTAGCTCCGGGAGCCGAAAAGGAATTTAACGATGATATCGATATCTCGCCCCCTCACGCTCGCAGCAGCGGTCGTTTTAGCCGCGGCTCTTGCCAACGCCGAAGCAATATTGATCTCCACAGGAAAGTTCTGCACCTATATTGAGATCGACAGGGATGAATTGGGCAACGTGATCGGTCAAACAACCACCAGCGGTCCCTGTAGTATCCCACAGGGCGTTACTTACTTCCCTCTGGCCGTGCTTTCGCCCGGTTCGCCTAATTCACCTACTTTGCCCAGTACTTCTGTACTCGTTCCGCAGTTCGTGGACGGAGGGGGCTGGCAGACGACGCTCGTACTGGCCAACACAACCGCGAGTGCGGCTACGGCCAGCCTGACCTTCTATCAGGAAACCGGTGCAGGTGGTGGCGTCACCGAGCCCTGGACTCCAACCTTCCTTGAGGGGGGTTCCACGCAAAACCTGAGCTTGGCGGCAGGCGCCACGCTCTTCCTCCACACCCCGGGTACAAGTTCGACCCTCACGCAAGGCTGGGGTCAAGCAACCGCCTCCGATGGCGTGCAGATTTATGCCGTTTTTAGGACGACGGCGGGCGGGCAAGGCACGGCTTCCGCCGTGACAACGGGGAACAACGTTCTGATGCCGTTCGACAACACCGGTGGCAACGTCACCTCATTTGCAGTGGCGAACCCCACGGACGAGATCGAAACCCTTTCCGTGTCCTTCCAGAGCTCGGGCGGAGCTATTTCGCATTCGTCCCTGACTATTCCGGCCTACGGACACGAGGCGTTCGCATTTCCGACGCTGTTCCCGGGGACCGCCAACGGCCAGGGCCTCGCCGAATTCTACGCCGCAAGCGGCGGCTTCGCCTTGATCGGACTCCTATTCGATCCGGTCGGCTTTTCTACGGCCCAGGTCTACACCGGAACCGGGCCTATTATTATCGGCGCCCCTGACCCCGAGCCGTGCTGGATAAACCCGTTTTCCCCGCCGTGCCCGCAACCTCCATTCTTGCTCACAGAGTTCCAAGGCACCATCTCCTCGAGCCCGGTCCAAATCACAATCACACCCGCCACTGGCGGAACCTACAACGCCGCGGTCAGCGGGACCGTCAACGGTGCGATAGTCAGCGGGACTTTCGGGGGAGGAACCATCACGAATTTGGCTACGAGCCCGAGCCCAATCACCCTCGCCTTCACTAAAGTCAGTCCCGGGGCTACATTCACCAGCGGCTCGCTTAGCGTTGCCTTGGCGGGAACAGCCTTTGACGCGTCCGTCGGCGAGGGCGTGGGAAACGCTACCGGTTCGATCACGTTGAATCAAGCTAACGTCGGGAGCGGCACAATTAGTGGCGCCTACACCGAACTTGTGCCGTTGCAGCCCAGCGTGCCGGCGCCGGCTCTGACATTCTCACTGCAATCGCAGTCCGCCGGCACTACGACGGACAACCTGTCGATGGCTGTGTCCAACACCGGCACCGCTGCGGCCACGAACGTGACGATTACATCGATTACCGGAATCACGGCGTCCGGCGCGACGTTCGTCTACGTGCCGGGACTACTGAATCCGCCGTTCGTGGTGCCGGGCGCCGCGAGTCTGGCACCCGGAGCCACCTCCGGTTTCAACCTCATCTTCCAGGCAACCTCAGGAAGCGCTGAAACGCCTTTCAGCTTCGTCATCGCGGCGAAGGCGGATAACGTGCCGGCGTTCACGACGACGATCAACACCACGACGGGCGAGGTACTCATTCACTAATTCGGCGGCATTCTTGAAGCCGTGTAGCGTGAGCGTCGATTCGCCGCCGCTGCGATCCCACCGTGGGCTGCTGTTCGGCCCCTGCTGCATCGGATGGGTGCGCGGGTTGTTATCATAGTGAGTGAAATGAAATGGGCCGTATCGTTACTCTGTTGCCTTAGCTTTTCGCTTACCGGCGCCGCCGCCGAACTCACCGGGGGCCGCACCGTGTATCTGATGCCCATGGGTCGCGGCCTGGACCAGTTCATCGCCAACCGCCTGACGCGCATGCATGTGCTCCAGGTGGTCACAGATCCAGCCAAGGCGGACATCGTCTTCACCGACCAGGTGGGCGCGTCGCTGGAGGATAAGTTGAAAGACCTGTATCCGCCGCCGCCCGCACCCGAAGCCAAAGAGGCGGCCAAGGGAAAAGAAGCCGATAAGGGAAAATCGGATACGTCCCCGGCCGAGGGCCGGCCTTCGCTCTTGGCGGAAACCGTCAACAAAGCCGACCAGGCCGGCGGCATGGGCGTCTCGGGCCGCGGCCGCGGAACCCTCTTCCTGGTGGACGTGAAGTCTCGCCAGGTGCTCTGGTCGGCTTTCGAAAAGCCCAGGAACTCCAGTCCGTACGAACTGGACCATACCGCCGAGCGCGTGGTGAAGCGGCTCAAAGAGGACCTCGCGGCAAAGTCGTCGAAGTAGGATTCTTTTCTCGTACGGCGTCCCAATAACTCTCCACCAGCCGCGCGGTGATGGCGGCCATGTCCCAGTTTGCCACGACCTCGGCACGCGCGCGCGCGGCCATCTCCGCGGCCAGCGGCTGGTCGTCGAAAATCCGCAGCACGTCATCGGCGAATGCTTCCGGCTGGTCCGCGAGCCAGCAGAACTCCCCGTCCTGGCGCGCCAGACCCTCCGCGCCGAGGCGTGTCGAGACTACCGGAATGCCGCTCGCAAACGCCTCCAGCAGCTTCACGCGTATGCCCGAGCCGCTGCGGACGGGGCACACGAACATCGCATAGCGCCCGAGCGGATCGCGAATGTCTTCCACGAACCCGCGGATTTCGATGGCCGGCGCGCGATCCGCGTAAGGATGCCGCGGCGGCGCATCCGCCCCCACCACCACCAGACGCGCTTGGGGCCGGCGCGCCACGATGCTCGGCAGCACCTCATTCACGAACCAATCGAGCGCCACCACATTGGGTCCGTGCCGGAAGCTTCCCAGAAACAGCATGGTGTCGGGCTCCCGCCCGCCGGGCGAGAAATCGTAGCGCGCAGTGTCGATGCCCGCCCGCAGGCCCGCCTGCAGACGGTCGCGCAGCGCGCCTTTGCGCGGCAGAAAACCGGCCAGGTAATCCCCGTTTTCGCGCGTGCACACCTGCACCCGGTCGCAGCGCCGCAGCATGCCCAGCTCATAGCGCAGCGCCCGGAGATACTCGTAGCGCGCCTTGATCCGGGCCAGCGTGCCAGGCATGTGCGCGAGGCCGCGTGCGATGGATTGGAAATAGATATCGTGCTCGAACAGGATGGTGGGAATGTGGCGATACGCGCGCACGTATTGGCCGAGCGGCGTGTATTCGAGCTGCACCACGTCGATCTGGTGCAGATAGATCTGTCGGTGAATGAGCCAGTCCAGATCGTCGTTGGCGAACTCGGAGACCGCATGCGGCCGCATGGAACCCAGGCTCGCGGGCGTGGGCGGGCGCACCAGGAATTCAGCCGACGCGCAGAAACTGCGCAGCTCCTCCTGCGCGGGCGCCTGCGATGGCTGGTCCAACATGGCCACAACGTGCACCGTCGCGAGTTTGGCCAACTCCCGCAGCGTTTGATACATGAACACGCCGCCACCGTGGATGGGCGGGCAGATGGGATACGGCGAAACGAACAGCACGCGTAAGGTGGGGGAGGCTTCCAGCCTGTCATCCCAAAACCGGTCCCTAAAATATCCCCCTAACGGTCTGCGAAACGCTTCCGCATCGTCCACCACGGCCAGGCTGCGCGCCCGCCAGCGCGATCGGATGGCGCGGGGAAGCTGCCGGAACGCGCGCCACCAACCGTCCAGGTTGGCCCGGCCGGGCACGTCACCCGATGCGAGGCTGAGCAGCGCGCCGCCATAACTGAAGAAGAAGTGCGGCGCCAGGAGCCGCCAGTCATGAATATTCTTCCAGCAGAACAGCAGGTAATTCTTCTTGAGCACCGCCTGGATTTGGGAATCGGTGAAGCGCTTGCCGATGGTGCCGCGATGCTCGTGATACACGATGCTGCGCGGCTGATAGAGCACCTTCCAGCCGCGCTTCCACGCCATGTAACCGAGGTCGGTGTCTTCCAGGTAGAAGGGCGCCAGCAGTTCGTCGAAGCCGCCCAGCTCCAGGAATTTCCGCCGGTCGAAGGCGCAGGATCCGCCGCCGCCGTAGAAGCACGGGAACAGATCCGCGATACCTGAGTCGGCGCGATGCCGTACTTTCAGACCGCCATCCTGCCACCATCCTTGCGTGAGACCGGTCTCTTCGCGCAGCTTGGCCGGGTCGCGAAAGAAGATCTGGCAAGAGACGGCGAAGACGCGCTCGTCGCGGAAGCCTTCGAGGAGCGGCGGCAGGAAGTCCGGCGATACTTGCATGTCGCTGTTCAGCAGCACGACGATGTCGTTCTTCGCGGCGCTGAAGCCGGCGTTGGAGCCTCCGCCGAAACCGAGATTGCGGTCTAGCGATAACAGGTTCACCTGCGGAAAGGCGCGGCGAACGAATTCGGCGCTGCCGTCTTCGGAGGCGTTGTCTACCACTATGATTTCGTTATTGGGGTTGTTGGAGAGGGCGGCGACTACCGACGGCAGATATTGCTCCAGCAGGTCGCGGCCATTCCAGTTGGGGATTACTACGGTTGCGGACGCGGGGAGCGGGGCGGCCTGAGAGGCCGCCGCAGGCGGAGAGCCTGCCCCACAAATTCGCCATAGCAGGTCGGTGAGCGCTAGCGACAGCACCGCGGCCAACAGCATCAGCGGGGAGAGGAGCAGGAGGAATACCGTCATTGCGGCCCGGCGCCAGGCGCGAACCCGACGCGGCGGCCCAGCCTCACCCAGCGCGAAGCCTCCAGCAGGGCCAGCTTGCGGCGAAGCTGCTCCACTTCAGTGTTGAGCTTTTGCGCCCAGCGCGTGCGCTCTTCCACGGTCTTCTCCGCCTGGTGCAGATACTCGACACACTGCGCCAGCTCCTGCAGCTTGGCGTCGAGTTGCGCATTCAACTGCGCCGCCCATTCCGACTTGGTGCGGTTTTCCCGGTCCAATTCGGCGATGGTGGCCTGGGCGGCAGCCTGCGCGGCCCCCAGTTCCTCCTGCAGTTCCTGAACGCGTGCGCCGCTGGCTGCCAGTTCGCGATCGAGGCTCCCGGCCCAGCGGTTGCTCTCTTCCAACTCCGCCGTCAGTTGGCGATGCTGCCGGTCCAAATCCGCCAGATCCCGCTTGGCTTCTTCCAGCCAATCGTCCTTGCGGCGCAGTTCGCCTTCGAGCAGCGCGATGTGCGTCTCTCTCTCTCTCAGCACATTGGCCGCGCTGGGAACATAGACGAACGTGGGATGGCCGGTCTGCGGCCGGTGTGCGCAGACAGCCACGAAGAAGTGCGATTCCGCGGGCGGCGTTTCGCCGCCGTCCACGCGCACTTCGGTAGTCTCTCCGGCGCCTCCCGCCTGCACGGGACGGAACGCCACGCCCACCACGTGGTTCTCCAGGAACAGCGAAATGTGCGGGAAGATGGCCGACAGTTCGCTTCTGAACTCTTCGAATTCGAACTCGTGCGCGTGAAACGGATTGGCGCCCGCGTGGCTGCGCGATTCCGCGTAATAGAGCCTATTGGGCGTGGAGACGATGAACTGTCCGGTGGGCGCCAGCACGCGCCGCACCTCCAGCAGGAAGTCGCGCCAGAGGGGCAAGTGCTCGATCACCTCGAACGCCACCACCAGGTCGAAGGCCGCGTCCGGATGCGGCAGCGCGGTGCAGGACGCCTGCTCGAATGCGAGATACGGCAGCCGGTAATGCGCGCGCGCGAAGGCCACCGCCTCGGCCGCGATATCCACGCCCACCACCCAGTTCGCCGATTGCGCCAGTTCCGCCGCGCCATAGCCCGCGCCGCAGCCGGCGTCCAACACGCGCTTGCCGCGCGCCAGCCGCGCCGCGAAAGCGTAGCGCGCCAGGTGTTCGTTCAGCAGGTCCGCATCGACCTGGCCCGGGATGACGCGTTCGCCGGTGAACACGGCTTTAATAGAGGTTTCAACCAACGCTGTGCTCCGTCAGTTCGGGCGCTTTGGGCGCGAGCCGCGCATTCACTTCCACCCGGCACGGCAGGCGCAGGAACCCGTAGATCTCGCCTGGCGAATGGCCCATCTGCAGCGCGATGGCATTGTCGATCCAGTCGCACATCTGGTAGCCCAGCAGCGTGCCGTCGGCGATGGCCGGCGAAAAAGAAAACGAGGCGGGATACAACTCCGGCATCTCGAGATGGAAGTCCACCGTATAGACATCGTCCGGCATCATGGCGGGGAGATCGTACCCTTCGCGCGCGGTGTTGGTGCCCGAGAAATCGATGCCGAGGTGGTTGCGCATCATGAATCCCACGATGGGCTGCGATATCCCGGCGCGGGCGCGGACGCTGATGCGCACGGTGATCCGCTGCGACGGCTCCAGAAGGTGAACCGGATCTCCTTGCGCATCCAGCACGGCGATTCCCAACACTTCCGCGCGGCCGTCGCCATAGCGGTGGTCGATGTTCGGAATGTGCTCGACCACTTCCGGGGCTTCGACGCGCGGGCCCGTGCGCGCGCGTTCCGGCGAGCTTCTAAGCATCAGGTAGGCCGAGTCCTTTTCCACCATGGCCGCCAGATACTTGGCCACTACGCGGTCGGTTTCGCCGATCTCCCGCATGCGGCCCTGCTCCAGCCACAGGGCGCGGTCGCCGATCGCTTTCACATCGGCAATGGCGTGGGAAACGAACAGAATGGTGATCCCGCGCGCGCGCAGTTCGTGCACCTTGCGCATGCAGCGCTGGCGGAAATAGATGTCGCCCACCGCCAGGGCTTCGTCCACCAGCAGGATTTCGGGATCCACGTTGATGGCTACGGCAAACGCGAGCCTGACTACCATGCCGCTCGAATAGGTCTTCACCGGCTGATTGATGAAATCGCCGATTTCGGCAAAGTCTTCGATATCCTTGTAGCGCTGGTCGATCTGCCTGGTGCTCAGGCCCAGGATGGAGCCGTTCAAATAGACGTTGTCGTGGCCGGTGAATTCGGGATTGAAGCCTGCGCCGAGTTCCAGCAAAGCCGATACGCGCCCGTTCACCGTGAGCGAACCGCGGGTGGGTTGCAGAATGCCTGCCACCATTTGCAGCAGCGTGCTCTTGCCGGAGCCGTTTTCGCCGATGAGGCAGAAGGTCTCGCCGCGCCGGGTCTCGAAGCTGACATCGTGCAGTGCCCAGAAATCCTTGTGGCACTTCAGCCGGTTTAGCGAGAGCAACTCCTTCAGCCGGTCGCCCGGCGAGTCATAGATCGAGTAGCTCTTCGAGACACCTTGAAATTCGACGGCGTTCACGTTCGGTGGCCTGGGAATTGCCTGGAACAATCAGTGTAGCGGAAGTGGACTGGAGGGTGGGGAGAGGTCCAAAAATAGGAGCGGGCGACCGCCAAGTCCTGCTGCTAAGACTTCTTCCGGCTGAGAGTCTGTTTGACTGCGGTGCAAATACCGCGGCGCCTGTTGCAATTCGTTGCGTTTGGCGCGTCACCACTCAGCGGCCGTTCAGCCAAGGAACCCGGTAGCCGCCCATCTTGTCGACTGGTTCTATGTAACCTCCTTTTCCAAGCAGGCTACCCCCAACGGGGTATCAGTTACCCCCCGTATACAGCATCGGGGTCTTGCGGATTGAGAAGCCGACTTCGTTCTCTACCCACCTTCACTATGCACCCGCCCGGCGCTGCTGTCAAGCGCTATTTCCGGGGTGGCACAGGCTTCAGCCTGTGGTGTGGTGGGACAGGCTTCAGCCTGTGGTGTGGTGGGACAGGCTTCAGCCTGTCGCGTGCGCCGCCAGGTATTCGCGCACGACGGGCGCCAGAGCCGCTTCCAATTGCAGGTTCTGGCTGGCGTCGAGATCGGAGATCACATAGGCCAGGTAATCGTGACTCTGGAATCCCACCACCTGGAAACGATCCACGCCCGCTTGATAAATGCCGCCGCTGAGCGACTCACTGGGTAGCTTGCGAGTCAGGACGAGTGAGACGAGCTTGCCGCCGCCAGCGCCGCCGGAAATGATGAGATGCGTGTACTGGCGTCCGCCGGCGATGCAGCGATGACCCTGGATGACGCGGAAATCGCGCGGCAGCTTGGCCTGGACTAGCGGGACCAGAGCTGCGAACTCGGGACCGAGATCGGCGTCCATCTGGCGGGCGGCCACGGGCTGTTTGGAATACTTGCGGAAGACGGCGCAGTGCAGATGATCCCGCAACCCAACATTCAGCACCGCCGCCAGGCGTCCGGAGGTTTTTCGCAGGATGGCCTGTTCCGGGTTGGCGCGCTCGCGCAGCAGACCCACGAGGGTCACGCAAACGATCACGGCGGCCGCCGCTGCGACGGCCCACAGGCCCGTGCGTGGGCGCGAGACTTTGGCATTCAGGACGCGCCGGACTTTGGCTTCCAAGTTCGGTGGCACGGGCGTGGAGCGCACCGCGGCCTGCAGTTGCGCGCGGACGCGGGCGCGCGTTTCGAGTTCGGCGGCGCATTGCGGGCAGCTCTCCAAATGCCGCTCGACTTCCCGGCTGGTTTCCTGGGACAGTTCGCGGCTGAGATAGGCATCCAGATGCCCGCGCAACTTCTCGCACGCCCCGCCGGTATTCATCGGCCGCCCTCCTCGCCGTCGCGCAACAGCTTGCGGCCGCGGCTCAGGCGGCTCATCACGGTGCCGATGGGCACGTCCAGCATTGCGGCGATCTCCTTGCAAGAAAACTCTTCGACGTCCGCCAGCAGAACGGCCGCGCGGTAATCGGCCGGCAAACGATCCAGCGCGCGCAGGATTTCTTGCTGTTCGAGGCGCTCCGGAACGGGGGCCGCCGAGACCGGGGTTTGCTCCAGGATTTCTTCGCTCTCCCGCACGCGGCGCAGGTTGAACCAATGGCGGCGGTGGTGATGAATGGTGTTGACCAGGATTTTGAACAGCCAGGCCCGGCAATTGGTGCCGGGCTCGAAGCGGGCGAACGACTTCCAGGCTTGTAAATAGGTTTCCTGCACCACGTCCTCGGCTTTCGCGTTGTCACCCAGCAGCCGGGCCGCGGTGCGGTACAGATCGCGCAGGTGCGGCAAGGCTACCGTTTCGAATTCGCCGGTTTGCGGGAGCTTTGAAAACAATACTCCTATAGTGGCATAAGGCGGCGGTGTGGGGATTTATTCCCAGCGTTCACCTCGTTCACCTGAGGTTGCGCTGCGCACCGAGTGTTTTTG
>PMVV01000381.1 GCA_003166475.1 Bryobacterales bacterium | reverse complement strand
CGGGTGTTGGAGCAGTTGCGGTCCGTGCCCGAGATCGAGGCGGCGGCCATGGTGCGCAGCCTTCCCTATGGCGACGGCCACCGCATCGTGCAGCTTGGCATCGAAGGCGTTCCCGTGGAAAAGGGGGAGTACCGTTCCGCGCAGTCGGAGACCGTCAGCGCGGATTACTTTTCGTTGATGCGAATCCCGCTGCGCGAAGGCCGCATGCTCGGCGAACGGGATGGCGCTGAGTCGTTGCCGGTGGCGGTGGTGAGCGAGCGCATGGCGCGGCGCTACTGGCCGGGCGCGAGCGCACTGGGAAGGCGCATCAAAGCCGGCGCGGCGGATTCGGACCAGCCTTGGCTCACGATTGTGGGAGTGGTGGGCGAGATCCAGTATGACTGGTTGGACCGGGAACCACCTCCGGTGCTGTATCGGAGCTACCGGCAGGCGGCGGAGGGTTGGACGACCCTGGCGGTCCGCACGCATGGCGATTCTATGCGCGTCGTGACGGCCGTGCGGAGCCAGGTGGCGAAGGTGGATCCCGACCAGCCGCTGGCGGAGATCAAGACGCTCGACCGGGTGATGACGGATGCGGTGCTGGGGTTGTCGTACGTGGCGGTGACGATGACCGTGCTGGGCGTGATCGCGCTGGCGCTCTCGGCCATCGGGGTCTCGGGCCTGATGGCCTACGCGGTGACCGAACGCACGCATGAGATCGGCGTGCGGATGGCCCTGGGAGCGCAGCGGGATTCCGTGCTGCGCATGCTGGTGGGCCGCGGCATGCTGCTGGCGGGCATCGGGCTGGGCATAGGCTTGGCCGGTTCGATCTTTATCGCGAGGCTGCTGAGCAGCCTGATCTTTGGCGTCAGTGCGACCGATTGGGGCACCTTTGGCGGCGTGCTGGCGGCCATGGCGGCCGTATCGCTGGCGGCCAGCTATATCCCGGCGCGGCGCGCGGCCAAGCTGGACCCGACTATTGCGTTGCGGCACGAGTAAAGGGTGCTATAAAGGCTGCCGTCCGTTCCGGAATAAGAACTCATATTCCACGACCGCGCAGCGATGCAAATGAATCGCGTAGAGCGCTTGAGGAGAGTAGATTTTAGCTGTGGGGCAGGCCATCGTTTTTCGTGGCCTGCCGAATTCGACCAAGGTGCGCAGACGACAAACAATGATCGTCTGCACCACGCCGGGCACCGGAACTGTACAGTCAATTCGCGGACACTACAGCTTTGGGCACGAGCACGACTGAAAAGAGGAGGCTCAACTGGGGCACAAGGTCCAGGTGGTCGAGAGCAATGACGCACGAACTGTCGATCGTACAGCGGAGCGCCCGCATTCGAATCTGGTTCAATCGGAAGGCGCCAAAATGAGCAGGCCCAGCGCAAGTGTACCCAACGCCAAAAGGGCCGTCTTTGCATTCTGCTGGGCGTTAATGGTTTTGAGATATTGCACTATCCCGAACTCCGCTCGGGCCGGATTGTCTGGGTCGATCTCGACGAGGTTGGGACCAAAAGGTTTTCGAAGCAGCGGTACGGAAGCTGGGTGCGACATTACGATCATGTGTTTACGAAGAGAGATGCCAGTGTTGAGTTCTTGGCGGCATGCCTCTGTCAGGCCAGACCCGACGACGCCCAAAACTACTTCTGCGTCATTCAGCTTCTGCGCAGCTTCCGGATCCAGGAGAGTTGCGAGACCTTGGCGCGTATATGCTGGCGGCACGTATACCGTGAGGCCATTTACGGCTCCCAAAGCTTGGAGACGAAGAGCCGTGACTTGATCTGCGGCGGCGCCGTATGAGATGAAAACTTTCATATCGTCCCGCTCTCAATTCTAACAGACCGTCCACGGTGTTAACGTTGACGCGAGGAGCCTCGATGCAATCTTCCGTCGTACTTTTCGCCTTGCTTGCCGCTTCGATGCCGTCCGCTTGGGCGGCGGCTGACGCCGTGGCGGCCACTCCGCCGATGGGCTGGAACAGTTGGGACTCGTACGGCACCACTGTGACCGAGGCGGAAGTGAGGGCCAACGCCGATTATATGGCCCAGCACCTGAAGCAGCACGGCTGGCAGTATGTGGTCATCGACATCCAGTGGTCCGAGCCGAACGCCCAGGCCCACGGTTACCGCCCCGGCGCGCAACTCGCCATGGACGAGTACGGCAGGCTGATTCCGGCGGTGAACCGGTTCCCGTCGTCGGCAGGCGGCCGCGGCTTCCGGCCTCTGGCCGATTACATCCACGGCCTGGGACTGCGCTTCGGCATCCATATTATGCGCGGCATTCCCAGGCAGGCGGTGAAGGCGAATCTGCCGGTCTTCGGCAGCAAGGCGCGGGCGAGCGATATCGCGGATACCGCCTCGGTCTGCCCTTGGAACACCGACATGTACGGTGTCGATCTGAGCCGCCCCGGCGCGCAGGATTACTACGATTCGATTTTGAAACTGTATGCCGGTTGGGGCGTGGACTACATCAAGGCCGACGACATCGCGCGGCCCGCGCATCGCGAGGAGATCGCCGCACTGCATCGGGCGATCGGGAAGACCGGGCGGCCTATCGTGTTGAGCCTGTCGCCGGGGCCGGCCATGATCAAGGACGTGGCATTTCTGCAGGAGAACGCCAACATGTGGCGCATCTCGGACGATTTCTGGGACGACTGGAAGGCGCTGCGGCTGAATTTCATTCTGATGTCGATCTGGAGCGGCGTGGGGCGGCCGGGCGCGTGGCCCGACGCGGACATGCTGCCGCTGGGCCGCATCGGCATTCGCGCCGAACGCGGCGAACCCCGCATGACGCGATTCACGCGCGACGAGCAGCGCACCTTGATAAGCCTGTGGTCGATCGCCCAGGCGCCGTTGATGTTCGGCGGCGATCTGCCCAGCAACGACGATTTCACGCTGTCACTGATTAGCAACGATGAGGTGCTGGCGGTGGATCAGCACGGATCCCGCGGCGGCGCGTTTGCGGAAGGCGGCGACAGCGTGGTGTGGACCGCCGAGGGCCCGGGCGCGAACGAGAAGTACGTCGCGGTGTTCAATGTGGGCGAGGCGGGCCCGATTGATGTGCGCGTCGCGTGGGCGGCGCTCAAGCTGCCGGAGCGGTGCGTGGTGCGGGATTTGTGGGAGCGGGAAGACATCGGAGCGATACCCGGCGGGTACACATTCCGCGCCGGGCCGCACGGATCGGGGATCTACAAGATAACGGCCGCCAAAAATTAAAGGCCCCGGCTGGGTAACCGGGGCCTATGCACTCAGAGGGTTGGCGGCGGGAGGGGACTCGCCGCCAGGGATGCTGTCTGTATTGACTTTAATATATCAGTTTCAGATCTGTTTGTCTAGTGCTTTGCCAGATTATTTTGAGAGTTTTTTTGGGCTCAAAAATTAAAGGCCCCGGCTGGGTATCCGGGGCCTATGCACTCAGAGGGTTGGCGGCGGGAGGGGACTCGCCGCCAGGATGCTGTCTGTATGGGTTTAATGTAACTCTTTCAGGTCCTTTTGTCTAGTGTTTGGCAAGAAATTTTCGAAAATATTTTGCCCGTGCTGTTTTGTTGGAAAAGTCAACAGCTTGAGGGCTTTGCATGGTTGTAGAAGTTTGCAATTGGAGGGCGGGCAATTCTGCCCGCAGCCGGCTTTCAGCCTGCCTCCGGCCGCCTATGCTTTGGAATGCTGCCACTCGATGACCAGATCGAACCGAAAGGACCTTGAGCAGAAGTCGCATTCCCCAATTGATCGCGAGGCCGAGCGCGACCTGCCGGTCCTCCTTATTGAGGTAGCTGACGCCGTTCGCGAGTGCTGCTTGATTGATGGCTTCAGCGAGCTCCTGCTTAAAGAGCACGGCTGGGCTGCCAATCTCCACCCGACCATTTCGGATTCCGCGCGGGCGCTCACTATCTGACGATGCATGTGAACCATATTGTGCACCGCCGCTCGCCAATGCCCGACACCCAAGGGGTCGCCAGCTTGCGGCATGCGGCTGCCAGGCAGAAACAGAGGGGGAGTAAAGCTCGCCTTGGCTATCGAGTTCGGCTGCAGATAGAATACGGGCGTTCCTTCTCAGGACATCCAGCACGACGGCGTCACGGTGTGGCCCTTCAGGCGCGATGCCGAACCGGCTCTCGCCGGTGGAATGTACTATGCTGCGGAATTGAGCTGCTCGGCAACGGCATCGAGGTGGCTCTCCATCAGGCCGCTTCCTCTGACAGAATGGCTTCGGCAGCCGAGCGGAACCTTCGTAGGCCCACTGCGTTGGCACTGACGCGGGCGGTGCATCGGCAAGGTCGGGAGGCAATGACGAAGGATCCGTGGGCCAGCATCTGGGCCCCTCAAGGCGCAGGAGTGCGCGCTCGTCCTCGATCAGATTCAGCCATATGTTTTCCATCTCGTCGAGAATTGCGTCTTCTTCCGCCGATTCCTTCAAGCTGACGGTAGTGCACCAGTTCTTTACTCACAGGCTTTGCTCCGGAGGGTGCGGGTACCCGCCAGATCTGTTTCGAAATGAGAGAGTGGGCATCGGCGGCCCGGCTCGATGAGGGCATGCGGGTAGCGGTCCAGGCGGAGGAGCAAAGGCGCCGGGACACCCACCGTGAACATTGTGAATACCGGGTCCCGCAACCGACATGCCGCCGGTAGCTGGCTCGACCGTGCCATCCTCTCCAACCGGCAGATCGCATACCGGGCCACCAATGCGAACGGCAAGCCCCCAGCCGGAGCGCTCGACCTTGGGCAGTCCATCCACTTCTTCCTTCATGGCTCGAAACATCGGCTGTCCAACGTTGCCGGAGGCTGCATTCTCCAGGGCATCCTGAATGGCTCTCGCACGGGGTAATTCTACCCGATGTATACCGCGACACCGAGGCGAACGATATTGATGTTGGACATTTTGCCGAAGCCGATATGGCATAATGTAGTTGAGGGATTCGGGATGAACGCCACCAATGTGCAGATGGGCGATTGGCTGGGCCTGCGAGTTCCGGCGACCGAGAAGGAGGTGCTGCGCATCGTCGAAGGGAAACTCGCGCCCACGGTTATCAAACGGCTGATTTCGCTGGGTCTGCAGCGCTCGGAGATTGACGCGGCCATCATTCCACTCAGAACGCTGCAGCATCGCCGCTCCCGGCGCGAAAAGCTGACCGTAGAGGAGTCCGACCGGGTGTTGCGGGTGATCCGGGTACTTTCACTGGCGGAGTCCGTTTACGGAAGCCGGGAACGGGCTTTAGCCTGGTTGCGAAACCCTCACACGCGCCTCGACAGCCGCGCGCCACTATCGCTTCTTAATACGGACACGGGTAGCCGGATTGTCGAGGAGTTGCTCGTTCAGATTGACGAGGGCATGTTCGTCTAAATGATCCTCTGGAGGATCAGCCGGCATCGCGACCTCAGTGGAGCGGGCGGACTGAAGGTTCCCGGCCGATGGCATGATGCGGGCCGGCCCATCGTTTATCTGGCAGGGAGTCCGTCGGCGGCGCTCCTCGAAGTGTGTGTTCACACCAGCGCGGATGATGTGCCGCCAGAGTTCACGCTGCTGAAAATTGAAGGCCCAGACCGGAAAATCTTTGCCATCAAGCCGGAAGACTTGCCCCCGGATTGGAGGACGCGTCTTGAATCAACTCGCGACCTGGGGACGGCATGGCTACGCAAGAAGGAGGGCGTTCTATTGCAAGTACCCAGCGCAATTGTTCCTGACACAGCCAATTTCGTTTTCAACCCAATGCACATCGACGCGGCGAAGTTCCGCGTCATGGACGTGTTGGCGTATCCATTTGACGTCCGCCTGAAAATGTAGCCCGTATTGTTGAAGGCGCAGCCGGACGAGGAGCTACCCGAAAGGATTGAAACCGGCCCAGCCAGCCTTGATGAGGACCAGAACAATCCACGGCAGGAGCACCGCAGTTAAAGCCTTCGAGAAAGGAAATCTGCGCGCGGCCGCCGATATACCAACGGCCAACAGAAGGATCGTCCAGAAGCTGAACAGATCGATCGAGGTGGCCAGGCTATAAAGAGCTTTCCCGGAATTGGGAGGAGGCTCCAGAAATGCGCCAAGGTTAAATGCCAGCGGGTTCTGGAGGTTAAAGTCCTCGGGATTCTTGATGAACACGACGATAGTCGCCAGGATGCTTGATATGAGTCCGGGCAGCATGGCGTAGGCGCTGATGCCAAACATCTGCTTGAAGCCTAGCGACGCACCCATCATCTTGCAAACCATAAGCAACACGCCGGCGACAATCAACGCCACCACCACGATGATGATCGGGCCGGCCACGTACGCTCCAATGGGGGAGTACTTGACCTGCTGTTGAATCAGGGTCTCGCGCTGCTGCGGGTCCATTTGCTGCATTTTCGAGTTGTTTTCCATGGCCTGGCGCATGGAATGTTCCCAGCCGACATGCGTGGTGAAACAATACATGAAGGCGAGGTACGCCACGACCACAAGAATGATCGGCACGATCCAACCGGGCCGGGCGGCGATATCGGCGAACGCCTTCTTAGGGTCGATGAACACGTCCGCGATGCGGCCGACTTCACCCAACGGCGGAGCGGCATTGTTGGAAGAGGCTTCAGGTGTCATAAGAATCGGGGGTCCGAAGGGGGGATTATATCACCTTCAATTCTTTAGCGCATCTTTGATCCGGTCGGTCAACATATCCACGAAGCGCTCGGGCAAGAACCCGTTCATCCGGCTGATCACCTGGCCATGGCGGTCCAGGACAATAGTGGTGGGCATGGAGGTGATGGCCAGGACCCGCGAAAGCCCGTCTTCAAAATAGACCTGCCGCTGGTCCCAGTGGTTCTCCTTCAGGAAGGGCGCAACCAGCTCGCGTTCATCGTCCGTGTTGACGGAGAGAAACACGACGTCCGGCGAATCGTGGAAGCGCTGCTTCACTTGCTCGTAGAGCGGGTGCTGTACGCGGCACGGGCCACACCAGGTCGCCCAAAAGTCGAAGACCACGGCCTTGCCCTTCAACGAAGCGATGGGCAGCTTAGCGCCATCCACGCCCGAAATCGTAAATTCCAGGACATTGCCGGCTTGCGCATTGGGATCGTTCTGGCGCAAGCGCAGCCGGCGGGCCGCCAGCAACCCGGTGGTGCGGTCGTAGGCTTCCATGACCAGATCGCCCAAACCCTTTTCCGAGCCGTAGAGTTTGCGGTAGGTGTCGCCCAGTTGCACGCGGTCCTTGGCCCGGTCGGTGTCCGTGTTGCGGCTATCGGGGATGGTGAAGGCGTCGGCATAAGGGCCGAGCGCATCCTTATCCTGGCCGGCACGGAGCAGCCAGCGGCCGATCTCCCGCGCGGCCTCGGCCGTGGGATAAGTTTCGTAACCCCGCCGCGCCAGCGCGATGGCCTCGTCAATCTTGCCCAGATTGCCGGTGGCGCGCGCTTCGCAGGCCAGCACGCGCCCCAATCCTTTGTCCACTTCTTCATGCCACTGCGCCTCGCTCATATGTCCCGGGGCCGGCTGGCTGCGAGTCTGGCGCAGCAGTTCTTCATACTGCCTGGCATATTTCAGCGCGCGCTCCGAGGTGTCGGCGGCGTCGGAAACCAGCAGGGCGCGGACGATTTTATCCAAAATCTGGGCATCGCCCGGTTCGCGCGCCAGCACCCGCCCGCCATACTCGACGATGCGCTTATCGTCCTTGGCTTCGATGGCGGCTTTGACCAGCGCCCGCTCGATTTCGTTGCGGCGCGTGGTGTTCGGATATCTCGCGAGATGCTTTTCCAGAGCGCGGATAAAATCTACCGGGCTGTTGCCGGCCTCGGACACGGCCTGACTCAAGGCCTGGCTTTCGCCGGCATTGGGATCGGCGGCAGGGGCGGCGGGTGGCGCATTCTGCCCCCAGCCCAGCGTTGCGAAAAAAAGAGCGGCACAGAGGAGCTTCATTTCGGGGCACGAAACTCGTCGGCCAGGCTGGCCGCCCGCAGGCGGGCCTGATGCATGTAGCTCTCGTTCTTCGCAATGCGGTCGAGCAACGGCAGATACTGCGCGGCGTCCACCACGCGCTTACGGTCGTAGGCCGATTCCAGCAGCAGCAACGCTTGCATCACGCCCAGCCGGTCGTACTTGGCCGACACTTCCAGATTGGTGAAGAGCTGTTCGGACTCGCTGATGCGCTCGAACGAGTCGGCCAGGGCCTGCGCCGCGGGGTCCTCTGAAAAATTGAATTTGACCTCGTTCTTCCTGGCGCCATCCACGAAGCGGAAGGTCTTGTTACCCATGAACGCGACCTTCAATGGCGATTCCAGCGGGTGGTCGAAATAGCCGAGACTGGCGGCCAAATCGAACATAGCGGCGACTTCCGGCTGGCTCAATTGAAAGCGCACGGGGCGGTCGTCATTTTCCTCCTCGCGGTAGTCGCCCGCGCCGGTCTTGTCCACATTGATGGCCACGTAGGCCGGCGTGCTGGCGGGGAACGACTTGGAGAAGTAGAGACGCGGGACGTCCGCAGCATCGGCAAGATGGGCCGCAGCTAGAGACACGCACCACAACAATGGCAAACACCGCTTCATTTCGAAATTGATCCCACCACCGCTCCCTTACGGTCGCGGCTCGGAGTGTCGCGGCTCGGAGTGTCGCGGCTCAGTGAGGCAAATCTGGCGTGCGTGACGTGGCAGATGGCCACCGCCAGCGCATCGCAGGCATCCTCGGATTCGATCATGGCATCCAACCCCAGCAGCGACTGCACCATCACCTGAACCTGCCGCTTCCCCGCCTGGCCATAACCGACCACGCTGGTCTTGATTTCGAGCGGCGAATATTCGCCCAATTCCAACCCGGCTTCCGCGATGGCCAGCAGGGCCACCCCGCGCACGTGCGCCAGTTTCAGAGCCGTTCTGACGTTGGCAGCGTAAAACACCTGCTCGACGGCGGCGGCCACGGGCGCATGGCGCCGGATCACCTCGCGCAGCCCGCGCGCGATTTCATGGAGGCGCGCCTCGAACGGATCCTTCACGTTGGTCGAGATCACGCCGGAGGCGACCAGCTTGTGGCCGCCGCCATCGGATTCGATGACGCCGTAGCCGGTCCGCCGCGTGCCGCAATCGACCCCCAGCACCAGCACCTTATTGGGCCAGCGCCTCCAACTCCTTTTCGTCGATATCGAAGTTGGAATACACGTTCTGCACGTCGTCCTGCTCTTCCAGCGCCTCGCTGAGCCGCAGCATGGCGCCCGCGTTCTTGCCTTCCAGGCGCACCAGATTCTTCGGCAGCATGGCGACTTCGGCCGACTCCGTGGGGAGATTGGCTTTATGCAGGGCCTCCATCACGGCTTCGTGCGCTTCGGGCGGGGAGACGACTTCCCACTGGTCGCCCTCGTCGCGCAGATCGTCGGCGCCGGCGTCCAGCACGATGTTCATGAGCTGCTCTTCGCTGGTCTTGTCGCGCGGCACGTAGGCATGGCTCTTGCGCTCGAACAGCCAAGCTACGCTGCCCACCTCGCCCAGATTGCCGCCGTTCTTGGAAAAGCAATGGCGGATTTCGCTCACCGTGCGATTGCGATTATCGGTGGCGACTTTGACCAGAACGGCTGCGCCGCCCGGCCCATAGCCTTCGAACATGACTTCGTCGATCTGGCCTCCCTCCAATTCGCCGGTGCCGCGCATGACGGCCTTTTTGATGTTATCGGCGGGCATGCTGACGTTTTTGGCGGCCAGGATGGCGGTGCGGAGGCGGGGATTGGCGTCCGGATCGCCCCCGTTGCGGGCGGCGATCATGATTTCCTTGATGATGCGCGTGAACGTTTTTCCGCGCTTGGCGTCGAGTGCGGCCTTCTTATGTTTGATGGTCGCCCACTTCGAATGACCTGACATGGCAAAACCTCTTCGTGGGGCCCGGCCTGCTAGGCCGGGTAGCTAACTTGTATGAATTCGACAACTGAAGCATAACAGAATGAGTTGAGTGGCGACAACCGAATTGTGGCTGATGGGTCGGACGGGTTGTGCTGGGTTGGCGAGATTTGCGTAACATCCGTTTCCAGATGGCGTTGCATCGTGTTGCATGGAGACCGCTCCTGCGCGGGCACAGCTCATGGCCGGGGCGCTGGCCACGGCGATTCTTCGGAAGATGCGAGTGCCACCCATTCCTCCATTTTCGGTAACATGCGTTGCATGATGTTGCATCGCGTAGCGTCGCAGCGATCCGGGACCGGGGCGCGGCTGGGCGTGCCGGTGGGATGCGCTGAGTTGGCCGCGGCGTGCTTTCGATTTCAAAGTAGCACGCCCTGCGCGGGGCAAGCAGGCAGCGAGGATGGGGTGATGGCTGTAAGCGCCTGAATTCTCGCGGGGAAGGGAGGTTTCGGAATTCTCGCGATCGCGGTGACCGGGCCGCGTGGGGCGAGACGGCTGGACTCAATACTGAACTATTGGATTCTGTGTGTTCGCCGCTCGCGCCGGCCCGGCCAAGAAGCGCCGTTGGCTTGCTGAAGGTGAAAGCCGCGAAGTCGAGGAATTTGAGGTGGATTTTCGGATCGGGGGCACCGAGCGCGTCCGTTATCGTTTTAAGCAGGGCACGCCTTTTCCAGGGACCACGCTTACGAACGATGGCAGTTATCGGGACCTTGCGCCCAACCGACGCCTTATGATTGCCTCGGCCATGACCCTCGGCGACAAGCGCATCTCGGCGTCATTGGCCACCGTTGAGTTGGCGCCAATATAAAGTAAGGATTAAGAATATTAGAGCGCCAGTGTAAGGAGGAAAACCCAAGCTCAGAATGCAAACACCGTAGCCGATCCAGAACAGCCTTGTCTTTCGAGGATCAGCCAAAACCGTCTCGTGAGCCGGGTTCACCATTCTGCCCTCACCCGCTTGCCGTCGTCGGCGGTGAACTCGATCAGCCGGGAGTCCATGCGCGACAGCTTTTGAGGAGGGTCAGCAAACAGGTCGGGCGTACAGGACTGATAAACGGAATCGAACGCTAGGCCGGGAACAAAGGAGAATGCCCCGGCAACGCATTTCCACACGGCCCCGTTCGGCACCCCCAACTCCGAACTGGGGAATGCCACTGAATACAACTCCGACGTTTGTTGGTCCCGGCGCACAAGCACACCACCGCCGCCGATCCGGCTACGATGGATGTAGACGGCACAATCACCGCACATCCGCCCATCCACCGTGATGTGCGCTTTCCAGACCTTCGGATAGAAGAAGAACTTCTGCCAGATCGCCACGCAGAAGAAGAGCATCAAGATCCCAAGGCACCACCCGATGATCTTCAGCGCCTTTCGCATCGTACCGGCCTCGACACCTTTGCGCACGATTAGACACCGGATCAGCGCCCGATGTTCCGCACAGAACCGGACAAGGCCATCCGCTTTACTTTAGCATTCGGCTTTGAGCGGAACGGCGCGTGCATCTTCGCAGTCCATATACTATTTATGTAGTGAGTGAATGGCTTTGCATACCGAAGGCACGGTTATCAAGTTCCAACTAGTGCGGTTGGCGCCTTATGAGATCAAAATCTCCCTTTCTGGCGGCTGGTCTTTAGCTGTGTATACTATAAGTATAGTATATTGACTTAGATGTCCCTAGGCTGATCGAAGACAAGTCGTCGCCAACTGGGACGACGCTGGCTCTCAGCATCGCGCCAGAATGCTCGATTGGGATCGTTTCTCTATCGCCGGCAGCTCCAAACAGTCAGACTCTCACCTTCCGATATAAGCTGCGCACCTCGGCCGCAGCAGGACAGGGGCAGATCAAGCTGCGGTTCACGGCCGCGAGCCCGGCGGATTCCCTTGAGGACAGCAACGTCCATTATCTGACCACTCTAGCCGGACCGGGCACCGTGGCTTCCGGCAGCACCCCGGCAACAGATGCACTGACCTCGGGAATGGTAATCGCACGGTTCGGACCACGAGCATACTCAAGCCGTGCGGGTGACGCCGGAACAGTTCAATTCACGATCGACACGCCTCCAGGGGTTCTGTTCGAGTTGCTGGGGCCGTCGTTTTCCATCAGTTGTCAGTAACAGCCGGGGCACCCTGGCGGGCGCCAAGTTGTAGGGAAGCGCCGGCCCGGAAGCTGCGTCCGAAATATCCATCGGAGCTTCGGCATCGCGGCATCAGAGCTGCGCAGGATGACTGTAACCTCTGAACTTCGGCGACTAGGGCGCATCGGGTTTTGGGCCGGTGTCCCGGACGATGTAGTACAGGATCGCCAAGAAGCCAAAGATTCCGCCGCCCCAAAGGAGCAGCTCGCGCCGCGTACGCTGCCGGGCTCTCTTGCGCTCTTCCGGCCGCTTCCGGGGACTGGATCGGGCGACCCTCAGTAGATTGGGCGAGGTTTTCAAAAAAGACCGCGACAAGCATTCGTGACACCGATACGGGTAATATCCGAAAACCTGGCCGAGCCGCTCGATAGGGCCCGTCCTGCGCGAACGCCGGAGATGCTTGCCGCCGCACTTGGGACAGATCGGTTCGGCCGCCTGCGGCTCGGGCTTCGCAGGGGAGGTTGTCCGCCGGTGAGAGGAGACCCTCCTGGAAACTGCCGGCGGCTTGAGTTCCGGTACCGGCGGCGGAGGAGTCTCGATGGTGAACTCCTCGTAACTGGACTCCGTGCGCATCTCGCCCGACGATTCGGTGAAAAAGAAGCCGGCGCGCGCCGGGCCGTCGGATCTGGGGTGAACGACCAGAGCGATCTGGTGCGGGGCGGCGAAGTAGCGGGACTGGATCTGCAAGTCGCGCTCGGAGAGAAAGATCCGGCTCCGAATGTGGGCGTGGTACCAGCCCAGAGCGTCCAGACCCTTCAACTCGGGGTCCGTGGCGGGGGCCGCGATGAGCTTCGCCAGGCGCTTCTCGTCTTTTTCCGACAGAACAAAGCCGGGGCCCATGGCATGCTCGCACGGGAGCGGTTTCGAGGCAAGAATGCAGATGCGGCCGGGCTCGTGGATGCCGAACAGGACGCCGCCAGTCTCCCGTTCACCACCTGGCAAACTGCGGCCGCTGTCGACTTCCCGGCGAATCTGCTCGAGCACCGCCGGGGAGTACTCCATAAGGAACGGACACTGCGCGGTGCGCCAGGTCTTGAGGCTGGCGGCCAAGCCGGTTCGCCAATGTTCTTCGCTAAACTCGCCCACTCAGTTAAGATCATTAGATCACAAATGAAGTCCTCTGAGAGAGCCAACTTGAAGGCCAACGGTACTAAACGGAACGAATATAAATGTCTCTCGGACATGCTTCGCCAGTAGACGGGGTGGTCCAGAGTTTCTGGACATTAGCCTCAATGCTGTTCACTTAATGATGTTTCGGTGGGGCAGACGATCGTTTTATGTCGTCTGCCAGCGCCCCCGAAGGCGGCAGACCACGAAGTGCGATGGTCTGCCCCACCAAAGTGAACAGTATTGACATTAGCCTGAATGCCACCGGGGTTTTTCAGGAGCCATACGACCGGAAAGACTTCGCAGCAAAGAATGTGCCGAAGAAAGATCGCCGATCGAGCGGCGCTGTGGGCTCACCGGCGAGCGGCCGATGCGAACACCCCTGCCTCCGTTCGAGCACTGGAAATCGAATCGTCCGCGGGCGCGCAGGCGCGGCCGTGCCCCTGTGAGCGACGATCAAGTGCGGCTTCGGGTCGCGCGCAGCCGGGCAAGGCCGGGCCAGTTTCGACCAAAGCCTGAAAAAAGTGATGCGGGGCCGAAGTCCCGTGCAACGCCGGCAAGTGAGGGCCGTGCTTCATCCCCCGAGGGACTGCCCCACAATGGTGCTCCGCATTGAAACGGGAGTTCCGAATCGAACCGCCTTACCTCCTTTCCGAGCCAAACGCCTACTGAAACTAAGGCCTTTGTCCGATGCGGGCCTCTGGTAGTTGCGTTGCATTCCAGCGTATTGCCGGACGGAATCCGGCGAGAGCAAAAAGGAGAACGAGAATATGGGACGCGTAAACGGCACGGCACGACGCAAGGAAGCAACCGTCAGGGCGGCGCGGGACCGGGTCGTTCTCGAAAATCTCTCGCTGGTCAGGGCGATCGCCATCCGCGTCCATGAAAGCCTGCCGGTGCACGTGGATCTGGACGATCTGGTGCACGCCGGTGTGCTGGGGCTGTTCGACGCCGCGTCGAAATACAATCCGGACAAGAAAGTCGTTTTTCAGAGTTACGCCAAGCACCGCGTGAAGGGCGCTATCCTGGACAGCCTGCGCCAGTTGGACTGGGCATCGCGCGACCTCCGCAAGAGGCAGAAGCAACTGGATGCGGTGACTCACAACCTCATGACCCAACTGGGCCGTACGCCAACCGAGGAGGAGATTGCCGCGACGCTGGGGTTGGGAATCGACCGCTGGCGCCGGGTGGCGCTGGAACTGAAGAATCTCGGCCTGGTATCGGTTTCATCCTTGCGGCCGGATCCGGATAACAGCGCGCCCATCGAATTCCCCGCCGCGCCGGATTCGCAACCGGACCGCATCTGCCAGCGGCGGCAATTGCGCTCCGCTTTGGATGGCGCCATGAAATGCCTGCCGGAACGTTACCAGAAGGTCGTGTTCCTTTATTACACCAACGAGATGACCATGAAGGAAATCGGCCAGGTGCTGGGCGTGAACGAAAGCCGCGTTTCGCAGATTCACAAGATCGCGCTGGAGAAGATGGCCGCCAGCCTCCGCTCGGCGGGCATTGCGTCGGCGGGCGCCTTCTGAGCCGCGCACGTCAGTAAGCGGTGTGCTTGACGCCGGCTTCCTGATCCGGCCTGACCACACCACTCAAACCGTGGGCCTGTACCTGGTAAAAATATACTTGACTATTCCACCCCAATTCGACAACAATAGTAGCGGCGTGACAGGCCGGGGGCATGAGGAGAGCCTTGTCTGTTATGATCAACTTGATTCGGGACAGGCGATCAAGCACATAGCGATGATTTGCAACCTGTCGGATTGGAAGTCTGTAAACATGGCGATGCTTACCGCCGCATTCGATTGCAGCAAGGATAGGGACCGGAAATACTTCATCATGGCTGGGTTCGTGTCTTCCGCCGATGAGTGGGTTTCCTTCGACGCGCAATGGCGCGCCCGATTAGCCGCCGATGGTCTTGCCTATTTTCACATGCAGCCCTTCTCACATGCGAATACGCATCCCAAGAAACCATTTGATAAGACTTGGATAGGACAAGAGCAGCGCCGCCAAGACCTGATGAAGGATTTGCTCGATATCGTCAAGAGTCATGCGTGGCGCAAGGTTGCGTGTATCTTGCCTGTTAATGTTCTGGATACTGTGACACTAGATGCGCGGAGATATTTTTTTCCATCACTGATCGCTACCGCTGGTAGTCTGCTATGGACCGAAATTGAGGCATGGCGATGTCGTGAAAAGTTTCGCAACCAAGCGGAAATGATCTTTGAGAGAGGCGATGAACATCAAGGCACTTTAATTGACATGCTGACACAAGGAACTGGAAATGCGCCGATCCTAAGGTACAAGAAGGATAACCCAGCCAAGGGTATCGTAGGATTTACCCCGCTGCAAGCAGCGGACATTCTAGCCTTCGAGATACAAAAGATAGCGCAGTTAGAAGGCGGTCCGCTACCGACACGTTTCAGAGTCCCATACGAGCAAATAGACAAGATACCAGGAGAGATCAGAATTTTCACTGAAATGGGTGCTAAAATCCAGGCAACGACAATTATGATTAACGAATACTTCAAGACTCACCCTCTTGGTAGCGAAGGTGTACACTGATGGATATGAAGCCTTTAGAACAAAGTGAAGGTCAGGCAGCATTCGAGCGCTTTGATGCACTTGTCCGCAAGGTGCTATCTGTTCCCCACTCCGAGATCATGCGGCGGGAAGCGGAGTACAAGAAACAGTCTGATGCCAATCCGCACAAACGCGGGCCGAAGCGGAAGATTAAGCCTTCCGCTTCTTAGGACCGCGAGGGAGTGTTTTAGTTGGCGCTCGGGGCTTCCTCCTTCCCGGTGAGTTCCTTGTAGGTTAACCGCTTGCCTACGATCTTCCGCACAAGATAGCTGAAGCGGTCACCGTCCGACATGGGTAGGCGATTGTTATGCCGGAACGTCTGTTCATCCAAGTACCGGAACAGATGAAAAGGCTCAACGGAAACGTAGGTCCCTTTCAGACTCCGCTTTAGTAACGCCCAGAAGTTTTCCATCGTGTTCGTATGAATGTTCCCGTTCACGTACTCAACCGCGTGGTTGATAATTTCATGTTTGTACTCTTCGGACAGTCCCATGTAGGACGGCAGTTCATCGGTGAAGATTGCCGTTGCCGCTTCGACGTGCTCTTTGATGCGGCTTTGAAGTTCCGCCTTGCCCCGGTCTTCAACCGTCATGGCGCGAACCGTTCCACCGCGCTCCACCATACCGAACGCGATAGTTTTGTCAGCCATGCGATCCCCATCTTTCTGTGCGCGGCGCTTTCGCTCTTTGTGCATGTTCCGAGCCTTCCCACCGATGAAGGTTTCGTCGCATTCAACCTCACCCCCGAGTTTCCCGCCGAAGTTCTCATCTTGCATGGCGAGCCGTACCCGGTGCAACAGGAACCATGCGGACTTCTGGGTGATACCAATCGCGCGGTGAAGTTCCCAAGAGGAAATGCCGTTGCGGTTGCTGGCTACCAGCCACATCGCCATCAGCCACTTGTCCAGGCCCAAGGGGGAATCTTCCATGACGGTCCCGGTCTTCAAGGCGAACTGGCGGCGGG
This sequence comes from Bryobacterales bacterium, assembly GCA_003166475.1. GTDB lineage: Bacteria > Acidobacteriota > Terriglobia > Bryobacterales > Bryobacteraceae > Bog-159. The sequence goes on along the minus strand of PMVV01000381.1, from coordinate 9,442 downwards.
GATGGCGATTCGTGCATTGCCAGCGGTTGTGCTTGGGCTGGAACGTGACCTTTTCGCTACCGCAAGTGGGGCAGACAACCTTATCGGCCCAACGGCGCGGCATGACGTACTCGCGGGCCTTGTCGGGATCGGCTGCCATCAGCGTAACTTGTTGAAGGGTCTTGGGTTCCTGTTCCATGCTTAAAGTATAGCCCAAGGCATTGGAATAGTCAAGTATATTTGTACCCTGTACCTGGCCAGCTTCGTATTGATGGCGTTCCTGGTGCCCCGGATTTGCCACCGGCTCGGTTTCGCAAGGGATCTATGGCCCACCGCCGCCACGCTTCTGATCCTTCCGACCTTGATACTGGACCCCCTCTCGTGCGCCTTTTTCACCACCGTCTTTCCAAATCTCGACCCGGGCGCGGCCGGCGTGTTTGGCGGGTGGATGCTGATCTGCTGCGGCGGAGGGGTCGCGGGCGTGTGGCGCAAGCCGTAATGCCGGGTCCAGGTCCGCCGGTTCTCGCGCCGGACGAGGACCTGCCTGCTCCGCCCCGGCAGGCGCGCAGCCTCGCCACGCGCAAGAAGCTGCTGCAGTCCGCCCGGAACCTGTTTGCCGAGCAGGGTTACCATGCGACGTCGATCCAGGCGATCGCCGGGCGCGCCGGCACGGCCACCGGGGCCTTCTACACTTACTTCCGCTCGAAGCGCCAGCTTCTCATCGTCCTCATGAACGAATTGCTGGAGCGCCTGCACGATCTCGATCTGCGGCCGAAAGGCGGCGACGACGTGCGCGGCGGCCTCCGCGGCTTTCTGGCAGCCGCTTTTCGAGCCGATCTGGAATACTACGGCGTGGTGCGCGCCTGGCAGGAGGCGGCCCTCACCGATGCCGAACTGGGCCGGATGCAAACGGCCATCGAGCGATGGACGCATGCGCGCATCCTGGGCGTCTTCCGCCTGCTGCAACAGTATCCGAACGCCCGCCGGGATCGCGACCTGCCCGCCTTCGCCCGCATGATGGACCGGCATTTCTGGTCGTTACTCGCGCGCGCGGCGCGTTCCACTCCCAGGGAATTTGCCCGCGAGGTCCAAATCGCGGCCGACGTGATCTACCATTACCTGTTTCGGGACGCTACGGGGCCAGGGCCATCGTAACCGTATTGCTGGCGGCGCCGTTAAGCACCACCTGGACCGGAATGTCGTCTCCGGCCGGTGCGTTGGCGGGGACCATGGCGTTGATCTGCCAGAAGCCGACGAAACCGGGCGCCAGTCCGCTGAAAAGCACCTGCGCGGGCAGTCCGCCGATGGTGACGCTCGGGAGGCTGATGGTTTGTGACAGCGGGTTGGCCGGCGCGCCTTGTCCCGCCGGCACGGATGGAATCACGTCGCCTTGGCCGGTAGCCCAGACAATGATGGGTGTGCCCGGCCGGGCAGGGTTACCAGGGTAGTTCAAGGTGTAATCCTCGTTCTGAATCACGCCCTGGTTCTCGCCGAAGGCGAAGATCCCCGGAACGGACGGCGCTACCACGATGCCGACCGGGGCCGAACCAGCGCCATCCCGCTCGACGCTCATGGAAGCGGCGCCGGGATCTAGCAGCGGCATCTGGAAATTGATCTGGCTGCTGGAGGCATACAGCAGCGGGGCTGGCGACCCGTTGATGAGGACGGTGGCGCCTGCCAACGAGGTCGCCAGGGGAACGGCCGTTGCCGACGCGACGCCGCTCGCCAGGTTCTGTCCGAAGACGGTCACCATGGCGCCGGGGGCGGCGGGGCCGGCGTAGCTGGCCGAATTCACGACGGGGGTCGCGCGACTGGGAGCGGGCTGCGGCGGCACTTGAGGAGACTGCAGGCAGCGGATGCGGAAGTTGTGGAGGTCCCCGATATAGAGGTTGCCGGCGGGGTCCGCGGCAAGGGCGTAGGGCATGTTCAGGCTGGCGTAGGGTCCCGGACCGCCGTCTCCAGTGAAGCCGGCCGAGCCGGTCCCGGCCGCGGTAAACAGCGTGCCGCCCGCGCCAACCACGCGGACCTTGTAGTTCAGCGAATCGGCCACGAAGAGGTTTCCGTTACGGTCAACCACCAGGCCGCGTGGGTACTTCAGTTGAGCGCCGGTGGGCGGGCCGCCATCTCCGCCGGTGCCGAACGTTCCGCCGGCAACCGTCTGGATCGTGCCGGAAGGGGAGATCCGGCGCACGCAGTGGTTGTAAGGGTCGGAGAAGTAGAGGTTGCCGGACGGGTCGAGGGCGAGGGCCTCGACGTAGCCGATGCGGGCGGCGGTGGCGGGTCCGCCGTCACCCGAGTAACCGTACTGGCCGTTGCCGGCGATGGTGGCGATCTTGCCGTTCTGGCCGACTTTGCGGATGCGGAAATTCCCGGAGTCCGCGATGTAGACGTTGCCGGCGGAGTCCACGGCCAAGCCACGCGGCTCCCGGAGCGCGGCGGCGGTTGCGTTTTGGCCGTCGCCTCCGTAGCCCGCGGACGACGTGCCGGCGAAGGCCGCGATCGTTCCGTCGCTGGATATCTTGCGGACGCGCGCGCCGGTGCTGACATAAAGGTTGCCGGCGGTATCCAGAGCCAGCCCGGCTGGCCAGAACAGATCGGCGGACAGCGCCGGTCCGCCATCGCCCCCGTCGCCGAGCGAGCCCGAGCCGGCGACGGTCGAGATCGCGCCGCCGGCCGTCACCTTGCGTACGCGTTGGTTCCAGGTGTCGGCGAAGTATACATTTCCCTGCGCGTCGACGGCCAGGCCCCAGATCGCCCCCATTTGGGCGGCCAGGGCATTGCCGCCGTCGCCCGAGAAACCGTCCGATCCGCTGCCCGCGATGGTCACCATGTTGTCGGCCGCCGCGGAAATGACGAAACCCAGCAGGGCTGTCGCTACGCCTAATAAGTGGACGGGGCGGAGCTTGATGATTCCCGATATATTATGGAGTATCAGACCTGATTTAATCATTGGGTTGCTCCCATGAGCGCGAGATTTCAAGACCGCCTTTCGGACTTCCCCCTGCCGGCGAAGACCGCCGGGGAAAGGCCGCGGATACTGACACGCCGCGGCATGGTCGGGTTGCTCGCGGCAGGCGCGGCCGGGCTGTTTCCCAGAGCGGCGCGCGGCGGGGCCTGTTCCACATGTTCCACGGGCGCCTTTGCTCACGAGATCCTCCTGGCAAGCCTGAGCTTCTCCCCGGACGCCCAGACCCTGATCACCGCCGGACAGGACAGTTTCGTCAAGTTCTGGAACGCTTCGAGCGGCGCTCTTTTCCGGACGGTCGGCACGGTGGATGTTCCGTACCGGCTGGCGGTGAGCCCGGACGGCAATTGGATCGCGGTGGGCATGGCCCACGGCAATCTGCAACTATGGTCGGCGGATGGCAAGAACCAGCGGGCGCTGACGGGGCACTCGGATACGGTCGGCGCGCTGGCGTTCACGCCCAACAGCCAGACGTTGGTGTCGGCGAGCCTGGACCATACCACGAAGGTCTGGTCCGTCGAGAGCGCCACGCTATTCAACAGCTTCACCGACAGTACAGACGCCATGAATACGGTGGCGGTTGCACCGCAGGGGCGTTTCCTGGTCAGTTCAGGGTCGCAGGTGTACCTGCGGCTGCTCTCCACCGGGCAGATACTGCAGACCCGCGCGGGGACTACGTTCGCCATCAGCGCCGACGGCGAGTGGCTGGCGACCCATGACGGAGCGCAACTCTACCTGGCTGCCTTCCCCAGCCTGGATCCGATCATGTCGGTGGCGGACCAGGAAACGGCTACGGCCATGGAGTTCAGCGCCGATGGCAAGCTGCTGGCGGTCAGTTACGGAAATCCGGCGACGCGCTTGTACTCCGCGCCCAGCCTGAAGCTGGCGGCCCAGCTTGAGGCCAACGAGGGGCTTAGCCTGTCCTTGGACATGGATTCCAGGGTCAACAATCTGGCCGTGGCCTCGGGCAAGAGCATCCGCCTGTATTCGCTGCCCGCCGGCAATCGTGAGCCGGTGTGCTTCATGGACATCGCGGCTTCGTCGCCGGCGGCCAGCGGCACCCAGTACACCAGCATGGGCGTCGGTTACACCGCGGCCTGCTTCTGCCCGCTTCCTTCCGGCGCCGTGTGTACCTGCAACTGCGTGCCGGGCAATTGCCCGTGCGTGATGGACTCTGGCTGCGACTGCGTCGCGGACCAGAGCTGCAGTTGCGTTTCAGACACGGGCTGCGGGTCGGACACCGGTTGTTACTGTGACGGCGACACAGGCTGCGGGTGTGTGTCGGATACCGGATGCAGTTGTGTTTCCGATAGCGGTTGCGGATGCGTGTCGGATTCCGGCTGCTACTGTGTTTCGGATGTGGGATGCGGGTGCGTTTCCGATTCGGGTTGCGGATGCGTGGGGGATTCCGGGTGCGGGTGCGATGGGGACTCAGGTAGTAGTGGTTGCGGCTGCGACGGGGACGCCGGGCGCGCGTAACTGCTTACCGACCCGCGACTACCGACCCGCGACTACCGAGCCGCGACTACCGAGCCGCGACCGTAAGGGAGCGGTCACCCGGAAGCCGGGCGAGTTTTCCCGCGAGCGCATGCTAAAATCTAGCTAAAGACTAAAGACCTATGCCCATCTACGAATACAAATGCCAGGATTGCGGAACGAAGTTTGAGAAGCTGGTGCGCAGGACGCCGGATGACGCGGGGGTGGAATGTCCGTCGTGCGGCCAGCAGCATCTGAGCCAGGAGTTCTCCACGTTCGCCGCCCACGCCGCCGGTCCGAAACAGGCCGACGGTCCGGTTTGTCCCAGCGGACGCTGCAGCAATCCCGGCATGTGCGGCATGAACATGAATTGAGTGCCGAAGAACTTCATGACCATGGTTGGGGAGTACACCTCCCTGGCCTTCATGCTGCCCGCTGCCACGCTGGTGGGCTACGCGATCGGCTACCTGCTGGACCGGGCTTTCCACACTCACTTTCTCTACATCCCGTTTCTGATCCTGGGCATCGCCGCCGGATTCGTGCAACTGGTGAGGCAGCTCATGCGGGACACGCACAACAACGGCAGCGATGGATCCTGAGCAGGCGCTCTTCGAAAACGCGCTGGTCCGCATCGCGCGCGGGACGGCCGCGCTGGCCGCCGCGGGATGCCTGGCTTGCCTGATTCTGCGCGGCTGGAGGTGGGCGGTGGCCTACCTGCTCGGCGCGGCCGCCTCGTATTTGAATTTCCGCTGGCTCAAGAGGGTGGTAGACGCGCTGGGCGGCGCGCTGACCGCCCGGCCCAGCCCGAAATTCGCCATCCTGATCGGCCTCCGCTATGTGCTGTTGGGAGCGGGCGCCTATGCTATAGTGAACTTTACTTCTTTAAGCTTGCCGGCCGCACTGATTGGACTGTTTGTTCCGGTGGCCGCAGTGATCATGGAAATCGTCTTTGAACTGGTCGCTAAATCGTAAATATGCATGAGGAAATCTGGCTCGCCAAGCTCTTCAACGATAATCTGCCCGGCGTAGGCAATGCCTTTCTGAAGCTGGTAGGCATGCCTGCTGAGCCCCGTCCGTGGGCCGGCTTCATTGTCATGCAGCTTCTGGTGGCGCTGATCCTGATTCTGCTGTTTGCCTTCCTGCGCCCCCGGCTCTCGATGGACCGCCCCGGAAAGCTGCAGCACGCCTTCGAACTCATTTATAACTTCGTGCACGGCGAGTCGGAAGACGCCGTGGGCCACGGGGGAGCGAAGTTTATGCCGTTCTTCGGCACGCTCTTCCTGTTCATTCTGCTTTGCAACCTGATCGGCATCATACCGGGTTTCGAATCGCCCACCATGACCCCATCCGTGCCGGCCGGTTGTGCTATCGCAACATTCTGTTACTACAACCTGATGGGCCTGCGCGAGCAAGGGGTGGGGAAGTACCTGGCGCAATTCGCCGGTCCCATGCCGTTTCTTGCGCCGCTGATGGTACCCATCGAATTGATCAGCCACATGGCACGCCCGTTGTCGCTCACCGTCCGTCTTTTCGCCAATATGTATGCGGGCGAGCAGGTGACGCTGGTTTTTCTTAGCCTGACTTACTTCGCGGTCCCCGCGATTTTCATGGGCCTGCACGTTTTTGTTTCCTTGCTGCAGGCTTACATTTTTATGCTGCTCACCATGATGTATGTGTCCGGAGCAGTGTCGCACGAGCACTAATACCGGCTTTATGCCGCCCCTTCAGTGTGAGACCGGCTGTACGAGGATGACGGGAACCACCTCCTGGGGGCGATTCTTAATCGAAGGAGCAAGAGAATGAAGACAAAGTTAGTGTTACTGGCGCTGGTGCTGTTGGCGTTGGCCAGCCCGATTTTCGCCCAAGGGACCGCTGGAACGGCGGCCGCGGGCGGCACCAACTGGGTGGCGATCACATCCGGTTTCGCGATGGCCATCGCTTCCGGTATGTGCGGTCTGGCGCAAGCCAAAGCCGCGGCAGCCGCCGCCGAAGGGATGGGACGGAATCCCGGTGCTGCGCCCGCCATCCGGTTCGCCCTGCTGTTGAGCCTGGTGCTGATCGAATCGCTGGCGCTTTACACGCTGGTCATTATTTTCGTGAAAGTAGTTTAGGAACCGTGGGTGGCTGGTGGCTGGTGGTTTTGTCTAACCCACCGATCACCAGCCACCGGCCACCAGCCACTATTTTCATCCCCGCACGCTGGCGGCTGGAATCTTCCGGGTCAAATCCAACATCTCTTCGCGGCTCTCGGCGCCGATGGTGAAGCAATCCACGCAATCGAGCGAGAGGGCAAATTGCAGGCTCTCGTCGGCCTTGTGCCGCAGCGCCCCCGCACCCAGGATCTTCATCCCGATCACGCCCTTGCCCGCCGCCTTCATCTGGCGCAGCACGCCGACCACGGTCTGCACGTCCGCGTCCATGATCACCTTGGCGGGATTGATGCGCGCCAGGTCCACCTGCACCCAGGGATTCGCGGCGGCGGCCTTAAGCGCTTCCAGCGTATGGCAGGAAGTGCCGTGCGTGCGCACGATGCCTTTCTCGCGCGCTTCCGAGATCACCGCCATGGCGCCCTTCTTGCGCTCCGGCCAGTCGCCATCCATCATGCAGTGCAGCAGCAGGATGTCGATGTAGTCGGTGCCCAGTTCGCGGCGGAAGCGATCCAGGTCGGCGCGCATTTCCTTTTCGGTGGAGGCGTGCGTCTTGCTCAGGATCGCGACCTTTTCGCGCGGCACCCGTTTGAGCGCTTCCTTGACGTGCGGATGCGTGCCGTACTGATCGGCCGAATCCCACAGCGTGACGCCGTTGTCATAGCCGGCATCGAACAGGTCCGCGAGGCCGCGCAGACCCAGTTTGCGCGTCTGGTTGGAACTGCCTCCCGAGCCATCCGTGCCGCTGCCTTGCGCCAGGCGGCTTACCTCTACCTTCATGGGACCCAGCTTGATGCGGTCGGAGGCGAGCTTCTGGGTAGTGCCCGCGAACAAATGATACGGAAAATTGGCGAACGCAGCCGCGCCGGCGGTGGCCGCGGTGCGCAGGAAGAATTCCCGGCGGTTGATCATGGTCTGCTCCTCTGCTTTATTCAGAAAGTAGCATAGACGGCGGAGAAGCGCCAGTGCCGGGCTCCTTGCCGCCGCAGGCTTGCGCCAACTGCGCCGCGCCGATCGCCTGTCCCAGGTGCCGTTGCGTGTGTTCCGCGATGTGTACCAACAGTCCCATCACGGTCGTTGGCAGACGCTTGCGTCCCACCCAGCGCGGCTCAGCCAGCGTGGCTGGATCAATGGCGCGGATGATCTCCGCGGCCCGCCGCAGCGCGCGGTCGACGGCTGCCAACAATTCGTCAAGACTCGCGCCCGGCTCCATCTCCGCGGCCAGCGCCTCCATTTGCGCCGCATCCAAATCCCGCCCTTCGAGGTAGGTAGTCAGGCGATCCACGCTGCCGGCCATGTGCCGGAGATGAAAGCCCAGCGGCGCAAGTCCATGCGTGCGCGCCCACACCTGGCCGGCGGTGAGCCCCGCGGTGTGCCGCGCCAGATCCTCGCGCGCCTGCTGAAACCCGTACAGTGCAGGCGCGACCAACGCATCGACTTGCGGCAAAGGCCCGCGCAGCCAAGGTTCCGGAAGATTGCCGATGTCGCGCCCGCTCAGTTCTTTTTCTCGGCCTTCTTGCGTTGCAGGTTCAGCGGCACCGGCATCCCCATCTGGATCAAGTTCCCCGTCATGGCGGAGGCGTCTTTGTTCAACGTGCCCTCGTAGGAAATACTGACCGTTTTTATTTCCAGCTTCACCGTGTCTCCCGTGCGGGCAATGCTGGCGACGGGCACGCCGTTGACGCCTTGGTCCAGGCTGTCGAACGTGGCCGCGATACTGCCGTCGGCGTTCCTGGTGAAGTTGAACCGCACGTGAAGCTGTGTGCCGTTGGCGTCCAGCACGCCTTCCCAGACACCCTCCAGCGCTTGCACGTCGCCGGTATTTGACGGCGCCGCTTTTTCCACGGCCTTCGGCTCCGACTTCCATTTCAGGTCCAGCGGAATTTGCTGGCCCCCGGCGTTAAGATTGCCGGAGATACTCTTGCCGTCGTCGGAAAGCTTGCCGTCATAATGCGGATCGCCCTGGCCGGGCATGGTGAAGCCGATCGCGGCGCCGTCCACTTTGACGTTAGCGAGCGGCAGTCCGGTCACGCCTTGCATCGGAACATCCATTTCCCCGGCCCATTTGTCGCCGTCTCGATGGAGGTTGAAGACCACTCCCAAATCTCCATTGGGTGTCTTGATTGAGCCTTCCCATACTGCGGCGGCATTGGTGGCTGCCAGCACAGCGGCGGGCGCCAGCAACATTAGGCCGGTAAGTATTGCGGGGTATCGTTTCATGTGACTCCTAGACGGATTGTAGCAATACGAGCGGTTTCCCCAAAACCGGCTAAACTGAAAGGGCATGGCGGCAAACCTCGCACCTATCTCCAGGCTGATCGGCGNNGCCGGGCATGCGCGAGTGCCTCCAGTGGTTCGCGCGCGAGAAGCAGTGGATCAACGATATTCACCTGCAAGCTCTGCCGCGTGCCCGCGCCCACTTTCCTCGAACAACAGCGCGCGGAGTGGATGGTGGCGCAATTCCGGAACCTGGGTTGGGACGCCCAAATCGATCGCGCCGGCAACGTGGTCGCGACGCCCGATGCGCACGCCGAAGGTCCCTACGTGGCGCTCACCGCGCACCTCGATACGGTGCTCGCCCCGCGCGTTAAGGAAGACATCGGCGTGGAGCCGGACGGGCGTTTTCGCGGTCCGGGCATCTCCGATAACGGGGCCGGCCTGGTCGCCAATGTGGGCGAGGAAGGCGAAGGCAATTTGAGCGGCATGCGCCACCTCTGCAAACAGTCGCCGTCGGCGTGGCGGGAAAGCCGTTGAATAGCCGGGGGGTGCTTAACGGTTTTGGGGAAACCACTCCCTTACGGTCGCGGCTCGGCAACAGTCGCGCTGATTTCGCAGGGATTACCGAGCCGCGACGGTCAGGGAGCGGTCTTTGTCA
>PMVV01000352.1 GCA_003166475.1 Bryobacterales bacterium | reverse complement strand
GCCGGATTCAACATCACCAGCCATGCCCCCACCGCCCCCAAGGTGATAACGGAAAGGGCATCGACAATCTGGAAAATGACCGCGTATCCGCGCATGCTAAGCAACAGGTAGAGGACTGTATTGCACAGAAAATAAACGGAAAACACCATGCTGTGGACGACGATGTTGCGGCTCAGAGTGATGGGGTACTGCATCAGCAAGCCCAGAATCGAAAGCAGGAAGACAACCAGGCTAAAGTAGACTGCCCGCTCCGCCACGTAGTAATAACGCATCAGGTGGCTCTGCGTGGACTGGGACGGCGCCATCAGGCTGATGCCGGAAGCTAACAATGCCACTACAACCGCGGCGACGAGAACCCAGCGGCCCACCGTGGACAAGCCTCGATAGTCCTGCAGGACTAAGGCATAAATCTCCAGAACCACGAGAACATACAGGAGCCATTCGAGAGGCTCCGTCAACACCCAGATTTTCTGGTAGGCGTTACTTCCCTGCGGAATGCTGGCGAAAACGCCCAGCCGCAGCGTAGCGAAGATCAGGTAATAGAAAAAGACCCGGTATCGGCGGTGGAGGCCCAAAGCGAACAGGCGAACGCCCAATATCGCGGTGCCTGCCACCATGAGCCAGTCAAGAATGCCAGCCATTGGGACTCCGGAGCGACGCTTCGAAACCCGATTCTATCAACACGGCGGATGAAATGTGGCAAAACCCCGCGTCCGTGGACCTAACTCCCCTACACCGGGTGGCGATTGCGGCCTTAGTTCACCCAAGGGCACGGATTGCACGTCGGCGGTGGCACACTGGCTTCGACGCCGATAACTGAAAGAAACGAAAGTGCCAGCACGACGGCCAGCAAAATTTTCTTAAACATAGGGTCTTTCTCCTTGTAACTAAAGTAACTATGACCTAAAGTTATACGGTGGCTGTTCGATGCGGCGACGCCGGGCAAAACTTTTCCGAATCCGGAACGCCTGTTAACGAAGGATAACCAAAAAAGGCCTATGAGGTACAATAATTCCAGGACTGCTAGTCCTTCCGGGGCAAACNNGAGCCACCTGAGCTTTCTATGAGTACTGGACAATTCAGGCCAGACCGGCGACCAGGCCAGGAACCGGCCGGCGAGCTTTGGCGCCACACGTTGGCGCGCATCCCGACCCTATTCGGCCGCGTGCTGTATCTCGCCTCGCTGCGCAACCAGACCAGCGGCGCATACGAACATGCGGGTCTGGCGCAAATGATCGGCCAGGAGGAGGCCGGGGAGACTCTGCGCCGCAGCCATGCGCGGGTGTTCCAGGATTGGCTATGCCTGAACCTGGAACAGCAGCAGGCCGACCTGCGGGAGTATTTGGCCGAAACCCCGAATCCGGCCGCCATGCTGGCCGACTGGGCGGCCACGGCGCCTTATCGGGGTTGGGCGCCGCCCACGGCGCAGGACTTCGAGCAACGGCTTTTCGCGGGGGATCTGGAAACCCTGCTCACCCTGCTCCAACGCGAGTTCGGCGCCGTTTCCCCTGATCCAGGATCATAGCCACGCCGGAAACCTGGCCGATCACGTCGATTTCGGACGGATGCGCATAGACCACGGGCGAGCACTGCGAGGCCGGATGCGGCTGCAGGACCAATTGCCCGCCGTTCAGCGTACACCAGCCCACCACGCAGCCCCCGCGATGTTCCAGAAAATAAATGGGGCGGTCGAACTCGTTGTTCCAGCCGGAGTTGACGATCTTGCGGCGGCTTTCATCGATCAGCACCAGCGCGCCAGGTTGCAGGATCGGGTACATGAACCAATCCTCCGATCCCACGAATGCGTAGCGATGATGCATCAGATCCACGGCATTCAATAAGGAAAGCGGGAGCCTGCCCCAACGGCGGATGGCGCGGCTCAGATAGGTGGTTTGGCTTAGATCCACCCCCGGGTCGATCACCAGCGGCACCTGAACCTCGCCGTGTATGGCGGGCCCAAAACCGAGCAGGTGGGTATCCTCCAGCGGCAGGGCGGCGGCCTCCGCGGGCAGCACCGCCAGGTCCACTCCGTACCACTCCAGAACCTGCGTGAGGTCCAGCCGGTAGATGGCGCAGAGCGAGTATAGCCGGTAGATCGTGGGAACCGTCCCTTTGTTTTCAATATCGGAAAGGCGGCTGAGAGCGATCGAAAATTCCTTGTTCTGGCGCAGCTCGGCGATCCGGTTGCTGGCTTGCTCCACATCGCGATAGCGCAGGTTGAGCCGCTCGCGCGCCCGCTTCAGCCTGTGTCCGGCGTCTTCCATGTTACGATCCCGGCTATAATACTCGGTCAGGGGATGCTGGCATTGCCGGCGCCCGGCCGGCGCTGCCAGGCTACCCCGGCGATACTCCCATGTACCGCTTGCGATTATATCCGGGTGCGCGGTTGCACACAAGGCGAAAGTGGGCGGTTTTGTTCTGAATTCGGAACAGGGATCGGCATGAGAGGTCAATTTTGAAAATTGTGGTGGGAATCACCGGCGCCAGCGGCGCCATCTACGGCGTGCGGCTGCTCGAGCGGCTGCGCCGCAATCCGGCCGTGGAGACCCACTTGGTGCTCACCCGCGCCGGCGAGAAGACCTTGTTTCTGGAAACCGGCAGCCACGCCGCGGATCTGAAGAAAATGGTCCATTACTCTTATTCTCCGGAGGATATCTCGTGCCGCCTGGCCAGCGGCTCGTTTCCGGTACACGCCATGGTGGTGGCGCCCTGCTCCATCCAGACCATGTCGTCCATCGCCGCCGGCATCGCCTCCAATCTGCTGGTGCGGGCCGCCGACGTAACCCTGAAGGAGCGCCGCAAGCTGGTGCTCATGGTGCGCGAAACGCCTTTCCACCTGGGCCACTTGCGGAGCATGGTCGCGCTCACCGAAATGGGGGCCATCATCGCGCCGCCCATCCCCGGATTCTACAATCGGCCGCAAACGGTGCTCGACCTGGTGGACCACAGCGTGGACCGCGTGCTGGACCTGATGGGCGTGCCCGATGAAAACGTGCGCCGATGGGACGGCCCCGAGCGATGACCCGCACAGCCCGCAAGGCGCTCATCGCATTCCAGGGCGAGCGCGGCGCATTCAGCGAAGAGGCCGCCCGCAAGCTGTTGGGCGCCGGAATCGACCTGCTCCCCTGCCCGCGCTTCGAGGATGTTTTCCGCAGCCTGCAGGAGGGCGCCGCCGCGGGCGCCGTGATCCCCATCGAAAATACCCTGGCAGGCTCGGTTCACGAGAACTACGATCACCTGCAGCGTTACGAGTTTCCCATCGTGGCCGAGACCAACGTGCGCATCGTCCACAACCTGATGGCGCCTCCGGGCGTGCCCTTCTCCCACCTCCGGCGGGTGTACTCCCATCCGGTGGCGCTGAACCAGTGCCTGGATTTCTTCGCGCGCCACCCAGCGATCGAGCGGGTGACTTATTACGACACCGCGGGCAGCGCCAAGATGATTATGGAAGAAGGACTCGGCGATGCCGGCGCCATCGCTTCCGCGGTAGCCGCCGAGATTTATGGCGCACGCATCCTGCGGCGCTCGATCGAAGATGATCGACGGAATTTCACCCGTTTCTTCCTCTTGAGGACTCCGGAATATACCCGAAGGAATAATCCGAGGATACCCCCAAATGCGCAGTGGAAAACCTCCCTGGTGTTCTCCACGCGCAACATCCCCGGCGCTTTGTTCCGCTGCCTGAGTGCTTTCGCCCTTCGGGATCTGAATCTCACCAAGATCGAATCCCGGCCGCTGCGCGGCAAACCCTGGGAGTATCTCTTCTATCTGGACTTTCTCGGCCGCGTGGATTCGCCCGCGGCCCAGAACGCCCTCGGGCACCTGGGTGAATTGGCCGACGTGCTGAAGGTTTTGGGCTGTTATCCGCGCGGGTGATCGTCGGATTCCGCGCGGCCGCGGCTCTGGCTGGCGGCCAGCATCCCTAACAAAACAAAGAACCACGCGCCGATTCCAGGCCGCTGTTGCAGCGGATACTCCACCAGGCAATGCACCCAAACCGACACCAGGCCGATCCCCCAGACCGAGCGCACCGCGGCCGGCCCCGCCATCGCCACTAAGGATAATAAGATCGCGAAAAACGGTACGCCTCCCTCCACGGCCCACTGCGCCCAATCGTTGTGCGCCTGGTTCACGTAATTGCCGTCGTCGAACAGCGCATATTGCGGGTAAGCGCGCGCCCAGTTGCCCAGCCCGAAACCCATGGCGGGGCGGTCGTGCAGCATAGCCAGCGAGGAGACCAGAAAGTCGCGCCGTTGGGCCAGCGGATCCGGCTGCTGGAAGCGTTGCCGCAGCGTCTGCCAACTGACAATGGCGGTGAATAGCACGGCCATGGCGACGAACGCGGCCAGGCCGCGGGCCACCGTTCCGGCCGGCGCCATGCCGCGCCGCCAGGCCACCAGCAGCGCCACGGCCACCTCTACACACATCAGAACGGACCCGGCGCGCGTGCCTGCCGCCACCACCGAAGCCAGCATGGCCGCGGCTATCGCGTAACTGGCGAATGCCCGCCGGCGGTCGCGCAACCCCTGCCAGAGCGCGATCGGCAGGATCATCTCCAGAAACGCGGCATACTGGTTCTGGTAGACAAACGGCCCCATAACCAGATCCGTGTAGCCGCTCGGAAAAAGCCAGAAAATCTTGCCGCCCGAGGTGAACATCTGGACCGTCGAGAGCACCGTCAGCCCGGCGCCGAAATACAGCGCGAAACGCAGAAACCAGTGCCGCGCGGCGGATCGTTGGAACAGTTGCAGCGCCAGGAAGAACAGCGCCAGCCAGGTGGCCCAATTCAATACGGCATGCCACGTCCCCCAGCGATAAACCGTGCGCTGGGTGGCGAGCTGCAGCAGGCCCCAAACCGGCGCGGCCGAAAGCGGCGCCAGCCACAGGCTCCCGCGCACGGGGGAGGGAAGCCGCAGTTGGCCGGCGGCCCAGACGCCCAGGAACACAAAAACCGCGAACTGCGCCGCCCCCCACGCCCAGCGCTGGTCGATCCAGATGGTGAGGACCGCGTAGCCGAGCAATACCGCCATGGCGGCTGTGGCGCGAGTCATGGCTGGCGCTCCAGCGTCAATTGGCGTAGCCCCAGCGACCCTTCGATCCGGGTAGCGCCCGGCAGGCGTTGGCAGGTAAGAGTTAAGCGCACCAGCCCGGCGGCCGGCGCCGCGAAGCGCAATTCCGCGGGCTTCCAATCCGGGTTGGAAAGCCAGGGCGAGGCGGTTGCCAGGTCGCTGCCCGTCCGCGCGTCGAAGACGCTCCAGCGCAATCCGCTGGCGGGCGGAAGCTCCGAGGTGTGGTACTCGAAACGCAAACTATAGCGCGCGCCCGGGGTCACCGGCACGAACTGCAGGAGCGGCGTACACGTTTCCGGTTGATCGCCGCTGAATGCGACCCACAAATAGCGCGGCGACCGGTTCCTGCCAATGGTGACTCCGGGCGCCGGCGCCAGCCGCCAGGCGAAGCCTCCGCCAACCGAGGCCGCACGAAATCCGCCGTCGGTCAGCGGCGCGCGGTCCGGGTCTAGCGGAGCGTAGGGAAGCAGGCGCCGGTTGCACAGCGTATTCCAGACCTCGAGGGCGGGGCGGACCGCGCCCGCGGCGAGTTGCCGGTCGCACCAGGCGACCAGAGTCGGCTGGTCTTCGATGGTGGCTAGCGCTGCGAGCTTCGCGGCGGCCGCTTCGGACGCGGCCAGCCGGCCTTGTTGCATCAGGAACCAGACATAGGCATCCAGGACCTCGCGGCGCGCCGGGATGGCACGCTCGAAGATCAGCCCGGCATCCTGGCTCATATCCCAACAAAGCCGGAAGACCGGTTTCAGGTCGCCATAGCCCATCAGCAGGGATGCTCTCGCCCAAGGCCAGAAATGCGCTGGATCGCCGCGGCGGAAGTAGTAATTGGCGAGCGCCCAGCGCGGCGCGAACTGATGGCTGGCCCGGGCCGCTTCCAGAAGGCGGCTCTCCGCCGTGCGCAAATCCCCGCGCATCTCGGCAGCCACGCCCAGCCGTGCCCATGCGTCCGCGTTTCCGGGATCCAAGGCTGCGGCGGCTTCGAGCGCGGCGGTGGGATCGGCGCCCGCCGCTTGCCGAGCGGCAGCCAGCTTCAGGCGGATGTCCGCATCGCCCGGCGACAGGCGCACGGCGCGCGCCACGGTTTCGGCGTCGGCCGCACGGGAAAGGTGGTCCGCCCAGGCCAGGCGGACCGGCCAGTAAGCCAGGAACGCTGCGGCGGGGATGACAGCCAGAATGAGGATCTTCATGCCGGTTAGCCGTGGGGCAGGCCATCGTTTTTCGTGGCCTGCCGAGTTCGACAGCGGTGCGCTGGCCGCGAGGCCGCGGGCGACGACGCGCTTTACGCTTTGGAAGCCGATTTCCTATCCGCGTTCATGAACACGGATAGCCAGGGTGCTGCAATCCGTCGCTCAAGTCTCGTTGCCGGAATCTCCACTTTTATGTCGCACTTAACCGGCGTCGTTCATTTCGCTAGTAGTGGGATAAACAGACGGCCTGATCGGAGCCCGCCTGTGCGAAACTGAAGAGAGGAGTTAGCCTTGCGCACGAACGCGCCGACCAGAGACACCGAGAGCATCAAGCGGCTGACAGAATTGCTCATTGAGGCCGCCAAGCCCAACCGCATCATCATGTTCGGTTCCCAGGCACGCGGCGAGGCGGGCGAAGACAGTGATTTCGACGTCATGGTAGTCGAGGAGGCCGTTCCGGATCGAGTTGGGGAGATGGTGCGACTGAATCGGTTGGTGCGCTCTCTTGCCATTCCCGTGGACTTGCTCGTGGTAAGCGCAGAGAAGTTCAATTACTGGTGCGACACACCAGGGAATGTTTATTTCGAGGCGGCCACCGAAGGCGAAGTCCTCTATGAAGCAGCGTGAACAAGCCCTACTGTTGCTCCGCAAGGCCGCCCAGGATGAAGCTCTGCTCGATGCCGTGCTGACCTCGGACCGCGTCAGCGATGAGATCATCGGATTCCATTGCCAGCGGGCCGCAGAAGATCTTGAAGGCGCTGCTTTCCGACCTTGGAGTCCGCTTCCGAAAGACGCACGAGATCGGCGCGTTAATGGCTCTTTTGGCGCAGGCCGGTCATGCGCTGCCGGAGCAGTTCGAGAACCTTGACGTGCTGACCCCTTTCGGCGCAATCTACCGCTATGAGGATTATGACGCAGTCGTTTCCCTCAACCGGGATACAGCGCGTGCGTCAGTGCGCGAGTTGCGCGCTTTTGTGGAAGCCAAGCTCCGTGGGAGCGCCGATCCTGGCGACCAACAATGCGCGGGAGCTTGACAGGCCTGAATCTGGAGGGTTTCGTTTAGTAGACCATCCAGTCCGGAACGGAGGCAGTGAGGATGAGCCGGGTGGGGCGCGGGGGTGCGGAGTGGAAAGTCAAGCGCCGATCACCGGGACCATACGGCGGCTCAGCATGCCGATTGCGATACCGGTAAGAACCCCGGCTCCATTGATGAACATGTCGCGGACTTCAAAGCCGCGGCCCGGCACGAGTTTCTGACCGAACTCCAATGCCACGCCCAACAGTACGATCGCGAGGGCCGCCATGACCGCGAGAGACCGGTTTTTGATGGCCAGTAGCGCCAGCAGCGCCAGCCAGGCGTAGGCGCAAAAGTGCAGGGCCTTGGCGCCTACGGGCAGCCTTCCGATGGCGTGCATCACGGGCGACGTGGCAGGCAGCAGCGAACCGAGCGTTACCAGGAGAATGCTGAGGAGCCAGAGCGGGTATAGTAAACGCGAGGACATGCGATCTTAGGGTAGCCGGAACAATAATATGGGATCCCGAACAGGACGCCGCCTGTTTCGCGCGCCTCGCGATAAGAACTGCGGGCTTGCTCCACTTCCCGGTGGATCTGCTCGAGCACCGCGCCGGAGCACTCCATCGGGAAGGGACACTGCGGCAATCTCCAGGTTCTGCAGGCCGTATCCACGGTAGTAAGGACCATAGTCAGATCGCCATCGAAAACACGCTGGAGGGCGGCNNCGGGCAGAATTGCCCGCCCTCCGTAAGCCGCGGCCGACTGTCAATCGGCCAACCGCCGCCGCGCTAGGTGGAAGACGCGTGAGCCGTAGCGAATACCGTGTGATCCTGGCTGTGATTGGAGAATGCCGCCATCACCAGCGCGTCGACCTCATCCTTGTGAGCCGGGCTGCCGACGGCTTTCAGGTAGCGCTGGTTGTGGTAACGGAGATCGGTATAATCCGTAATCAGCCGCTCCTCGAAAGCTTTAACGATCTCGTCCACTCCATCGCGCAACGTGTACTGCGCGCGAAAGCCGGTGCGGCGCAACAGCTTGTCGAAATTGACGCGATAGTTCCGGCGGTCGGAACTGTCGATGTGCTCGACTCGCACGTCCGGAAATGCGCTCCGAATCACTTCCGCGACTTCGGTCAGGGTGTGATTCAATCGCCCGTCGCCCAAGTTGAAGATTTCGCCGCTCACCAGCCGGACCGGCGTTTCCAGCACTCTGACGGTGGCCTCCACCAGATCGCGCACGTGAATGAACGGCCGCCATTGATGCCCGTTGTAAATCGTGATCACGCCTTCCTGGCAGGCTTTCGCGGTGAGCAGATTGACCACCAGGTCGAAGCGCGGGCGATACCCCAGTCCGAACACCGTGGCGTAGCGCAGTATGGTGGGGTGGAAGGTTTCGCTCCTGGCGTCCAAAAGGGCGCGCTCGGCGTCGACCTTGGTCCGGCCATACAACGAGATAGGCTCGACCGCGGCGTTTTCATCCATCTCCACGTCGGTCGCTCCATATACGCTGCAGCTCGAAGCGAACAGGAAACGGCTCACACCGTGCCCCTTGGCGATTTCAATCAGCATGCGGGTGGCGGCGTAGTTGGTTTCCAGAGCGGGCCCGTGGTCCTGATCGCACGCCGGGTCGCCCACGATAGCCGCCAGATGGATAATGGAGTCCACGCCGCGCACCGCCCGGACCACGTCCTGGATGTTCCGGCAGTCGCCTACGATCAGTTCGAAATCGGGATGGCTTCGCACCGGCCGCAGCGGTTGGTCGCCATAGAGCAGGCTGTCGAGGACCCGCACCCGGTAACCTTTCTCGAGAAGCCGCTCGACCAGCACCGAGCCGATGTAACCGGCGCCGCCCACTACCAATACCCAATCGCCGCGGCGCGCCAGCGATGGGGTGGTCTTGGACTTCAGCAGGTAGCGCTTCTCGAAGAGGTCCTTGAGGATTCGTACGGAAGCCGTGCCAACGGCGGCGAGCGCCACGAACGGCAGCGCTACGCTCCGGCCGACCTTGGCATAGCCGAAGAGCAGGAAGTTGGCGGCAAAGAAAATCAGGGCCGCTACCACCACCCCACGGAGCACGACCAACGCCTTGTAGCGGCCGGCGTAGGCGCGCGAATGCGTATAGAATCCGTTCAGGAGAAAGACCAGAGGGTAGATCGGAGACAGGACCCAGAAGAACACCGTGTAGTATTGGAGAAAACCGGAGACGATGGCATAGGCCGCCACGGCGTTGCCGGCGCCGGCCTGATAGACCACGGACATGGCCATGGCTGCGATCATGCTGAGATGCACGATCATGAAGTCCGCGGCGATGCGCGGAACGGCTTCTTGCCACCTAAAGTTGCGCAGCGATCGCAGCACTGGAGACTCCTTCTTCGCAGAAGCGGCCTGCCGGGACGCGGTAAGCATCGACGATTTCCCGAACCGCGGCGATCACATCGCGTGCATCCCGATCGGTCATCTTGGGATAAAGCGGCAGCGAGAGCAGCCCTTGATAGATCTCCTCGGCAACCGGGAATTGCCGCGGGCGATACCTGTAGCGGTCACGGTAAAACGGGTGCCGATGCAGGGGAATGAAATGCACGCTGGCGCCGATGTTGCGCGCCCGCAACTCTTCGATCAGNNGTGTGGTTCCTGCCGGGTAGCCGAGCCGGCAACAGGATCTCCGGGAGATCGGCAAAGGCTTTGTCGTACATGGCCGCGATCTCCTGCCGGCGCCGGATGAAGCCGTCCAACCGGTGCAGTTGATGAATCCCCAGTGCGGCCTGAATGTCCGTCATATTGTACTTGTAGCCTGGCTCGAGCACTTCGTAGTACCAGGAGCCGGCCTCCGTGTAACGCTTCCAGGCGTCCCGGCTCATGCCATGCAACGAGAGCAAACGCATGCGCGCGGCCAGATCGCCGTCGTTCGTCGAGATCATGCCGCCCTCGCCCGTGGTCATGTTCTTGATGGCATAGAAGCTGAAGCACACCGCCCGGCCGTGGGTCCCGATCTTGCTTCCCGCGTACTCGGCCCCCGCCGCATGCGCCGCGTCTTCGACGACCGGAATTCCATGGCTGCCGGCAAGTGCCAGGATCTCCCGGAGGGCGCACGCCTGGCCCCCGTAGTGTACGGGCACGATGGCTTTGGTGCGCGGGCCGATCGCTCGGCCAACCGCATCCGGAGCGATGTGGAAGTTGCGATCCACATCCACGATCACGGGCGTCGCGCCCAGGTGAACCACCACATTGGCGGTCGCGCAGAAGGTCAGCGTGGGCACGATCACCTCATCACCCGGGCCGACGCCCAGTGCCGCCAGCGCCACGTGCAGCGCGGCGGTGCAGGAGTTCACGGCTACGGCGTGTCTGGCGCCGGTGTACGCCGCGAACTCCTCTTCGAAGCGCTTCACCTTGGGACCGGTGGTCACCCAACCGGAACGCAGGCTATCGGCAACTTCGGCAATCTCTTCCTCGCCGATGAACGGCAGGCAATAGGGCAGAAACGAATTGCGCATTAAAGAACCTTTCGGAACGTAAGACTGGTGCGCGTCAGCCGGAACCCCAGGCTTTCATAAAGGCGCGCGGCGGGAATGTTGCGGAGTTGAGTTCCCACCTCGACGGTTTCGATTCCCCGCTCGGCGAACCAGTGCAGGGCGGCGGCACTGGCGCGGCGCGCCGCCCCTCTGCCGCGCGCCCAAACGGCGGTGGCCACCAGTACGATGATTCCATTTCGCTCCTGGCTGTCCGCCTGGCAGGTGACATAACTGGCGACGCGGCCTTCTTCCTCGGCGACCACCACCGCATCGGCTGCCATGCCGAGGCAGCAGTTGCGCGTCCAGGTTTCATTGACGCGGTCTGCAACCACTGCCGGAAGCGCGGGGTCGGCGTGGAACCGGTCGAAGAAGAACGCAGTCCGGCCGATTTCGAGAATCTCCGGCAGGTCGCCGGGCTCGAACAGCCGGGTGCCGGAGGGCGCGGGCATCGGGTTCCCCTTGATTTGCAGCAGAAAAGTCTGAATGCCATCGATCAGTTCGAAGCCGGCTTCTTCGAGCGCCGGAATCGTTGCCACGTCGCCTGTATCGACGCGCGCGGAGAGATGCCGGATGCCGCCCTCGCGGCACTCGGCCAGCACCGCCCGAAGCAATTCCCGGTTGTGAGCGCGCGCGTCGGTATAGGAACCCGAGGTCTCGAGCAAATCGAGGCGGGCCGCGGGAATGCCGAATTGCTCGGTATCCCAATCGAGCGCGCGCCACGCGGCGGCGCCAAACGGCGTTTCAATGCGACGCAGTGGCGCGGTTACTTGGGCTGTGGCCATCGGTATGGATGTCCTTTCTCAGAAGCACGTAGGGGATCGTCCTGGCGAATAGGGAAAGGTCCAGCCAGAAGGACTGGCGGTCGACATATTCCACGTCCAGAGCCTTGCGGCGCTCCCAGGAGATGTTGTTGCGTCCGCTGATCTGGGCGAGGCCCGTGATGCCGGGCTTCACTTCGAGCTTGCGCTTCTCCGTTTCGGTGTAGAACCGGATCTGCTCCGCCTGGTCCGGACGCGGGCCGACCAGGCTCATTTCGCCGCGGAGAACATTGAAAAGCTGCGGCAGTTCATCGAGGCTGGTTTTTCTCAAGGTACGCCCCACCGGGGTGACGCGCGGGTCGTCTGCGCCGGTGTAGGCCGAACCGTCCCGGTTCCAGGCCTCGGGAGCGTGGTGCATCATGGTGCGGAACTTCAGCAGGGTGAACGGACGGGCGTGCAGTCCCAGCCGGCGCTGCCGGTAGAGTATTGGTCCTGGAGAAGACCGGCGCACGGCCAGCGCGCACAACAACAAAACGGGCGAGAGCAGCAGCAGCAGCACCGATACAATCAACAAGTCGCGTATGCGGGCCATGGCGGTTTGCTTTTGTGGGGCAGGCTCTCAGCCTNNGGCCAAGATTGGCCGCCCTCCACGGGAATCTGCGTGTACCTGGCTCTCGATCCAGGCGTACGTCTTCTCCAGACCCGCCCGCAGCGCCCTTGACGGCGCCCATTCGAGCCGCTCCCGGATCAGGCGATTGTCGGAGTTTCGGCCCCGCACGCCGAGCGGGCCGGGGATGTGTACGACGCGCAGGCGCTTCCCGGCAATATCCGCGATCATCCCGGCCAATTGGTCGATCGTGACCATTTCCTCGGAACCGATATTCACCGGCCCGGTGAAGTCCGAGTCCACCAAGCGGCGGACACCCTCCAGGCATTCATCGATATAGAGGAACGAGCGGGTCTGCTGGCCGTCGCCCCAGATCTCGATCTGGCCGCGGTCTTCGGC
>PMVV01000061.1 GCA_003166475.1 Bryobacterales bacterium | reverse complement strand
GCCAGAAGGCGATGGGCGCCGCGCGGTTTGGTGACTCGCAACTCCGGCAAACCGGGAAGAACCTGCTGCTGCCACTTTTGCAGCCACTCCACACACTCGGGATTTTTCAGCTTCCCGTTCGGCCGACGCCATTCCAACAGTTCGCAGATGGTATAAGCCAACTCAGCCTGACTGAGTCGGGGAAAATCGGCGATGATCTGGCGCACCAGATTCAGTTCGCTGGCGGTAAGCACACGCCCGCAGAACGACACGGTCTCTTCCAAATGTCACGCTCTCTAACGGCGGCGGCATGATTCCGACGCCGCTAGACGTAGAGTAGAGCATCTGGAGGAAAAAGTCCAGCGAAATCTTACGCGGTTACTTTATGCCGTAAATGGCCAATCTCCAGGCGTCGGACCCCTGGTCCGACGGCCGAGCCAGGGGGCTCGGCGCGGGTCGGGGGATCCGCCCCACATTATTTACCTACGACACGAAACTGTCACCGTATTAGGCGAATCTCAACTCGCCAATCTCACCGCAAGTGCTGAATGGGATCGAGCAGGTCTCCGCGGCCTGTCTACTCGGCCTACGGGTTGGCCAGCACCAGCACCCAATCCTGAAACACGGGAGCCACCGGCGGCTGCCACGCGCCCGCCGTATCCGCCACCGCCGTTCCCGCCGGAATCTCCGCCCCCGTGGCCGGGTTGAAGTAGAACGCGCGATACGAGATGCCCGCTTCGAGCTGCACCATCCTGGGAGCGTCCCACATCGCCGGCATAAATACGATCCGCAACTCGCGCGGGATACCGGCGCAGTAAGGCTGCATATAGTTCGCCGCGGTCCAGTGCGGTTCCACCCACTCAGGATGCGGCTCCATGCGCCACCACGGATAGCGCATCAGCAGCGCCTTCGACCATCCCAGTTGCCGCGATCCCGGCAGTTCGCTGGCCACGTCCCACGGCGTGTCACCCCAGGAGCGGCCATGCGGCGAGGGTCCAAACGGCTGCGCGGCGGTGTTCACCTGCCAAATGCCGTTCGCCCCGTAGGTATGTCCGGCCGCGCCGCTCAGCATGCAGGCCCAGAACATGAAGCGCTGCACTTCCTGCCGGCTCTGTTCCAGGATGCCTTCGTAGCAGACCTCGCCGTCGATCACCGGCATCGCCGGGCTGGCCGCGCGCGAAGCCGTCACCAGCTTCACCGTGTTTGGAATGCTGGCGCGATCGCTGTGGCCGGTTTGCAGCATATCGAAATCCAGCACCGACGCATCTTCTACCGTGTTGCGCGCGCTGTCGGACGGATGAATCGTGATGGGATGGTGAAACGGATCGGTGGCGCGCACGTAACGGCCCATCTCGGTCCAGCCGCGCTTCTGCATCGCCTGGTCGCGCGCTTTGTCCGCCGCAAGGTAGTAGGGCATGGTGCCCTCGCCCGCCAAGCACCAGATCGCCGGATACGCGCCCCAGCGCGCGATCAGGTAGCGCCAGTGCTGCTTCATCCGGGCCATCCCCAGGATNNGCCACGATCTGCACCACGGTGAAACCTTTGCCCACGCGGTCCGCCGTGAGGCGCGCAAAATCGGCGGGCCACCGCAGCCGCTTCGACAGTCCCATCCACCAGGTGTCCGCCAGCCAGAAGAATGGCGTGCCGTCGGCGTGCTCCAGGTATCGGTGGTTGGACGCGACGCGCAACGGGCCGCGGCTCAATAGCGGATTTGCGCCCTCGTAGGGCGCCACCTCAAGGACGCCGCGCCGGCCATGCAAGTCCTCGTTGGACGTGTCGCTGCAAGCGGTCTCGAACGCGTAACGTCCCGCGGCATCGGCGGCGTAGCGTACGCGCCACTCCTGACCGCCCGCCCAAAACGCGGGCACCCGCCGCTCTTTGCCCTGTGGATCGCGGAAAATCACGTCCAATTCGATCTCGTTGAATGGATCCTTGTACGGCTTGGCGGAGACGAAGATCCATTCGGTCGTTTCGCGCGCCGTGCTGAAGCTGTCGCGCCGGGCCTGCGCCGAAGCCGCGGCCGCGGCCGCGCCCAACAACAAACTGCGTCTCGTGAGCTTCATAAGACCACCCGTTCATCGCCCTCGCGGCGCGTGACCCGTTCACGGTCCAGATACTCCAGCAGCGGGATGGCGTATTTGCGCGAGATGCCGGTCCAATCCTTGAACGTGCCCACGTTGAATCGTACCGCTTGGCGCGCGGCCAGCATCGTGCGCAGTTTTTCCATGGCGGTGTGATGGAAAACCAGCTCGTCGCTCACCCGGATCAGCCGCTTCTCCCGCAACAGAATCTGCAACAGCGAGCGGGCGCGCGCAGCTTCCACGCCGGATTTCGCCAGCACATCCGGCAATGCGGGCACGGCCAGTCCTGCCTGCTCGAAAGCCCGCTCGATGGCCGCGCGCGCCTGCTCTTCATCTTGTTTCAGCACCAGCTTGTGGCTGGCCAGCCGCACGTTCTCGCCTTCCACCGCGATCTGCTTCTCCTGCGCCAGAATGGCGTCGATGAGGAACGGCGGCGAATTCGGCAGCTCGCGCCCGCGCAGATCCTGCTTGGAGATGCCGGGGACCAGCGGGTTCTTCTGATGAAACTCGCGCACCCCACGCAGCAGCTTCTCGCGCGCGGATTGGAACCAGGCGCGATCCGCAAACCAGGGCTGGGGCTGCGTGAAGCTCAAAACCGCTCCCTCACGGTCGCGGCTCGGTATCGATTCGATCTCCCGCTCTGTCAGCCCCGTGCGCGCCACCAGTTCGGCCATCCCCATCCCGTATTTCGATTCGCGCACCAGCAAAGCCACGCGCTCGGCCGCCGGCGCTTCCGCAAGCGTGCGCAGCCGCTCGGCTACGCCTGGGCGGTCGCTCTTGCGGTAACGCTTGCCCCCAATGTCCACCACCACCCCGCCGCCAATCGTCACCACCGGCGAAAACATGCGGATGATGAAGCGGTCTCCCGGCAGCAGCAGCGCCGCCTCCCGCAGCACGATGCGCGCCCAGCCCCGCTGCCCCGGCTGCAGCACCGTGGCGCCATCGAGCAGCCGCACCTGAGCTTCGATCTCCGCCGTGCCTGCATGAAAATGCACCGGGGCGCGATGCTTCAGCGGCTTGGCCGACGGCAGAAGATCCAGCGCGCAGTCCAATTGTGTGACCGCCCGGAATGTTCCCGGCGCGGCCAGCACCATCCCGCGTGCCAGTTCCCCCGGTTCGATGTCGGCCAGGTTGAGCGCGGTGCGTTGCCCGGCCAGCGCCTGCCCGGCGGCTTCGCCGTAGACCTGTACGCCGCGCACGCGCAGCCGCCGGCCCGTCGGGTACAGTTCCACTTCCTGCTCCTTGCGCACCGCGCCCGAGATCGCCGTTCCGGTCACCACGGTGCCGAAGCCCTTCACCGTGAAGGCGCGATCCAGGGGCAGGCGGAAATGTCCTGCCGCGCTCTTCTCCGCCACGGCCGAGGCCACCCGCTGCAACTCCCGGCGCAGGCTGTCGAGCCCCGCGCCCGTAGTGGAGCTGACCGCCACCACCGGCGCGCCCTCCAGAAACGACCCCGCCACGAACTCCTCGACCTCCAGCCGCACCAGCCCCAGAATGTCCGGCTCCACCAAGTCCGCCTTGGTCAGCGCCACCACGCCTTGCGGGATTCCCAGCAGCCTGCAAATGTCGAAGTGCTCGCGCGTTTGCGGCTTGATCGATTCATCGGCCGCGATGACGAATAGCACCAAGTCGATGCCGCCCACGCCGGCCAGCATGTTTTTGACGAAGCGCTCGTGACCGGGCACGTCCACGAAGCCCAGCCGCAGCGCGGGCGTCAATTGCAGGTGCGCGAAGCCGATATCGATGGTGATGCCGCGCCGCTTCTCCTCCTCCAGGCGGTCCGCGTCGATGCCGGTGAGAGCTTTCACCAGCGCGGTCTTGCCGTGATCGATGTGGCCGGCCGTGCCCACGATGATGTTCTTCATCCGCTGAAGTTCATCGTACTACCGGATGGCGGCGTGAGGCGGCCAACCGCAGCGTTGTAGATCAGACTCGTATCACGCTGAGCTCGTGGAGTTCGAATCCAGACTGGGGAGGCAACCTATCGTTCGTTGGCAACGCAGAGCTTGGCCGAGGCCAAAGTTGAAGTGCCTTGTTTTCAGGTTCGAGTCCTCGCTAGGCCGAGAGCAACGTGGAAGAGTTATGTGTCCAATACGGACTCATGGGAGCCGCGGGGATCGAATGTCGTTCCATTCCGCGTGTCTTGGTCCGGTGGCCGCACCTGCGCGAGACCTCAACCAACGAATGGATCGACGATACGCACGCCCGCGTTGACGAAATCAGCACGGTTTCGCGTGGCGACCGCCAGACCGTGGACGGCCGCCGTCGCTGCGATGAGGCTGTCCTTGATCGGCATGGCTTTCCCGGTCGTGCGAAGACGCGCCAGCAGTTCCGCCCATTGCAGCCCCGTGTCCGCGTCCCAGGGAAGGCACTGGAGACGCCGGACCCCCGCGTCGAACCAGCGTTCCAGGGCGGCCCGCTTCCTTCCACTGGGAAGAATGAGAATCCCGAATCGGAGTTCGCCGAGAATGACGGGATCGACGGCGATATCTGGCTCATGTGCACGAAGCCACGCCACGACCCGCGGATCGGGTGTTGGTTTCGTCGGCTCGCTGAGAATGTTCGCGTCGACTAAGTACTTCATAGCGCATCCGTCGACTCGGAGTCGATGGGGACGAAGAAGTCCTTCTGCGGACAGGCGAGTAGCCAGTCAACGGCGCCCTCGTTCGGCGGAGCCGCACGTCGGACGAGGCGATAGTCCCCGCGATCGACACGCTCGACATCGAACTCCTGACCCGGTTCGATACGGTCCATCTGCCGGAACTCGGCCGGCAGAACGATTTGGCCCTTCGAGGAGACGGTGGTCTTCATACTGGTAAGATACCGTCTTACCTACTGCGGTGTCAAGTACGACGCCCACGGAACCACGACAAGCATCAGCGACTCGAAAACCACGCGCATCGCCGGCGGCGGACCGATGTACCGGAGATAGAATGTGTGGCTGTTGGCATGGGAGTGGCGATCCTCGCGGTCGAATGCGAACTCAATCCCGGAGGCTTCGCGCACGTCAGCGTACACCGGCTCCAGCCCGAGGCGCAGATCCTCAAAGTGCGTTGGCTCCAACAGCGTGAAATCAAGGTCCTCCGAGAAACGATAGTCGCCGAAGTAGCAGCGTTTGAGCGCCGTGCCTCCCTTGAAGGCGAGCCTGCCTCGGAGATCGCTTTCCGCCAGAGAATTGAGCAGCCAGGCAAGACAGTAATCCCGTTCGAGGACACTTTCCGGGATACGGCGGCCGCCCGTTCTGGCGAGCCGATTTGCCAATAGGGAAAGGTTCCGTTGTGGAATCGATCAGGTGCTCCGGATTGCATCGAGTTCTTCGGCATCCACGTTCACCCGAAGCCGCCATCTCGCCATGCGTCGACCTTCCTTCGGTATGACCGGGTCGAGAAGCGAATAGGTCGCGGTCAGAGCGGACCGCAGCCTCTGCAATTCCGGTTCGGGCGCGAGATGGTAGAGTTCGAGCAGGTATCCAAGCCGTCTGATGACCGATCCCACCCGCAGCCGGAGGGCGTAATCGATCGCGCGGCTCGTTCTCAGGTCCTCGCGTAGCATCCACAAACCCTTGGCAACTTCCGCGATGCCTCCGCAGTACTCGGGTCGGCGCAAGCCGTCGATCAGCGTACGCTCCAGGTCGCTGATCCGAACCGAATCCTGCTTGGTGATCCAGTGCGTGCACACACCGAACATGTGCTCCGCTTTCACGAACACAAGCCGGAACTCCGTCCCGAGGATAGTCCGGGACCGGAGCCTCTTCGGCGTGCTCGTGAAAACGGTGAATTGCGGCTGCGTGACCATCCTATGCAACTCCATGGCGGAGGAGTGCGAGATGTAGTATTCGGCGCCGCCGGCCATGGCTCGCGCGGTCAGATACGGGTTTCCCGAAAACTCGGCTGCGCTCCCAAGTTCGGGGGGAACCAGCACGAACAGGCCGGGCTTGAGGCGAGTGACCAGACCGCGCACCTCGGCCTTGCGAACCAGGCTACGGGCGGAATTCGCTTCGAGCCCAGTAATGGCCGTGACGTCCGAATTCGTAAAGGTAGTCTGGGCGCGGTCGTAGAGTCCGGCGATCAGGCGCGCCGTTTGCGGCCCCACGGTCTTCAATTGCGGATTCTTCTTCATGTGCTAACCGTGCCCTGCCAAGGCACGTCCTGCACATAAAATATCACGTTTGCGGCCTGGTTGGTAGGCCTACAGCGGAGAAGCTTCGAGGATGGTTTGAGAGTGCCGAAAGGCTGACATCAATACATCAACTATGTTATGACTTGATGTATGCGGACGACACTCAGCCTCGATGACGATGTGGCAGCTTTACTGGAACAAGTGCGGAAGGCGAGAGATGCCACTTTCAAGCAGGTCGTGAACGACGCCCTTCGGGAAGGTCTGGCGCGGTTGGCTTCGCCCGCTGAACCCCACCCATTTCGGACCCGGCCGGTCGATTTGGGGAACTGCTACTATCCCAATCTGGACAATGTCTGGGACGTTCTGGATGAGGTGGAACGGAGCGGATCGGGGAGATGATCCTGGTGGACGTCAACCTGCTGGTCTACGCCTGGGACCGCAGGGCTCCTTTGCACGAAGCGGCCGTTCGGTGGCTGGATCGAAAGCTGAGCGAATCCGCCCGCGTGGGGCTTCCCTGGGAGTGCCTGCTCGGCTTTATGCGGGTGGTTACCAATCCCCGCATCTACGAGAAACCCGCGCCTGTGAACCTGGCGTGGCGGCAGGTGGAGCATTGGCTGAGCGCCCGCAATGCCTGGGTCCCGCTGCCGGGTAATCGCCACCAGGAAATATTGGGCCGCCTTGTGATCCGCCTCGGCGGTGGGGCGAAACTGATTCCCGACGCTCATCTGGCAGCCCTTGCCATCGAACACGGACTGGACCTCTGCTCGACCGACGGCGATTTTGCTCGCTTCGACGGTCTACGATGGGTAAACCCGTTGAGCCCATAGTTCGCCTCCCGGGTAGTGCATCCGGTCCGCCTCATGGAACAGAATTCTCATCGCCGCAGACAATCGCGATCCGGGAACTTATATGATCGAAATGCTTGCCATCAAACCGTAGATTCAGCATCGTTGAATCAAGATGCGCACAACGCTGGATATAGAAAATGATGTTCTGGATGCAGCCAGGGCTTTAGCCGTTGCCCGCGGCGTGTCGGTGGGAGCGGCTTTGTCGGAGCTGGCGCGGCGTGGTGTCGCGGCCCGCACGCCGTTGAGCGCACGCAACGGCTTTCCAGTATTTCAGGTGCCGGCGGGAACGCCGGGTTTCGGTCCGGATGAGGTCGCGGCGGCGACCGGGAAGGACGACCTTGAGGCGGCGCGGGAATTCCTGGAGCCGGGACGGTGACCGTGTCGGTCTCCCTGCTTGATGTCAATGTTCTGTTCACTTTGGCGTGGCCGACCCATATCCACCATCTGGCGGCCCACCGGTGGTTTGCGGAGAATCATGAGTGGGGTGGGCAACCTGTCCGCTGACGCAGTTGGGGTTTGTGCGGCTGGCAATGCAGCCGGCGGTGGAGGACTTGCCGATATTCGCGGCGAGATTCGCGCTCGCGTCGTGGGACATCGCCAACTGACCGATGCCGTCCTGCTCGATCTGGCAATCCGGCATCAGGGACGGCTGGCTACGTTCGATTCGGAGCATTCTGGGGCTGTTGCCGCCGGATTCGGTCCTGCGGGATGCGGTGGCGATTATTCCGGCGTAGCCATGCCTTAGCCAAGGTTTAGCCATCCAGTCTTTAGCCCGGACGGTCGTCCATTCCGGCCAACACAGACGGTCAATCGAGATCCATCGCGGCCTTGAGGCCCTCCTCGACCTCACGCAAAGGACCCAATGCCAAGCTGCCGAGCCTCTTGGCCAGTTTGGCGCGGTCCAGCGTGGTCACCTGATGGCACACGGCAAAGCTCGTCTTCGGCAGGCCGGCAGTCCCACCCGAAAGCTCAATGACGGTCGGCCCGCGCTTGCCTTGCGACGATGACGTTGAAATCGGCACAACGACGATCGACCTCCATCCGGGAGTTTGGTTGAAACCGTCGTGAGACACCACGATTACGGGACGGCGGCCCGTCTGCTCCGACCCCGATCGCGGGACAAGATCGGCCCAGTAAACATCACCTCGCTTCATCTAGCTGCCTTGCCGCCTTTCACCAGGTGCTCGATCGCGGCGGATTCCAAATCGGAGTCGAGATCGAGATGCGTACCAGCCATTTCCGCGGCGTAGGCCTCGATCGCGTCCCGCCTGGCCTTGCGGAACTGCTGCCGTAGCCACCCATCGACGGCCTCACGCGCCAGGGTCGTCGCGGGTACCTGCATTCGTTCGGCCTCAGCTCTGAGATGGGCGTAGGTTTCCTCCGGCAGTGGCAGGTGAAAGTTCTTCATCGCTTGACTCCCGGTCATATTATGCCATGGATTGATGCCAGCGGATCATGGCAAGCGGAGAGTGGCCGCTCGCCGGTGTTATCCTGAGTGTGCCTGGCATAAACGATCCGCCCAGACGAAGCGCCTCGCCCACCCCAGCCAACAAACCAGATGCTCCCCTTGCTACGAGCCGCTTGGATTTGGACCGCCAGTGCCATGCTCATTCTGCTTTGGACTCCGCTGCTCGGCGTGGTCAGGATCTTCGACCGCGAGCCGCGCCGGCTGCGCACCGGACGCTGGTTTCGCAGGCTGGGACGCGCCCTCGCGGTAGTCAACCCCTGGCGAATCCATATTTCCGGCCGCGAGAATCTGGACTCCGGCCAGGTGTATGTCGTCGTCAGCAACCATCAGTCGCTGGCTGACATCCCCGTGATTTCGCACTTAAAGCTCGATACCAAATGGCTCGCCAAGGCTTCCTTGTTCCGCCTGCCGTTTGTGGGTTGGATGCTCCGTATGGCGGGGGATGTGCCGGTCGAGCGATCCGACCGGCGCAAGCGCGCCCAGGCATCGTTGCAGTGCGCGCGATACCTCCGCCAGCGTTGCTCGGTGGTCTTCTTTCCCGAAGGAACCCGGTCGCCGGACACGCAGGTCCAGCCGTTCAACGAAGGTCCATTCCGCCTCGCAATTCGTGAGGGCGTGCCGATATTGCCCCTGGTAGTAGACGGTTCCGCGACGGCTCTGCCGCGCCATTCGTGGATCTTCGGAAAGACCCAGGATATCTATCTCCGAATCCTGGAGGCCGTGTCCGTCGATGGCTGGGACATCAAACAGGTCGCCGCCCTGCGCGATGCCGTTCGCCAAAAAATCGTGGACGAGTTGGACCGCCTGCGCGGGGTCAACCAGTCCTCTTGATTTTGTACCTAGCCCCCGCCCCGCCGCACGCCGTGTACGTGATACGGCACGTAATACCGCGGATCCTCGCGCATCGCGATCTCGAATCCCGCGCCGGCCACGAACTCCTTCACGAAATCGAGCGTGCGGAATTCCTCGCCTTCTCCACGGGCGGCGCGAAAGTCATGTGCCGCGATGCACACATACCGCGCGCGGCTCAGCGCCTTCTCGCAGCCGGGCAGCGCCCATCGCTCGGCGCCTTCGATATTCATCTTCAGAAAGTCGATCCGCTGGATGCCCCGCTCCGTCGCCAGATCGTCGAACCGCATGCCCTTCACCGCGTAGCTCGCCGCGCTCGGCGCGCCGGCCCGCACGTAGTTGGACTCCCATACCGGCAGCGTTTCGATCTGCAACTCCCCGCTCCGCTCCATGCACGCGTAATTCAGCGGCGTCACGTTCGCCAGCCGGTTGAGTTCGCACAACCGGCCGAGCGCCGCAAATGAAACCGGATGCGGCTCGATGGCCCAGACGCGCCCGGCCGGCCCCACCGCGCGCGAAAACGCGAACACGTCCTCGCCGCGGCCCGCCCCAATATCCACGATCGCATCGCCCGCCCGCGGCTTGTACAAGTAGAACCAGTAGTCCTCCGCGTCGCGTAGATGCTTCCGCGCCTGCCCCGCCCAGCGCTCCCAATTCGGCTCGGCACTCCCCGCTGCTAGGCGGAACATATCCGGATCGGGAAAGTAATCGGCACCCACGCGCCGCATCCACATGCCGTCCCACAGGATCTCCACATCCACACCGGGCATGGCCGCGCGCGCCAGTTCCGTGGCCCGGCGCGCCAGCGCCGCCCGGTCGCCGGAATCTGTCTCAGTGACCCACATGCGTGTTCGCTCGCTTCAGGCGCAGCGCCAGCAGCCGCCGCCGTTCATCGGAAAGCCGGGCTCTGCCACTCTGCCGGCGCCCGCCCGCCCGCCTTCCGGGTGACAGCAACACCTTTTCCAGATAGCCTTCGAACGGCACGGCGTTCAGGTTGCGCGCGTATTCGAGCGCGACCCGGCGAGACTCCGCGGCCAGCCACCCGTAATGCGCGCGGTCCGTCAACAGCCGTTCCAGAACCGCCGCCCACGGCCCCACGTCCTGCGGCGGGATCTCCACCGCGGGCACCATCAGTTCGTCCACCATGGGCCGATAGCGCGCCACCGGGTTGACCGGCAGCAGATAGTCCATGCCGAGCATCGCCTCCGCCAGGCCGCCGACGTTGCTGGCCATCACCGGAATGCCGCGCGACATGGCTTCCAGAATCATGCGCGATCGCGCTTCGGCCCATAGCGACGGCGCCAGCATCACCCGCGTCTGCCGCAGCAAATCGTCGATTTCGTCCACCGGCGGCAGAATCGAGATGTTCGGCAGCTTCCGCAAGGCCGTGAAATCCGCCGCCGTGGTGCCCCACGTGGGGACGGCGGCGAACTCCACATTCGGAAAACGCTCCGCCAGCGCCAACAGAATCGAGATGCCTTTCACCGCGCATGGATTCACCATGCTGACGAAGCGGTTGTCGAACCGGCCCAGGTCCGCGGGGCTGCCGGGATCCAGCAGCGAAATCGGCACGTGGATGGCCTCCACCCCGCCCCATTGCCGCGTGTATTGCGCGACGTACTCGCTCACCGCCACCACGCCATCGGCCTGCCGCAGAGCTTCGGTTTGGAACTCGCTCGGCAATCCCGTGTCAGGCCCGAACGGCAGCGCCACCGTGGCGCGTACCAGATAGACCACGCGTGCGCGCGACCGCAGCGCGATCTCCAGCATCAGGTGCGCCGGATCGTCGGTCGAGGCGAGGATGATATCGGGCGCGAACGCGCGCAACTGAGCGGCGAAATAGGTCCGCAGGTTCGGGTCGCGCGTTAGAACGCCCACTTCCACGCCGTTCAACTGGAACTCGACGCTGGCCCGTTCGTGCCGCGGGACGGCGCCGCGGTCGGACAATTCGCGCACCAGTTCCGCGTGCGCCTCCGCGCCAAAATGTTCCACGCGCGCAACCACCCGCACCGCGTGTCCCCTGGCCGCCAGCGCTTCCATCAGCAGACGGTTGGATTTGTCCCCTCCGCCATNNCGCCCTCCACTTGGTTTTCATTATTCCACTGCGATGGTGACCGTGTTCGAGGTTGCCCCGTCCATCGAGATCGTCACCGGCACGGCGCTACCCGCGGCTACGGTAGCCGGCACGGGGACGTTGACCTGGTACAGCCCCACATAACCCGGCGCCAGGCCGGAGAACGATGGGGTGGCCGTCACTCCGCCGATGGTCACTGTTGGCAGCGTGACCGTGGGAGCCAATGCGGTGGTGGAAGCGGCAGCGCCAGTGGCGGGTTGATTCGCGCTCACCGCGCCCAGGCCGGTACAGTAAATCAAGATGGTAGTGGTGCCGGGGGTCGCCGGATTGGAGGCATCCACCAGACGATACGAGGAGTCCTGGATGGCGCCCTGGCCGGTACCCGATTCATTAATGGTGAAGATGGCCGGCGCGGCGGGCGCGACCGTCACCGTCTGGGTAGCGCCAGCCGTGCTATTCAGCGTGGCGGCGAGCGTAGCCGTAGTCTGACCGGCTAGCTCCCACGGCACTTGCAGATT
>PMVV01000114.1 GCA_003166475.1 Bryobacterales bacterium | reverse complement strand
CGTTTTTCGTGGCCTGCCGAGTTCGCTGTGGGGCAGGCCATCGTTTTTCGTGGCCTGCCGAGTTCGCTGTGGGGCAGGCCATCGTTTTTCGTGGCCTGCCGATTTCGAGCACGGTGCACAGACGACAAACAACGATCGTCTGCGCCACGCCGGGCACCGAGTACCAGCCTCGAATCGCGCCCGATCGGCCGAGTCGGCGGAGCGCCCACAAAGCCGCATCCCGGAAGTAAAATTCCCCAGCGCAAAATCGGACACAGCGCAAAATCGGACTTGACGAATTCACGCGGAAGCAGTATTGTGGCAGAGCCGATGTTTTTCGGCTGGAGGGTAGGAGGGTAGATGGCAAGAGAAAGCACACAACACAAGCTCGACCGGGTGCGCTCACCCCGGGTACAAATCACCTACGACGTCGAAATCGGCGGCGCCATTGAGTTGAAGGAACTCCCGTTCGTGGTCGGCGTACTGGGCGACCTGACCGGGCAGCCCGAGCAACCCCTGGCCAAGTTGAAAGACCGCAAGTTCGTCGAAGTCAATCCGGACAATTTCGACACCGTTCTGGAAGGCATGAAGCCGCATTTGTCCTTCGCCGTGGAGAACAAGCTCAGCGAAGAGCCGGACGCAGCCAACCTCAAGGTGGACCTGCACTTCAAGAGCATGGACGATTTCGAGCCGGAAAACGTGGCGCGCCAGGTGAAGCCGCTCAAGGAGTTGCTGGACTTGCGCACCCGGCTGGCCGACCTGCGCGGCAGTTTGCAGGGCAACGACAAGCTCGAGGAATTGCTGCTGGAAGCCGTGGGCAATACGGAAAAACTGGCGAAGATCAAGGGAGAAATGGGCAAGGAGGAGGGATCCAATGGCTGACACTCAGACCGCGGCGGCGCCGGCCGCTGCTACCGAGCAGGTCCTGGAAAAGGGACTGTTGGACCAGATCGTCGAAGAAGGACGTTTCGGCGTCGAACCGGCATCCAAGGAGCGCGGCAAAAACCTGATTAAGGAATTCGTGGCGCAGGTCCTGGATGGGTCCATGACCATCGCCCGGGACGCGGAGATGATGATCAACGCGCGCATCGCGCAGATCGATCACCTCGTTTCTCTCCAGTTGAACGAAGTCATGCACAACGCGGCCTTCCAGAAGCTGGAAGGAACCTGGCGCGGCATCAAATACCTGATGGACCAAAGCGAAACCGGGACGATGTTGAAGATCAAGGTCCTCAACGTCGGCAAGAAAGAGCTGCTGAAGGATCTGCAGCGCGCGCCCGAATTCGATCAGAGCGCGCTGTTCAAGAAAGTCTACGAAGAAGAGTACGGCGTCTTCGGCGGAGCTCCCTTCGGCGCCCTGGTAGGCGATTACGAATTCGGCAAGCACCCCGAAGACATCGAACTGCTCGAGAAGATCTCCAACGTTGCCGCAGCCGCCCACGCGCCGTTCGCCACCGCCGCGGCGCCGGATCTGTTCAACCTGCAGAGCTACACCACGCTGGACGCCCCGCGCGATCTGGCCAAGATCTTCGATACCACCGAATACGCCAAGTGGAAGAGCTTCCGCCAGACGGAGGACTCCCGTTACGTAGCCATGTGCCTGCCTCGCACGCTGGGCCGGCTGCCCTACGGCAAAGATACCAAACCGGTGGAAGCTTTCAACTACGAAGAGCACGTGGATGGCAGCGACCACTCCAAATACCTGTGGATGAATGCGGCATACGCACTGGCCAGCCGCATGACCAATTCGTTTTCGCAGTATGGCATGTGCGTGGCCATGCGCGGCGTGGAGGGGGGCGGCCTGGTGACGGGCTTGCCGGTACACAACTTCTACACCGATGAAGGCGACGTGGCCATGAAGTGCCCCACCGAGGTTCCTATCACCGACCGCCGGGAAAAGGAGCTCGCGGATCTGGGTTTCGTTCCCCTAGTGCATTGCAAGGGGACCGATTATGCCGCGTTTTTCAGCGTGCAAACGGCCCAAAAGCCCAAGATGTACGATACGGACTCGGCTAACGCCAACGCGCGCCTGTCGGCTCAGTTGCCCTACATCATGGCTGTCTCCCGTTTCGCCCACTATCTGAAAGCCATGATGCGCGACAAGATCGGCAGCTTCATGTCGCGCGCCGATGCCGAGATCTTCCTGAACCGCTGGATCACGAAGTACGTGGTGCCCGACGACACGGCTTCGCCCGCCGTGAAGGCGCGGTGTCCTTTGCGGGAGGCGCGTGTGGACGTCGCGGAAGTACCCGGCAAACCGGGTGTGTATCGTTCCGTGATGTTTCTGCGGCCGCACTTCCAACTCGATGAATTGAGCGTTTCCCTGCGGCTGGTTTCCGAATTGCCGGCGCCCGCAAAATAAACTGCCGTCCGTGGTATAGGCGGCGGTAACGATTTTTCCCAGGAATAACTACAAGGTAAGGAAGGAGAATCAACGTGGCAGTTAATGCATATTTGTATGTAGACGGCATCACAGGGCCCAGCACCAGCAAGACTGGTTTCATCGACATCCTTTCGTTCAGTTGGGGTGCGAGCCAAACCTCGACTTATGGCGCCGGAGCGTCCGGGAAAGAGGCCAAGGCCGGGAGGGCGGATTTCTCGAACCTGACCATCATGAAGGTTCTGGATAAGACTACGCCATTGCTTTGCGACCACTGCGCAAGCGGCAACATTCTGAAGAAGGTTTACATCTTGTACGACAAGCCGGTGGGAGACAAGCAGGCCGATTATTTCCGGATCTACCTCGGGGATGCGCTGATCACATCCGTGCAGTTGTCCGGCAGCAACGAGAACCCAACCGAGTCGGTAAGCTTCGCGTTCCAGGCCGTGGAGATCGCTTACAAGGCCGAGAACGACGACGGTACCCTGGCGGGCGCAGTTCCGAAGGGCTACGATCTCGAAAACTTGACCGCCAGTTACGCCGCGCCCGACGCGTTCTAATCGCCTGCCTTTCCATGACGGCCAAACAACTGCTCGACGCCGGGAAGGTTCACGACGCGGAGGCCGCCTTGGCGGCGCACCTCCGCGATCGTCCTACCGATGTTGCGAGCCGCACATTCTTGTTCGAACTCCTCTGCTTCTCGGGGCAGTATGACCGCGCGGAGAAGCAGTTGGGAGTTCTGTCTCAAGGCGGCAAAGAGGCGGA
This sequence comes from Bryobacterales bacterium, assembly GCA_003166475.1. GTDB lineage: Bacteria > Acidobacteriota > Terriglobia > Bryobacterales > Bryobacteraceae > Bog-159. Next base: position 11,082 of record PMVV01000114.1, on the reverse strand, counting down.
GATGGGCGCCGTCCTCTACTATTCGGCGCTGCACGCGGAAAAGACGCGGCACGACATATTCCGGAAGGAAGAATATCCCAGCGTGGCCGCCGCCGCATCCCCGGCTGGCAAGCTCAACGGCAAGCCTTTCCAGTCGATCCGGGATGCCGACCCGGCCATTGGGGCGCGCCTGGAGGTGTACGCCGCCGGCGCCTATCTTTGGATTCCTTTCCAGCACATCGCTTCGCTCCATATGGAACCGCCGAAGCGTCTGCGTGACACCCTCTGGTCTCCGGCGTTCGTCTTGACCGGTCCGTCCTTTCAAGGCACCGACATCGGTGAAGTTCTGCTTCCCGCCGTTTATCCGTTTTCCTGGAAATCCGACGATCAGTCGGTCTGGCTGGGACGCGCCACCGAGTGGGTTGCCGACGATAAGGGCCATGAGTATCCAGTAGGCCAGAAAATGGTGGTCGTGGACGACGAGGAAGTACCGCTCCTCGAGATCAGGTCGCTGGAGTTCGCTTCCGATGCCTCTTCGTGAAGATATCCTCAACCCGATTCCGGGTGATAACCCCAGCGGCCAGGATCTGCGGTACGCTCCGGTCTACGACAAGATCAAAGAGGCGCGCCGCGAGGACGACAACCTTAATCAGGGCGCGTGGCAGCGTGAGCGCAAAATCGCCGATCACGGCGCCGTAGTCAAGCTCGCGCAGGAGGCCATCGCCACCCAATCGAAGGACCTGCAACTGGCCGCCTGGCTTACCGAATCGCTGGTCAAGACCAAAGGATTCGCCGGCCTGTTCGATGGGCTGACTCTGTGCCACGGCCTGGTCGAGAAGTTCTGGGATACGCTCTATCCGGCCATGGAGGAGGACGATCTCGAGCTGCGGGCCATGCCCCTGGATTGGATTGGCTCGAGGCTGGATGTGCCGCTCAAGGGCGTCGCGCTATCGAAGGACGGTTACAATTTCTTCCAGCACAAAGAGTCGCGCGGGATCTTCGCGGAAGATCAGGCCAAGACCAAGGAGCAGAAAGCCGAGCGGGATAAGGCGCTAAAAGAAGGGAAGGTGGCGCCCGAGGTTTTCGACCGCTCGTTTGGGGAAACGCCGAAGGCCTTCTATGCGGAGGCCGAGAAGACCCTGGATGCCTGCCTGGGATCCCTGAAGACGCTCAACGAGCTGTGCGGAGAAAAATTCGGCGACGCGGCTCCTTCGTTCGGCAAACTGCGAACCGCGCTGGATGACGTTCACCATGTGGTGCATAGCTTTCTGCAGAAGAAGCGCGAGTTCGAGCCGGACCCGGTGGAGGAAGCTCCGCCGCCGGCAGCGGAGGCCACTGGCGAGCCCGCCGAGGGAGCGCCCGCAGCCGCGGCAGCGGGTGCCGTCCCCGGTCTGGATCTGACCTACGCCATGAAGGCGTCCGCCGAGCCGCCCGACCGCAGCGCGGCGATCGGCAATGTGGCCGCCGCCGCTCAGTTCCTGCGCAAGCGCGAGCCTCACAGCCCGGCGCCGTATCTGATGCTGCGCGGATTGCGCTGGGGCGAGCTGCGCGCGTCCTCCGATCCCGGCGTGGTGGAAGCTCCGCCCACCGAGATCCGCCGGCAGATCAAGCTCCTGGCGCTGAACAACCGCTGGCCGGATCTGCTGGAAGCGGCGGAGAACGTGATGGCCTTGCCGTGCGGCCGGGCGTGGCTCGACTTGCAGCGCTTCGTGGTGGACGCCTGCGTGGCGCTGGGGAGCGACTATAACGCCATCGCCATCGCCATCCGTTCGGAGTTGCGGACGCTGCTCCGCGACCTTCCGGAACTGCTCGATGCGGTGCTCACCGACGAAACCCCAGCGGCCAACGCGGAAACCCAAACCTGGCTGCGCGAGTTGATCGCCGAACCCGCCGACGCCAGCCCTCGCCCCAACGCGCCCCGCCTGCCGGTGATGGATGGCGCCCAGGCTCCCGGCTGGCAAAAGAAGTTCATCGATCCGCACGCCCTGGCCACCGAGGCGATGCGCAAGGGGCAGCCGCAAAAGGCGTTCGAGATCCTCTATAAAGAAGTCGAGCGGCAACGCAGCGGGCGCGGCCGTTTTCAGCGCAAGCTCCAACTCGCGCAGCTCTGTCTCGGCGCGGGCAAGGACGCCATCGCACAGCCACTGTTGGACGATATCCAGGCGGCTATCGAGACCTACAAACTGGAAGAATGGGAAGATCGCGAAATGGTCGCGGGAGTGCTCGCCTTCCTGTTGCAGTCCAGCAAGAAGATCCAGGCCGACGCCAAGGCCAAGCAGGCCATTTTCGAGCGTATCTGCCGCCTGGATCCGGTACAGGCGTTTTCGGTGTAATCTATGGCCCGCTACGCCGACGATAACACTGCCGCCGTTACGCTATCGATTCTCGACCGGCTCATCGACGACGATCCGGATACTTCCGTGGAGGCGATCCCCACCCGCACGCAGTCCGTGCGGCAATTGAAGGATGGCCTGCGCCGCGACCTGGAGTGGCTGCTCAATACGCGGCGTGTCGCCGTGCCGCCCGACGAATCGTTGAAGGAAGTCAACCGGTCGCTGTACGTCTTCGGTCTGCCGGATTTCACCCACTACGGCCTAAACTCCCCCGCGGACCAAGCCAAGCTGGTGCGCTTCCTGCAGGGCACGGTGAAGATCTTCGGGCCCCGGATGGCAAACGTGCGGATCGTTCCCCTGGAGACCGTGGCCGGCGCCACGCGTACGCTGCGCTTCCGCATCGAAGGCATGCTGGTCATGGATCCTGCGCCCGAGCACGTCTCGTTCGACACGGTGCTGGAACTGACCAGCGGCGGGTACGAGGTCCGGAATGCGGGATGACCTGCTGCTGTACTACGAGCGCGAGCTGACGTACATGCGCCAACTGGGCGCGCAGTTCGCCGAGAAGTATCCCAAGATCGCCTCGCGGCTGATCCTGGAGCCGACCAAGTGCGACGATCCGCACGTGGAGCGGCTGCTGGAAGGCTTTGCCTTTCTGGCGGCGCGCGTCCACCTGAAGATCGACGACGAGTTTCCGGAGATTACCGAGGCGCTGCTGGGTATCGTCTATCCGCATTTCGTCCGGCCTCTGCCTTCCATGTCGATCGCCCAGTTCCACCTGGATCCGCAGAAAGGCAAGCTCTCCACCGGCTGTCCCATCCCGCGCGAAACCTTGCTTTACTCGCGCCCGGTGGATGGGGTTCCGTGCAAGTTCCGCACCTGCTACGACACCACGCTCTGGCCCATTACCGTTACGGCGGCCACCTGGACCACGCCCGACCGCTTGAAACCGCCATTGCGGGCGGCGGACGCGGCGGGAGCGTTGCGCATCGAACTGGCCTGCAACGCCTCCGACATGGAGTTCGCCAAGCTGGAGCTGGATCGGCTCCGGTTTTTCCTGGACGGCGAGAGCGCGCTGGTCCACACCGTTTACGAAATACTCTGCTGCAATCTGTTGCAGATCGTCGCGCGCGACACCACGCCCGGTTCCCGCTTGCCGGCTGTCACGCTGCCGGCGGCCTCCCTGCGTCCGCTTGGATTTGAAGAAGACGAGAGCATGCTCCCCTACCCGCGGCGCTCGTTCATCGGTTACCGGCTCTTGCAGGAATATTTCACCTTCGTGGACAAGTTCTTCTTCGTGGACGTAACCGGTCTGCGGCAGGCTTGCGGGTCGGGATTCAAACGCAGCATGGAACTGGTCTTCCTGTTCTCGCGCTTCGAGGGCGAGGAACGCCGCCAACGTCTGGAAACCGGCATCACGCCGTCCACCTTCCGCCTCGGCTGCGCTCCCGTGGTGAACCTGTTCCCGCAGACGGCCGAACCCATCCTGCTCGACCAGCAGAAGTACGAATACCCTATTGTTCCGGATGCCCGGCGGCCCATGGCCATGGAAGTCTTCTCGGTGGACCGCGTGGCCAGCCTGAAAGCGCAGCAGCAGGAAGTGGTCGAGTATCAGCCGTTCTATTCGTTCCGGCACTCCACGCAACGCGACAAGCAACAGACGTTCTGGGTCGCCAACCGGCGCCCCTCCGTGCGGGCCAACGACGATGGCACGGAGCTGGATCTGGCGCTGGTGGACCTGTCCTTCCAGCCCACCCGCCCAGCCACCGACGCGCTGACGGTACGCACCACGTGTACCAATCGCGATCTGCCCTCCCGCCTGCCGTTTGGAAATGAGGCTGGCGATTTCGAACTGGAGACTGGCGCGCCCATCAAGCGCATCGTAGCCTTGCGGAAACCCACGTCGCCGATCCGCCCTCCCCTGGGCAAAGCCATGCAGTGGCGCTTGATCTCGCATCTCTCGCTCAACTACCTGTCGCTTGTCTCCGAAGGCCGGGAGGCGCTCCAGGAGGTTCTGAAACTCTACGACTTTGCGGCTACCGCATACTCCAGCAAGACCGTGGAGGGAATCGCCGGGCTGAAGAGCAGCCGGCAGTTTTCGCGCGTGGTCTCCGAGGAAGGCATCGCCTTTGCGCGCGGCACCCGGGTGGAGTTGGAGTTGGACGAAGAACAGTTTGTGGGCGGCGGCGTCTACCTGTTCGCCAGTGTGATCGAATCTTTCCTGGGACTCTACGCGTCGTTGAACAGCTTTAGCCAGTTGTCCGTCAGAGTCCAGCAGAGAAAGGAGGTCTTGCGCGAATGGCCACCACGAGCCGGCCGCAGGATCTTGATGTAAGCCGCTCCTTTCTCGGCGAGGAGTTGCGTGAGCATCCGGGGTGGTTCCATTTCTTTCAGGCGGTGCGCTTGATGCACCGGATGATGCCGGACCGCGAGCCGGTGGGCCGCTTCGCGCCGCCCAGCCGCGAAGTGCTGCGATTCTCCGCCAACAATTTGCTGGCGTTCCCGCCCAGCCAGATTCAAACGCTGGACTGGTCCGCGGAGGGCCCCGCCCGCATGAAGGTCAACTTCATGGGCCTCACCGGACCCATGGGCGTGCTGCCCTATAGCTACACGGAATTGATCCGGGATCGCGACCGCCTCAAAGACTATACTCTTGAGGATTTCTTCGACCTCTTCAATCACAGGATGATCTCGCTGTTCTATCAGGCGTGGGAAAAATACCGCTTCTTCGTGGCATACGAGCGCGAGGAACAGGATCGCTTTTCGCGTTATCTGATGAGCTTCGTCGGTCTGGGCACGCCGGGTTTGGAAAACCGGCAGGCGGTGGCCGACGAATCGCTGATGTACTATTGCGGCCTCTTCTCCATGCAACCGCGCTCGGCCGCCGCGCTGCAACAAGTACTGGCGGATTACTTCGACGTGCCGGTCGAGATCGAGCAATTCGTAGGCGCGTGGCGGGCCCTGGAACCTTCCAACCAGTGCCGCATGGAGGGCGGCGTTCCCTACTCCGATCAGCTCGGGATGGGAGCCATCGCCGGCGACGAAATCTGGGAACGGCAATCCCGCGGGCGCATCCGGCTTGGCCCACTCTCGGCGCGCCAATACCGGTCGTTCCTGCCCGCCGGAGACGCGTGGGAGCCGCTCCGCGCGATCGCCACTTTCTTTACCGGGGGAGAGATCGAGTTCGAAGTGGAGTTGGTCCTGAAGCGCGAGGACGTGCCGCCCTGCGAATTACGCGGGGATGGCGAAACGGCGCCGCTGCTGGGCTGGTTTAGTTGGATCAAGTCCGGGCCCGCGTTTGCGCGCGACCCGGGCGATACGGTTTTGTTGCTGAATTAAACGCCGGGCAGTCCATCTGCCCAACAAAGGAATAACATGGCAGTCAATCTCAGGGCTTTAATCGGAAAGTTGAACGACACCACCCGCAACGCGCTGGAAGCCGCCGCCGGCCTGTGCGTCTCGCGCACGCACTACGACGTTGAGGTCGAACATTACCTCATGAAGCTGCTCGATTCGTCGAGCACCGATTTGTCGGCGATTCTGAAGCACTTCGAGGTGGACAAATCGCGCCTGTCCGCCGAGCTGACGCGCAGTCTCGACAAACTGAAGTCGGGTAACGCACGCAATCCGGCGCTGAGCCCCACGCTGCGCAATATGCTGGCCGAGGCGTGGACGCTGGGCTCCATCGATTACGGCGCCGGTCAGGTGCGCTCGGGCTTTACCATCCTGGCGCTGGCCTCCGACGAGGACCTGTCGCGCATGATGCGCGAGGTCAGCCGCGAGTTCCAGAAGATCAATGCGGACGCATTGAAAAAGGACTTCCAGCAGATCGTAGCCAACTCCGAGGAAGAAGCCGCTGCCCCGGCGCCGGATGCCGGAGGCTCGCCCCGCCCCGCCGGGGGCAAAACGCCCAACCTGGATCAATTCACCATCAATCTGACGGGCAATGCCCGCGCCGGCAAGATCGATCCCGTGCTGGCCCGCGATTTCGAGATCCGCCAAGTGGTGGATATTCTGACTCGCCGCCGCCAAAACAACCCCATCCTGGTCGGCGAAGCCGGCGTAGGAAAAACCGCGGTCGTCGAAGGGTTCGCCATTCGCATCGTGCAGGGCGATGTTCCGCCCGTGCTGAAGAACGTCGAGGTGCGCACGCTGGACCTGGCGCTGCTGCAGGCTGGCGCCGGCGTCAAGGGCGAATTCGAGAATCGCCTCAAGAGCCTGATTGCGGAAGTGAAGAACTCGCCCACGCCCATTATTCTGTTCATCGATGAGGCCCACACCATGATCGGCGCGGGCGGCCAGGCGGGGCAGAACGACGCCGCCAACCTGCTCAAGCCGGCTCTGGCGCGCGGCGAGCTGCGCACCATCGCCGCTACGACATGGTCGGAATACAAGAAGTACTTTGAGAAGGACCCGGCCCTGGCGCGCCGCTTCCAGTTGGTGAAAGTGGAGGAGCCGACCGAGACGGCATGCCAGTTGATGATGCGCGGCGTGGTGCCGGCTCTGGAGAAGCACCACAACGTGCGCATCCTGGACGAAGGGCTGGCCGCGGCGGTGAAACTCTCCCACCGTTACCTGCCCGATCGCCAGTTGCCCGACAAAGCGGTCAGCGTCCTCGACACCACCTGCGCGCGCCTGTCGCTGGGCCAGAATGCCACGCCGGGTCCCATCGAAGACGCTATGCGCACGCTGGACGATCTGTCGGTGCAGGATCGCATCCTGCAACGGGAGGCAGCCGTGGGTGTGGATCATGCCGAGCGCCTCGCCGGCATCGAGAAACAAAAGGCCGCCACCGAGGCTTCGCTGGTGGAGTTGCGCGCCCGTTGGGAGAAGGAGCGCGGCCTGGTAACGCGCATTCGCGAAATTCGCGGGCAGCTTGAAGCCGCCATGGCTGCGCCCCCAGCAGCCATTGCCTCAGCCGCTGCCGCCGCTCCAGCCGCCGCCGCTCCGGCCGTCGCCGCGCCGGCGCCGGCCTTCGATGGCGCTGCCCTGCGCACCGAGTTGGACCAACTCAATACCGAACTCGCATCCATCCAGGGCGAGACACCGCTGATGCGCGTCTGCGTGGATGCGCAACTGGTCGGCGAAGTCATCTCCGGCTGGACCGGCATCCCGGTCGGCAAGATGTTGAAGGACGAAATCGCCACCGTCCTGAAACTGGAATCCTACCTCGGCGCGCGGGTCATCGGCCAATCGCACGCGCTGGAGGCCATCAGTCACCGCATCCGCACCGCCCGCGCCGGACTGGACGATCCCATCAAGCCTGTGGGCACATTTCTCCTGGTGGGGCCCAGCGGCGTCGGCAAGACCGAAACCGCGCTGGCGCTCTCCGACCTGCTGTTCGGCGGCGAGCACAATCTCATTACCATTAATATGTCCGAGTTCCAGGAAGCACATACCGTCTCCACCTTGAAGGGATCGCCCCCCGGCTATGTAGGCTATGGAGAAGGCGGCGTGCTGACCGAAGCCGTGCGGCGCCGGCCCTATGCCGTGGTGCTTCTGGACGAAGTGGAGAAGGCCCATCCCGACGTGCTGGAGCTGTTCTTCCAGGTCTTCGACAAAGGCATGATGGAGGACGGCGAAGGCCGCCAGATCGACTTCAAGAACACCATCATCATCCTCACTTCCAACGCGGGCACCGATACGCTCATGAAGCTGTGCGCCGATCCCGAAACGATGCCCGGATCCGCGGGGCTGGTGAACGCCCTCAAGCCTGAGCTGAACAAGATCTTCAAGCCCGCCTTCCTGGGCCGCCTGGTGGTCATTCCCTTCTTCCCCATCCGGGATGAGAACCTCAAGAAGATCGTGGTGCTGAAGCTAGCCAAGATCCAACGCCGCCTGAAAGAAACCCATCACATCGATCTGAGTTACGATCCGGCCATGATCGAAGAAGTAGCGCACCGCTGCACGGAAGTGGAAAGCGGCGCGCGCAACGTGGATAATATTCTGACCAACACGCTGCTACCGGATATCTCCAGGCAGTTGTTGGGCCGCATCGCGGAAGGCTTGAGGCCCGAGGCGATCCACGTCGGCATCGGCGAAGACGGCTCCTTTGTATACTCGTAGGAGCGGGGTGACGCTGGCGCGGCCGGACAGCCGGCCGCCGCCGCAACGGAGACAGCTTGTCGGCACCAACTCAGATTAACCGGCCATTTCGCGTAAAGTTTGGCAGCCTCCTCGGCGACGACGCCTTGCTGCTCGACAGCTTCGTGGGCGTGGAGCGCGTCTCCGATCCGTTCCGCTTCGTATTGCGGCTGCTCTCCTCCAATCCCAACGTGGACATGCAGAGCCTGCTGACCAAGCCGGCCGTGTTGACGCTGAGTCTGCCGGGCAGCGCCGAGCGCCACATCCACGGCAACATCTGCCGCATGAAGCTGCTCGAAGAGGGTTCGGATGGAATGGCCGCCTACGAGGCCGAAGTGGTCCCCTGGTTCTGGTTTCTGACCCTGTTTTCCGATTGCCGCATCTTCCAGAATATGTCCGTGCCGGACATCGTGGAAAAGGTCTTTAAGGACCGCGGCTTTTTCGATTTCAGACCGAGCCTGAAAGGCGCCTACAACCCGCGCGAGTACTGCGTGCAATACCGCGAGACCGACTTCAATTTCGTCTCCCGTCTGCTCGAAGAGGAAGGCATCTTCTATTTCTTCGAGCACACCGCGGACAAACACACCATGGTGCTGGCGGATGATGTGAGCGCTTTCGCCGTGTGCCCCAACCAGCCCGACCGGGCATCGGTCGCCTATTCGCCCAGCACGGGCGGGCGCCTCAACAACGATGTAGTCTTCGCCCTGGAAGCCGAGTACCGCGTCCAAACCGGCAAGGCATCGCTCGCCGACTATGATTTCACCAAGCCCAATTTCGACCTTTTCGCCACCCTAGCGGGCAAACAGCAAGGCGAAGCCTACGATTATCCCGGAAAGTACCAGACCAAGGACGATGGCGACCACTACGCCCGCGTCCGGCTGGAGGAGATGGAAGTCGGCATCTCCACGGTGCGGGGCGCAAGCAACTGCATGGGCTTTCAGAGCGGCTATAAGTTCACGCTGACGGGCCATTACCGCGTGGCCGCCAACATCGATTACACGCTGCTGATGGTGGAGCATAGCGCTCGCAATACCAGCTACAGGGCTGGCCAGATGGACCCGTTCGAATACCGCAACCGCTTCGAGGCGATTCCCAATTCCGTGCCGTACCATCCGGCGCGCCGCGCCCGCAAGCCGCGCATCGAGGGAACCCAGACCGCCGTGGTGGTGGGCCAGGCGGGCGAAGAGATCTGGACGGATCAATACGGGCGGGTTGTGGTGCAATTCTTCTGGGACCGTCAAGGCACCGACGACCAAAACAGCTCCTGCTGGATCCGCGTCGCCCAGGGTTGGGCCGGCAAGCAGTGGGGCTTCATTTGCATTCCACGCATCGGCCAGGAAGTGGTGGTCAGTTTCCTGGAAGGCGATCCGGACAGGCCCCTCATCACCGGCTCGGTCTACAATGCGGACCAGATGCCCCCCTATACCCTGCCCGCTTACCAGACCAAGAGCACCTGGAAATCGATGAGCAGCAAGGGCGGCGGCTTCAACGAGCTGCGCTTCGAGGACAGCAAGGGCAGTGAGCAGATCTTCCTCCATGCGGAAAAGGATCTGCACCTGCGCACCAAGAACGACCGCTACGAGACTATTCTCAACAACACCAATCTGAACGTCACCAAGGACCAGTTCGAGCAGGTGGGAGGCGATAGTCACGTTCACGTGAAGGGCGACCAGAACATCAAGATCGATGGCACCTACTCGCTGAACTCCGGCCAGGACCACCAGGAGAAAGCCGGAACCAACTTCGCCGTGGAGGCGGGCACGGAGCTTCACCTGAAGGCGGGGACCAACCTGGTGATCGAGTCCGGGGTCAGCTTGACGCTGAAGGTCGGTGGCAGTTTCATCAACCTGATGTCGGCGGGCGTGTTTATCAGCGGGCCGATGGTCTATATCAACAGCGGTGGGTCGGCCGGATCGGCCGGGGCCGCTAATCCAACGGCGCCCACAGATCCCACCGACGCCGTGGACGCGGACCCGGGTGCGGTGACTTCCCCACCGTCGTCACAAGCCCAGACGCCGGCATCCATGAGTCTCCAGGACATCAGCCCTGCGGCGGCTTCGGCACCAGCGGCGGCTGCGCCCGCGACTCCCCCGGCGGGTGCCGCGCCAGGGCCGGAAGACGATGTGGCCCTTCCGGTGGCGCCGAAAGATTCGACCGCCGCGGGCATGGCCGCGGGCCTCCAGCAGGCTGCCCAGTCGGGCGCGGCGTTTTGCGAGACTTGACCGGACGAATGAAGCGGGCCCGTGCGGCCCGCCAGGCGAAAGATGAAAGATAAGTTAGAGAAGATCCAGGCAGAGATTTTCCGGGAAGGCGCTGCCACATTCGTGGTGCTCGACGGCGCGTCGGTGCCCGGTTTGCTCGAAAAGCTGGCCCAGTGGCATCCACCGGCCGAGTGTCTCTATCGCGGTGAAATCAAGCCGGAAGTGGCGCCGGTGGCGCCTTACCTGGCGCAGATGGAGCCGGAGTCGGATTTCGCCAAGTGGGTGCTTTCCGAAGGCTGGGGAAAGCACTGGGGAATTTTCGCCATCGTCGAGGCCGACCTGCGGACCATGCGCCAGCACTTTCGCCGCTTCATTACGGTCCACGACGAGAGCGGCAAGCCCTTGCTGTTCCGCTACTACGATCCGCGCGTGCTGCGCACATTCCTGCCCACCTGCAACGCTAAAGAACTGGCGGAGATCTTCGG
>PMVV01000079.1 GCA_003166475.1 Bryobacterales bacterium | reverse complement strand
CCGACTAGTGGCGGTACCAGGGGAAGGTTATGGGCTTGGTAAGGTCCTAGATTCCGTTGACTTCCATTGCCCATTCGGTTCGCGCCGAGTTTATCATCTGTTGCACTTGGGTCGTCGCGTTGATTGGCATAATCTCTATGTCCGGGTGGGCTTGGGCAAATACTCTGAAGATCTCATCAGCAAACGCTCGCCCTATGGTTTCAACTGCTCTGAAGTCAAAAAGTACAGATCGAAAACGGTCTACCCTAGACAGTAGCCGTTTTGCTTGAGACCTCGAAATCAGCTTGTCATCGCCATATTGTGCAAGCCTGACTGGTACTACGGTTTTCGTAAAGCCATAGTCGTCGCCGCTTGAATACTGGTCGAATATCTGCTTATCCGTTCTAGCTGAGTGGTTGTTTAATTTCATGAATACGGCGGTGCCATCGGTGGACTCGGGCCTCTCAAGTATCCAGTCCTCATTGCTCCCGAACGCATGGGTAAAGAATACGCCGCCGGAAAGAATGTCAAACGAATCGAGGAGCCGAGATGTGAAAAATATCCCCTGCCCGGTATGCCCTTTAGGATCAGTCGTCAGTTTCCCCTTTGCCAGTTCGATAATTGCGTGCCGCTCGTCAATGAGGTTTAGAGCGGCTTGGATCTTACGAAAGATTCCGACCCCATCATCCATCAATAAAATCTGGGTGTTGGCCGCCGTCTTTGCCACTTTTACGTAGATGGTCCCTCCACCAGAGTGATCAACGGCGTTGTTGAACATTTCAGTAATGCAAAAGTGCCAGATGTCCATTACGTTTCGTGGAAGGTTTCCGAGCGACAATGAGATGTCACGCGACCAAGCTTGGTCTTCTTCAAGATCAGGATTGATGGTAAACAGTTTTCGCCATTCAAACAACGCCGCCAGTCTGTATTTCCGATGTCGGGTGTTGCCCTCTGGCAGCAGTGCGCGTTCCGCCACCAGATTCTTGAGATGCTTATTTGCGGCTTGCCTTGTGATATGAAATTGCGCGGCGACCAAAGATGCAATATCTCTAGGGTTCTTTTCAATGCTTGCGAGAATAAAGTTGCGCACCTCCTCGCCACGTGCGCGCACCCTACGATGGACAGCGGAGTCCTCTAAACTTGGCGCTTCAATGCTCAATGATTCCATGTGAACATTGTAAACATATCTACCAAAGATTGTCAACCTATTGGCAACCTTAAGTTTCCAATGTGATCTACGGCATCGGCCTGCGTGCTACGCCAGCAGGTCCGCCAGCGTCCACCGGGAGGCCGCAAGGCCCGCCGCCATCGCCGGTGTTGCCTTGATCGAACCGTGAATGCGGCAGAAGTTGTAATAGGCGAAGTGCAGCGCCACCGCCGCTCTCAAGTTCTCCCACTTCTTTGAAAACGCACAGGTTAGACGCGTGAGCCGCTTGCACCACTGGCGCAAGCTCCCGTTCTGGCGCTCGATGTGGGACGTGCAAATCCGTTGCATGTCTGGGTCTCCCGATACGGGCGTGGCTTCCGAGCTGACCACTTCCGGGGGGCTGTAGCGGCTCTCGCCTTCCTGGAGTCCGAGGATGGGCCGGGTACACCCGGTTTGCAGCATTCGGAGGATCGAACGTAACGTAGGGGAATTGATGCAGCGCCACGTTCTTCTACAGGACAAATGCCGTAGAGCCTTGGGGCACTCTGAAGACGATCGGGAACTCTTCCCCGAGTTCCTTAGCTCTTGAGAGCGCATCTCTCATTTCAGCAGCATAGGCGACAACGCGCTGTTCGTCTTGAGAGATCGCAACCCAAGCTCCAGCGGGAACATCCTTCAGGAGTTCTCCGAAATCGTAAACCGCACCTACTGGCGCTATATTGCAATCACCTATTGTTGGAGACGCATCGGAAGGGCAGTACGATGCATGGTCCATACCGAAAACATCGGCGTCTTCTCCCCTAAACTATATAACCAGATCGCCAAATTGTGCGTTATCTCTGGTCCGTTGTCCAGCCCCCACAAAGTGTCGTTTAAACCCAAAACATAACACAGAATGTGGGATGGTTCTTACGGAGGCGATACCCTATCCGATGTGAGCGTACCATGGCGGCAAACGCGACTTGAACGGCAAGGTGGCTTTCGGCGTTTGTTTTCAGCGCGGACGCGGAACCGTCGGCGTGTCATCGTGCTCCGCGCATCAAGGCGCAGGCAGTCACAAGACGGCGGTTTCTTCCAGCAAGCGGCCCTCGGCGAAACGTTCCAGATTTACATCGCGGGCGTCGAGCAAACTGCTGGCGTTGTGCAGAATCAGATCGGCGGTGATGCGGCCCGTCGCCGGCGAATGCATCACGCCGTGCCCGCTGAAGCCGTTGGCGAAGAAGAGTCCTGGCAATCCGGGGGCGGGACCGATGATGGCGTGATGATCCGGCGTGACGGCGTACAGGCCTGCCCAGGCGCGGTGCGGATTCACCTGCAGGTCTTCGAAACAAGGCACGCGGTTGACGGCGTGGGTCAGAATCTTCTCGATGAACGCGGGGTCGAAGGCCGTCTTAAAACCGGGCGTCTCTTCCGGATCGTTCCAGGCCATCAGCAGGCCCAGTCCTTCGGGCCGGAAATGGAAGCCGGTGGACATATCGATCACCATTGGCAGGCGATCGGGCAAGCCGGGGAAAGGCTCGGTGGGCACCAGCATGCGGCGCAACGGCACAATCGGAAGATCCACGCCCGCCATGCGTGCGACCTGAGCGGCCCACGGTCCGGCGGCGTTCACCACGGTGCGCGCCGCCACGTTGCCGTTGGTGGTGCGCACGCCCGCGATGCCGCGCCCATCCACGTCGATGCCGGTGACGCCGACGCCGCGCCATAACCGTGCGCCATGTTCCGCCGCCGCCGCCATGAAGCCCTTCATGACGCTGTAAGGGTCCACGAAGCCGTCGGTGGCGCAGAAGCTGCCGCCCAGGATATCGTCGGAACGCAGTTGCGGCACGCGCCGGATGACCTCGTCGCGGCTGAGCATCTCGACACGCTGCAAGCCCAGGGAGACCTGCCGCGAGAAGTTGCGGCGCAGGTATTCGAGATGTTGCGGCGTGGTGGCCACGAACATGTATCCGTGGGACTTGTACTCGGAGGGGTGTCCCGTGATCTCCTCAAAAGCGGCGAAAATGGGGATGGAGTACAGCGACATGCGGATGTTAACCGCGGTCGCGAATTGCGCGCGCACGCCGCCCATGCTCTTGCCGGTGGATCCCAGGCCCTGCTGGCTTTCGCGCTCGATCACCAGCACGTTGCGGCACCCCGCTGCGGTGAGATGCCAGGCGACGCTAGATCCCACGATACCGCCGCCGATAATGACGACGTCTGCCGTTTCAGACATTTGGATACTATTTTGTCACACCACTGTCACATCGCGGGGCGAGCGGCACTGGCCGGTACTCGACGGGTACTGGGCGGATTTTGCCAGTATCCAGTGAACCTTTTAGGCCACTCCATCGTCTAATCAGTGTAACGTTTTGATCGGCTCAATGCACTAGCAGAAGGGGCATGAGTTGGTGGAGTGTGTATGCGTTTGGAATCTCAAATTCGTGACGGCGTTTGTATCCTGCGCCTGCAGGGCCGGTTCGTAACCGGGTCCGACGCCGCCCTTGTGTCTGCGCGGGAATCCTTGCAGGAAATCGGCATCGCCAAGGCAGTCGTCGACTTGAGCGCTGTTCCGTATATCGACTCGACGGGTCTGGCTTTTATCGTGGAACTTCACAAATCGCTCGCCAGCCGCGGGGGACAACTGTTCCTGGCGGACGCTAATGAGCGGGTTCGCGAAATTCTGGAGATAACGCGGATCGGCGAGATCGTCCCGCTGTTCCAGGATGTCGAGGACGCGGAAGCCGCACTCCGCGGGGAAGTGCTGTGCTGACCTTTCTGGTGTGGTGCGTGGTGTTGTTCTTCTGTTGGCCGTTGGCCCTGGTTGCGCTGATTTTGTATCCGTTGGTCTGGCTGCTGCTGGTGCCTTTCCGGATCGTGGGCATCGCGGTGGGCGGGGTGCTCGAATTGGTGTGGGCGATCGTCACTTTGCCGGCGCGGGTCTTGCGGCGGGTTTAGGCATCCAGCGCGGAACGGCTTTCGCGTACTGCGCGTAGGATTCGCCGAATTTGCGGCGCAGCGTGGGCTCCTCGTAGAAAACCACGAACAAGTGAAAGAACAGGGCGGCCACCATCGCATACCATAGGGTCGCGGCCGATTCGAACCATAGCGCCTGGCCCAAGATCGCGAGCAGCACGCCCACGTACATCGGATTGCGGACGAACCGGTACAGGCCTCGGGCCACCAACTGCTTGGGCGCGTCTAAGGGAAAGGGTGTACCCCGGCCGAACGTGGCAAAATCCCACTCACACCACAGGACCACGGCAACGCCAACGGCCGTGGGCACGACCCCCAGTAACCCGAGCGCGGAGATGGCGTGGGCGCCGGGTCCGCGCAGCAGGTAAGGCAGGTAAACGACCACCGCACCCCCCACCACGGTCATGAAAATCAGAGTCTTCACGATGTTCCAGGTCACGGCGGATAGCTTACCATAAGCTTGAAATAAGGAACACGCGGTCCCTTGTTCGCGTATGCTTCTGATTGGAGGACATCTGTGAACCGAACCAAGTTCCAAACCATCGCGCTCGCGGCGGGAACGGCCACGCTGGCGCTGCTGTCCCCGGCATGCTACGTCAGTACCGAAGGCTCCGGGGTTGTCGAGCGAGACTCCCGGACCGTCGATTTGAAGGGCGCCAAGTCCGTCCAGGTGGAGATCGACATGGGCGCGGGTGAGTTGATCATGCGCGGCGGCGCGGCTCAGCTTGTGGATGCCGACTTCCGCTATCGCGCGCACGACGGCAAACCGGAGGTGCACTACGACGTAAGCGGCGCGCGCGGCACGCTCACCGTGCGGCAACCCAGCCACCACACCATTGGAAACAACGACAAGAATCAATGGGAGCTACGGCTGAACGAAGACGTGCCCATGGATATCCATGTCAAGATGGGCGCCGGCGAGGGCCGCCTCGAATTGGGCAATACGGCATTGCACAGCCTGGATGTGGAGATTGGCGCGGGCGAGATGAAGGTGGACTTGACCGGCCACCCGCACGGCGATATCGATGTGCGCGTGCACGGCGGCGTGGGCGAAGCCACCATCCGGTTGCCGCGGCGCGCGCGGCTGGATGTCGAGGCGCACGGCGGCATCGGCGAGATCTCGGCGCGCGGGCTCGACAAGCGCGGCGACCGCTGGGTGAACGAGCCCTCCGGAGCGACGGACGCCACCATTCACGTGAGCGTGAACGGCGGAATCGGCCAGATTAATCTGGTTTGCGAATAGGCGCAGCGGCTCCGATTCTGACTGCAGAAACCGCTCCCTGACGGTCGCGGCTCAGAAAGCTTTGCGAGATCAACGCGACTGTTACCGCGCCTGCGCGGTGTAGAATCGGTAGCAGATGCCGGCCATCGCACCTGAAACTCTGTATCGGCGATTGCAGCAGCACCTCGACCGCATGCCCGTCGCATTTCCGCCCGCGCCGTCGGGCGTCGAGATCCGCATTCTCAAACGCCTGTTTACGCCCGAGGAAGCCGAAATCGCTCTCGAACTGAGCGCCATACCCGAGCCTCTGGCCACCGTTCACCGCCGCTTCGGATCGCGCATCCCGCCCGAAGAACTGCGCCGCAAGCTGGAGCACATGGCGGACAAAGGCATCGTCCTTTCGTTTCCGGCGGCCGGCGAGATGCGCTTCGCCAAGCTGATCTTCGCCGTCGGCATGTACGAGCGCCAACTGAAAACCCTCACCCCCGAATTCGAGCGCGACAGCCGCCAGTATTCCGACGAGGCCTTCGGGCGCGCGTTTCATACCGGCAAGACAACGCAACTGCGCATCGTGCCGGTGAATAAACAAATTGCGGCGGAGCGCAGCGTCACCACCTACGACCGCATCCGCGATTACATCGAGGCGTCTCCCGGGCCGTTCGGCGTCTTGCGCTGCATCTGCCGCCACGGCCACGATCTTTTGGACGAACCCTGCAGCCAAACCAAACTGCGCGACAATTGCCTCATGATAGGGCCCGCCGCGCGGTGGGCCGTGGAGTCGGGCACGGGGCAGGAGGTTACCCGTGAGCAGATGCTCGACCTGCTCGACCAGGCGGACCGCGACGGCCTGGTGTTGCAGCCGGAGAATACCAAAGCGCCAATGTTCGTGTGCTGCTGTTGCGGCTGTTGCTGCGGCGTGCTGCACTCCGCCAAACGGTTGCCGCAGCCGGCGGATTTCTTCAGCTCCAACTTCTACGCCGTGGCCGACGCCGAAGCGTGCGAGTCGTGCGGGGTGTGCGAGACGCGCTGCCAGATGGAGGCCATCGCCAGCCCGGAGGGCAAGGCCGTCGTGGACCGTTCGCGCTGCATCGGTTGCGCGTTGTGTCTCACCACCTGTCCCAGCGGAGCCTTGCGGCTGCAATCCGTCGATCACCCCAAGGAGCCGCCCGACGACATCAAGGCGCTTTACCTGAAGCTGTTTGAGGACCGGTTCGGGCGCTGGGGCATGGCCAAACTGGGCGCGCGCAAACTTCTGGGAATGAAGATATAAACTTGAGCATGTCCCTTTCACGACGCAGCGCCCTGGCCGTGATGGCCGCGGCCGGCACGTCGGCGACGGCTGCCGACGCGCCTCGCCAGCCCGAGATTCCCGCGCCGGTCACCGATCGCCACGATGCGTACGTCAAGGATTTGCTCGCACGGCAGGTGATCGACCCTGCCAGCCGCTGGTGCGGATCGTTCCCCGAAGACGATGGCCTGCACTCACCCCACTCGGCGGCCGCCATCCTGGATGCATTCACCGCCGCCTACCTGCATGCCGGCTCGCAGTTCCACGCCAGTGCCCTGCTGCTGGAACGGCTGTCGTTGGCGGCCCGCCACCTGGCCGCGCGCCAGCACGAGAACGGCACCATCGACCTGCCGACCACCAACTTCAACTCACCGCCCGACACTGCTTTCGTGGTGCACAGCGTGGGGACGGCCGCGTGTCTGGCGCAGCGCCACGGACTCTCGCAGGTTGCGGCGCTCACCGAGCCGTTCCTGCGCAAGGCGGGAGGAGCGCTGCTGCGCGGCGGCGTGCACACGCCCAATCACCGCTGGGTGGTCGGTTACGCGCTGGCCCAGATCCACGAACTTTTTCCAGACGCGGCGTACGTGCGCCGCATCGATCAGTGGCTCGCCGAGGGCGTGGATCTGGACGCCGACGGGCAGTTTGCCGAGCGCAGCACGCTGGTGTACAACGCCATCAGCGATCGGGCGCTGGTGGTGATGGCGGCCAAGCTCAACCGTCCCGAGTTGCTGGACCCCGTGCGGCGCAACCTGGAAGGCATGCTGTGGCTGCTGCACCCGGGCTACGAAGTGGTCACGGAAATCTCCCGCCGCCAGGACGCCAACCAGCGCGGCACGATGGCGCCCTACTGGTTCCCTTTGAAATACCTGGCGGTGAAGGACGGCAACGGGAAGTTCGCGGCACTGGCGCGCGAGTTTGAGGCGCAGGCGGCCGGGCTTTCGGCCATGATGGAGTATCCCGAGACCACGCAACCAGGGCCTCCGCCGGCGCCCATCCCGGAGGATTACGAAAAGCACTTCCCTGCCCTGGGGATTGCGCGTGTGCGCCGGGGTCTCACCAGCGCCACCATGATCCTGGGCGGTTCGAGCCGCTTCTTCACGTTACGCCGCGGGGCGGCCGTGGTGAACGCGGTGCGCTTCGCCTCCGCCTTTTTCGGCAAGGGCCAGTTTGTCCCGGAGACCGCTTCGAAGCGGGCGGACGCATACGTGTTCGAGCAGACCCTGAGGGGCGAATACTACCAACCGTTCGATCCGCCCCGGCGAATCAGCGGGCCGGAATACGACGCCACGCGGGGGGAACGCAAACGGAGCGATGTGTGCATGCTGCGGCAGACGGCCACCGTCACCGAGACGCGCAACGGTTTCCGTCTGCGCATCGAGGTCGAAGGCACCGCCGATGTGCCGGTGGCCGTCGAGATCAACCTGCGCGAGGGCGGGACGCTGGAAGGTTGCGCGCCCCACCCCAAGGTCGCGGACGCGTGGCTGCTCTCGTCGGGAAGCGCCTTGTATCGCGCGGGCAACGACATCATCCGGTTTGGACCCGGTAGCGCCCCGCATCGCTATGTGCTGGTGCGCGGCGCGGAGCCGAAACTGCCGGGGCCCAGCGTCTATCTGACAGGGTACTCGCCCTTCGACCGCGAGATTGTGTTCGAACTGGTGTAACAGACTATTGTGAGGACTATTGTGGGGCGGGTCCCCCGACCCGCGCCGAGCCCCCTGGCTCGGCCGTCGGCCCCACCTGTATGGTGTGAGCCTTAATAGGCGCCGTACACCGCGGTCCAGGAGCGGGCGGTGGGATCGACCAGCACGCGAGCGCCGTCGGGCTTCGTCGCCGCGCCTTTGACCTCCGCCAGGCGCAGGCCGGAGCCGAGCACGGCGGGAAGCACGACCGAGGCTGGCTCCTGGCCGCCGCCGCGCTCCGCCGTCAGGCGCCAGCGGCGCCCCCCGGCAGGTTCGAGCGAAACCGAGAGGCGGCCGAAGCGCGTAGGCGTCTGGTCGACGCGGTAGGGATCGCCGCTTGCCAGTTCGAAATCGCCGATGCCGGGAATCAGGCGGAGCGCGTCGCCGTCTTCGAGAGCGAGCATGTGGCGCAAGTACAGGACGCACTCGGCGCTGGCCCAGTTGTGCGGCATGTCGCCGATGTAGCCAGCCGAGAGCGATCCGCGCAGCGGCTGTTCCTCGCGCCAGCAGTACAGCGGCGTGGCGTGGTTCAGAAAGCCGTGAAATGTGAGCCGCGCCCAATCCGGCAGCCCGGCCCAGAGGTATACGTGCGCGACGAACGCCGCGTTGTAATTCCAGACGCCCTCGTGCGGCAGCCAGCCGGTCTCGGCGGGGATGTCTTCCTTCGTCGAGGCCTGCATCAGGGCCACGTGACCGCGCACCACGGGATCGGCCGGATCGAACAACAGTCCTGGATAAATGGCGTGCGACAGCGCCCATTGGGCGATCTGCGGCTGCGGCCGCTCGCGCTCGTTGGGGGCCTCCCAAGCCTTGTCCTCCTTCATCAGCATGGGCAGGTAGTCGAACCCCGCCGCATGCCGCCGCATCTCGCGCGGCATTGCCGCCCGCAGCGCGGAGCCGAGTTCGGCATAGAGCTGCGAGACCGGCTCGTAGCCGGGCGCCTTCAGCCTCGCGGCAGTTTCGGCGACGGCCTTCAATCCGGCCAGGGCCCAGAGCGTGTTGGTGAACTCGGACCGCAAGCCGCCCAGGCCGCCGTCGCCGAATCCGCGCGGCAGCAGGCCGTAGCGCCCATTGGCGCTGTCTTCGTTTTTGCCCTTGTCGCGCATGTCGCGCAAGAACCCCGCGGCGCGCAGGATCTCGGGCCGCATTTTCACGAAATACGAGAAGTCCTGCGCGAGTTCGCACTGGCGAACCAGCGTGAACATCGCGATGCCGGTGTCTTTCCAATGCTCCGCGCCGCCGCCCGCGAAGATGCCGCCGTCTGCCCGCTGGCGTGCCCAGGTGGTCTCCAGACCCTGCTGCGCTTCGGCGTCGTAGCCCAGATAGCGCGCCGCTTCCAGAATGAAATGGCCGTCGACGACCCACAGGCCGCGGTAGACCGTGGGACCGACCTGGAACGTGAGGCGGCCGTCTTTCATTTCGCGAGCTTGCAGAATGTTGCGGGCGCAGGCGCGCAGAAATTCGCCGTAGCGGCCCGGCAACTGCCAGGCCACCGCGCCGCCGAAAGCGCGCCAACTCCGCCAGTACGTGCGGGCCTCGTCGAGCAGAGCCTCCGGCGCAGCCAGCCCGTCGCGAAGGCGCTCGGCGGGCTGCCCCTCCTGTGGCAGGCGCACAAAGCGGCGTAGCGGCCGGGACGCCTCCGCCGCGCCTTCAGGTAGCGTGAGTCCGCTCCGTCCGCCGAGAGGCGCGTCGGAAACCAGAAGCGGTGTGGCGCTTCCTTCAAGGAAGACGGCGCTGCCCGCGCCTTCGGCCTTCACGCTGACTTCCCGCTTCGCTTTCACCGCGATCACCGGGACTGCGTACACGCGTGTGGCCGTGCGTGGGCGCACCTCGATAATGACGTTGTCCACGCGGCCCTCGCCGGCGCGGTTGGTCGCGAATGTGGTGAGCTCGAGCCAGGCTTCCGGCCGCTCGATTCGCGTGTGGATTATGGGGATCTCCGGCGCTTCGAGGCGCTGCCCGGCGACCACATCGGGCTCCGTCCCGAGCAGCGAAAACTCCACGGTCAGATTCGCGTAGCGCAATTCGCCGCGCTCGCCAATCAGGCTTTTCGCGTGGTCGTCCGGGAAACAGAAAGCGGTCTGGCCGGAGAGCGGCGCGTATCGAAAGTCGATGGCCGAATTCTGGTCGCGAGCCGTCCCGGCGGCCTGGACAGGGCGCGCGAGTGCGGCCGCGGTTCCGGCTGCGGTGCGGGTAAGGAACTGCCTGCGGTCGAAGGTGGACATGCCTCGATTGTAGATCCCTTTATCTCATTTCCTCCGCTGTCGCCTGCACGGCGTGCGGAAATGAGATTTAATCGGAGTTTAGGGTTTGGAGGTCTCCATGAGCCGGTCCACCAACTGCCTGAGCAAGCTCGATCGGATGCGGAAGACGCTGCGGCACGAGGAGGCGGACCGGGTGCCTGTCAGCGATTTCTTCTGGGGCAGCTTCCTGCGGCGCTGGCGCGACGAACTCGGCCTGCCGGCGGACACCGACATTTACCGCTACTACGACCTCGATTGGGTGGTCGTGAACCCGAACGTCGATCCGCACATCAAGCCATTCGAAATTCTGCGCGAGAACGAACAGGAAGTGCTGGTGCGCACCGGTTTCGAGGCGGTCATCCGCAAGCGGCTGGATCTGCCCATGCCCGCATTCCTCGAGTTCGATACCAACACGGTCGAGAAGATGGAGGCGTTCCAGTTCGACGACCCCTGGGACGAACGCCGGTACTTCCGCGCCGGGGACGATCAGATCAACGGCGTCGGCGACAGCTTCAGCCGCAATACCGCGCCGTTCGTCGCCCGGATCGAAGAAGCCTACGCCGATTTCCCCGTCTTCGGCGGAGTGCTGGAGGCCAACGAAGTGCTGACACGCCTCATCGGGCCCGAGAACAGCCTGCAGTGGATGGCGCTCTATCCCGACGCCATGGGGCGCTTCATCGCACGTATTTTTGAGTTCTCCCTGGCGACTCTAAAGGCCCAGATTCAGGCCGCCAGCGGAAAACTGGACGGCATGGTGATCTGGGGCGACGTGGCCTACAAGAAGGGTCTGCTCTTCTCCCCTGTTTTTTGGCGGAAGCATTTCAAGCCCGGGGTCGCGGCGCTGATCGACGAATGTCACAGCCATGACCTGCCGGTGATCTACCACGGCTGTGGAAACGTCAACAAGATCTTTGCCGATTTCGTGGAAATCGGGGTCGACGCGTACAACCCGTTGGAGGCCAAAGCGGGCATGGATGTGATCGACCTGCGCCGGCGGTTCGGCCATCGGATCGGGTTCTGCGGCAACATGGACGTCCAACTGTGGGCCACCGGGACGATGGATGAGATCAAACGAGCGGCGCTGACCAAGCTGAATGCCGCTAAGGGCGGAGGGTTCATCTTCCAATCCGATCACTCCGTTCCCAACGACATCTCCGGCGAGAAGTACGACTATGTTGTGAAGTTGATCCGGGAGCACGGGACGTATCCGCTGCGGTTGGGCGAGTACGATCTCGCCATGAGCTGATAAACGAAAGGAGAACCATGAGAGTGAACCGGCGCAGTTTCCTTGCGGCGGCGGCTGGCGCGGCGGCGCTCAGGGGCCAGCCAAAGGCGGGCGGCGCAAAGCGAACGGTGTACGTGGTCCCGAATTTCCACCCGGCAAGTTGTGGATGGCTGACCACCTTCTCGAAAGAGCGTGTGTTCTGCGCCAACAGCTATCTGGATCATCTGGACCGCGTGCGCGACGACCCAAACTACGCTTTCGTTCTGTCGGAAGTCAACAACCTGATCGCCATTATGAACTTCCGTCCGGAACGGATTGCGGAGATCCGGCAGCGCATTCAGGAAGGACGGCTCGAGCTGGTCAACGCGTTCTTCCTGGAGTCTACGATCAACCTGTCCGGCGGCGAGGCTCTGGTCCGGCTCGGCGTGGAAGGCCTCCGCTGGCAGCAGACGGTATTCGGCGCACGGCCGCGCTTCGCCTGGACGATCGATGTCTGCGGAACGCACGATCAGATGGCACAAATCGCGCACGGTCTCGGGCTTGACGCCATGGTGTACACCCGCAAGAACCCAACCGGAAAGTCGCTGCACTGGGCCGAATCGCCCGACGGGACGCGCACGCTGGCAATCTCTCCCGGGCATTACTCCGAGCTCAGCCCCGTATTCGCGACCACCGAACCGCTCACGCCCAAGCAATTCGATGAGGTCGCGAAGTTCCTCGACGGCAAAGAGAAGATGGCCCCGGAAGGCGCTCCCATCCTGGTCCTGGGCGGCAGCGAAGACTACGCGCTGGCCCCGAGCTACAAGCAGTATCCCAGCGAATTCCTGGCGCGATGGAAAGAACGCGACCCGGCTACCGAGATCCGCTTCAGCACGCTTTCCAAGTACGTCGATGCGGTGTTGCCATCGGTGAGATCCGGCCGGCTTGCGCTGCCCACGATGCGCGGCGGCACGGCGTACGACTTCGACGCCTTCTGGATCGAGTGCCCCAAGGTGAAGAGCTGGTTCCGCCGCAACGAGCACGCGCTGCAGGCCGCCGAAATGCTCAGCACCGCCGCCAGTCTGAACGGGCAGTTCGCGTATCCGGCGGACAAGCTCTACCAGGCGTGGACCCTGATGTTCCTCAGCATGGACCGCAACACGCTGTGGGGCTCCGCCGGTGGGATGGTGTTCGAGGACCCGCGATCCTGGGACGTCCGCGACCGTCTGACCTGGGTCCAGAAGGAATCCGGGAAGACGCTGCTGGATGCGGGCTCCGCTGTCATTGGCGCGGGCGATGCGATCGGGCTGTTCAACCCGGCGAGTTGGAAGCGCTCCGACCCATTCGTGCTGCCGGCCGAGGCGGCGCCGGAACCGGCAGCGGCGCAAACTCTGGCTGACGGGTCCGTCTTGTGCCAGATGGAGCTGCCGCCGGCATCTGTCGGCGCGTGGAAATCGACGAAGCCCCCGGCCGAGCGGAGCATTGCGCTGCCCGAGGGGATCGAGACAGATTACTACCAGGCCCGCGTTTCGCCCAAATCGGGAGCGCTCGTCAGCCTGAAACTCAAGCCTGGCGGACGCGAAGTTCTGGGTGGCGCAGCCAACGTCCTGGTCGCGGAAAAACCGAAATCGCAGCAGGGCGATCCCGGCGATTTCATGCTCGCGCGACCGGGCCGCGACCGCCTGGCTTCGTCGCTCGATTATGAGGCTCGGGTGAGCGCCTTCGCCGGTCCGGTCGCCACCACGGTGATCGCTGAGGGCGAATTCTTCGGCGGCAAGACCAGCCGCCGGCTGATCCGTTTCTACGCCCACCATCCGCGCATCGACTTCGAGACCGAGGTGGAGGATCTTCCGAACCTGACGGTGCTGGTGGCCGAGTTTCCGCTGGCGGAGGATGTTAAGGAGATCCGGCGAGGCATTCCATACGGCTTCTCGCACGGAGCGTGGTCCCAGCCGAACGCGGAACTGCATGGCTGGACCAAAGGGATTGTTCCGGCTGTGCGGTGGGCGCATTATGCGCTGGCCAGCGGCGGCGGCGTGGCACTTTTCGATCGTGGGGTTACCGGCCGCGAGATCGACGGCCGGACGCCCATCGTCTACCTTTACAATGCGACGGACAAGTATTACGGGCATCCGAACTCCTGGCTCAGCGGGGCCGGAAAGCACCAATTCACCTACGCGCTAATGGCCCACGAGGGCGATTGGAAAGATGCGCGCGTTCCTAACATGGCATGGGAATACAATTGCCCGCCTGTGGCTCTGCCCGGGCGGGCCATCGCCACGCCGAAGCCGTTTCTGGCTGCTTCGCCGAATGTCATCGTCGAAGCTCTGCGTCGCGTCGGAGACGAGATTGAACTGCGCCTAGCCGAGATCGCCGGGAGCGCCGGCAACGCCGAGGTCCTGCTCGATCTGCCTCACAAGGGCGCCTGGCTCACCGACCTCACGGGAGGCCGGCGCAAGCCCCTGGCCGGCGGTCCGCGCTACCGCTTCGCGGTCCGGCCGCAGCAGATCGTGACCCTTCGATTCGGCGCCGGCTCGGCGGTTGCGGTGCCCGAACCGATCAAACAGTGGGACGAACTGGTGCCCGCGGAAAAACTGCCCGCGCTGCACGAGTACTCTTCCCTGAAGGGACATCCTCGCGATGCTAAGTAGCGCGGGCCGTGGCCCCCACAGGCTGAAGCCTGTGCCACCGTATTATCTCGACCTGGCGCATTCCGGGTTGCGGATGCCGATCGGCACCGATCTGCTTCTTCACGAGCACGCCGATGTCGCCGAAATCGTGCTCGATGGCCGTCGCCTGGGCCAGGTCACCGAGGAAGCGGCCCGTCGGTACGGGACGCCACTGGCCGTGCCCTTGATGGATCTGCGCCTGGAGAAGGCGGACCTGCTCGATAATTTCGGCGTGCCGGAAGCGCAGGTGGACGCCTTCCACTTTGGCGCCGCTCCCTCAGAAACCGACCTGGCCCGCGTGGCCGCCTCGATCGACGACGCCTTCCCGGCCCGATGTCAGGCGCACTTCGACTCCATTCGATACATTGCCGGCAAGACGAACCTGGTTCCGGTCGGGATGGCCATCGGCCCATTCTCATTGATGACGAAGCTGATGGCCGACCCCATCGTTCCGATCGCCATGGCGGGCATGGGCGTGACCGGCGCCGAGGATCCGGGGGTGCTGATGGCGGAGCGCTGCCTGGCACTCGCGGAGCTGACGGTTCACCGCTCCCTGCGCGCGCAAGCCCGCGCCGGCGCACGCGCCATCATCGTCTGCGAGCCGGCGGCGAACGTGGTGTATCTGTCGCCGAAACAAATCGAGAAAGGCTCCGATATCTTCGAGCGTTTCGTGATGCAGCCGGCCTTGCGGCTGAAGGCGGTGCTGGATTCCGCCGGCGTCGATCTGATCTTCCATGACTGCGGCCAGTTGAATCCCTTAATGGTCCGGCAGTTCGGGGAGAGGGTACACCCGGCGATCTTGAGTCTGGGCAGTTCGCGGCGGTTGTGGGAGGACGCGGCGCTGGTGCCGAAGGATGTCGTGCTGTTCGGCAATTTGCCGACGAAAAACTTCTACTCGGATACTGTCGTTCTCGTGGAGCGCGTGCGGGAACTGACGCTGGAACTGATCGCGAACATGCGCCAGGCGGCGCATCCGCACATAGTCGGTTCCGAGTGCGACGTGCTGTACGTGCCGGAGTCGGCAGCCACGATCCAGCGCAAACTGAACGTGATGTTGACTTGCGGCCGTTGAGTGACGTGGGGCAGCGCCGTGCGCTGCGGCGGACCCTCGGTCCGCGCCTCTGGCCGCGACGCCGGGCGCTGAAACGAGCCGGTTCAGTGGTATGGTAATTGGTATGGCGACCCAGAAGATCACCGTCACCCTTGACGAGGATCAGGTTAAGGAAATTCGCGCTCTGGTGGCGGCACGGCAAGCGGCAAACGTTTCCGCTTTCGTGCAGCACGCCGTGGGTGTCGCTCTGCACGATGCGGCAGGATGGAAAGCGATGCTGGCGGACGCACTGCGGCAAACGGGGGGCCCCCTGACCAAAGACGAACGCGCATGGGCCGACGCGTTTCTCTCTCCGCGGGAGCGGAAGAGGGGCCCAAAGAAAGGGAGGGCTGCGTGAGCGGCGTCGCCTTCGACGCCGGTGGTCTGATTGCATTGGACCGGAACGATCGGCGGGTGCTTGCATTGGTGGCGCGCGCGGCAGAACGCGGGATGCGGATCACCATCCCAGCGACGGCGCTGGCGCAGGCCATGCGCAACCCCGCCCGGCAGGCGCGGCTCTCGCGGCTCATTCGACAAGCCGGTACGGACCTTATTGCGCTCGACGGACCGGATGCCACCGCTGTCGGCCTGCTATTGGCGCGAACCGTGACGACCGATGTCGTCGATGCCCACGTCGTTGTTTGTGCGCGCAGGGCGGGGCAGGTCGTCGTCACCGGCGACGCAGCCGATCTCATTCGAATCGCTCCCGACCTGGAGTTGCTGGTCGTATAGCACCCGGCGAATGGTTGCCGCGGCTTGCCCGCATCGCCCCCTTCCACTCTTACGATTTGTCGCCAAGTCGCACATACGCGGCGCCGCGATCAGCCCGCTAAAGTGGTATAACAGTCATATCAGATGCGCTGTAGCTTTCGATCCTCGGAAGAGCAATCGCCTCAGAGCAAATCCAAGGCGCGGCATAGGTTTCGAGGAGGCGCGAGAGTTGTTCTCCCGGCCATACTGGCTTGATCGACGGTGCGACGCTCCGGAGCAGTTCTTGGCTGTAGGCTGGGTGCATGACCGGCTGTACTCTGTCATCTTTGAAGTCAGGGAAGACGCAGAGGGCGAGATTCTGCATCTCGTCGCATTGTGGAAGTCGACGAAGGAGGAAATCCGGCTGTATGAAGAAAACTCGTAAAACCGCCAAACCGATTTCTGCCGATGCGATTGCGCGCCTAGCCGATCGAGGCGAGGACGTTTCGCATTTCTTCAAGGGCGAGGGCCGCATGGTGCAGCCGATTCAGCGCGTTAACGTGGACGTCACTGCCAGCATGCTCGAGGAACTCGATAAGGCTGCCCAGGACCTCAACGTGAGCCGCCAGGCGGTGATCAAGACGCTGGTCCGGCAGGCTCTCGATCAACACTACCTGGCACAACGCGCGAGGCGACTGCAGCCCGCGTCCTAAGCGCCACCGGTGCAAAAGTGCCCGGAACGTCGTCCAGGGGCCGGTGGACGGCGAACGCGGAAGTAGCGGTCCTAGCACCTAGCGCAGTTCTATGAGTAGCGCGTTTCTCGTCAAGTGACCTTCGGCTGCGCCGATCCGGAGGTGCGGATCGATTGATGTTGCCATACGGCAAGATAGCGA
This sequence comes from Bryobacterales bacterium, assembly GCA_003166475.1. Lineage (GTDB taxonomy): Bacteria > Acidobacteriota > Terriglobia > Bryobacterales > Bryobacteraceae > Bog-159. The sequence continues at coordinate 16,968 of PMVV01000079.1, read as the reverse complement.
GTCCGTAGTCGCGGTACGATTGCCATATGAGCTTACGGCGTCGGCTGACCCCTCGCGCCATCATTTTGTGTACGCTCGTTGGCGCATTCTGGCAGCCCGTCTCGATTTCCGGTCAGACCACTGAGCTTGATCGGTTCGTCGGTAGAGATCTCTGGAAGGATCGACTGCCAAAGAGTGAGCAAGCGCGCTTGAACCGGGCAGTTGGTGAGGTCCCGAAGGGCGTCATAACGGAACCGGCGCCGTGGCATATCTGGAAGACAAGTCGCGATGGTCTGAGTCGCTACGTCGTGCTCCTCGGCGAGCCGGAAGTGCTTGTTCCTGGCGGCTCTTCGGCTTGTGTTCTACTGTTCGATGGTGCCTCGAAGCGTCTCCGCAGTTGGTGCTTCCAGACCGGCTGGCGGATCGACTTGGATAGGGCCTCATTGGAGTTCCGAACCGATCTCGCGAGCGACGTAATCGTTCTTCACATGGTTCGATTTATCAACGGACGCAATGTAGCGAAGGAGTACTTCGCGGTAGGGGGCGACCGTCTTCGATTCGTCCGAATGGAAAACGACAAAGGCGAGGCTGTCCAGAACGAATACGTCTTCCCTAACTTCGAGATTGGTATCGTTCCAGCAGGGAATACCGAGGAGGAATGGGCTAGCATGCTTGAGTCGGCGGACAGGGCCGATGTGCTTTCTGCGCTCGTGTTCTTGGGAGGGAGGCACATCACCGAACCCCGCAGACGTTTCGCACCCGAACCAGCGGAGAGCAAGTATGCAGGGCTGTTCCAGCAACTGGCCGGCAGTCCGTGTATTCGTGAGCTAATTGCGCGCCTGAGTCATTCCGAGAACGAGTGGATCAGGCAAGCCGCGCTGCTCGCCGTCCGCGGGCCTCGTGATCGCTTGCTTCAGTAGACCCGAGTTCACTGCCAGGCGAGAGCGCTGGGCAGTCCATCCTGACGAGAAGTCGCCAAGCCGCAGATGTGCGGCTCAGCGATTCCCCGCCGCCAGCATCACCGTCGCCACCCCCAGCAGCGCAAGGCCCGCATACAGCGTGCGCAACGCGCTCCTCGGCGCCGCCGCCCACTCGCCCGTAAGCACGCCGCCGAAATTCGCCGTCATGATCATGAAGATCTGAAACAGGCCCCAGCCCACGGATGTGCCCAACGCCCCCAGGTAGACTGCGGCGACGCCATAGACCGACATCGCGCCCATCCATAAAACAGCCATCAGCATGGCATGTCCTGCATCGGGCAGCCACGGGCCCCGAAACAGGCCCCACGTCTTCTTGCGGAACAGCAGATACAGGCAATACGCGAGATTTGGCAACAGTCCCCCGGCGAGCGTCACCGGCCAGACCGCATAGCCGGCGCGCTCGGGCGATATGCCCAGCTTGATGGCGCGCACGGCGATGTCCTGCCCGAAGGCGAACGAATAGTTGATCATGGGCGCCAGCAGGCCGCAAAACACGGCCATGGCCAGCGCCAGCGCGTATCCGGCGCCTGCTTCGGCCTTGCGGCCCTGTTCGCGCTGCCCGCCCGCGCGCGCCGAGACCGCGATGCCCGCCACCATCACCGCCAATCCCGCCACGATCCACGCGCCGCGCGATGTCCCCAGCACACCGCGATTCTTGAAGAACAGAGGCACCAGCGTCCCGCCCAGCGATCCCAGTCCGATGATGATCGCATAGCCCAGGGCGAGCCCCAGCCGCGCCACCGAGAGTCCGAATAACACTTGCGCGATGCCCCATCCCGCGCCCAGCAGGAACGGCAGCGCCAACTGCCGGGGTTCCAGCCCGCCGTAAATCTCCCCAAGATGGCCAGCCAGCGTCAACGCCAGCGTCCACGGCAGAATCACCAGCGAGACCAGGCTGAAAACCAGCCAGACATTCTCCCACTGCCAGCGCTTTGCGAACTTCATCGGCAACATGCAGTTGCCCGAGAGCAGTCCGGCCACCAGGGTCAGCCCGAGACCGCCCAACACCATCGTCGACATGCTCTAGCGCCTCACCCGCGCGTCGTACTCCCGCACCGCGTCGTACATGGCGATGATGTTCTCCGGGGGCACGTTGGCCAGGATGTTGTGTACCTGCTGGAAGACAAACCCGCCTCCCGGCGCCAGCGTTTCGCATTGATGCAAAACGTGCGCGCGGACCTCGGCCGGCGTACCGCACGGCAGGATTTGTTGCGTGTCGCAGCCGCCACCCCAGAACGCCAGATCCTTGCCGAAATCGCGCTTCAGCCCCTCGGCATCCATCCCCCGGCAACTGATCTGCACCGGGTTGATGGCATCCAGGCCCGCGTCGATCAGATCCGGCAACAGTTGGCGGACGGCCCCGCAGCAGTGCAGCATGACCTTGGCGTTCGCCAGCTTCTTGGCCCGCGCCCACATCGCGGCGTGCCGCGGCTTGAAGAACTCGCGGTACATCCGAGGCGAGATCTGCGGGCCAGTCTGCGCGCCCAGGTCGTCGCCGAATACGATGACATCGGTCGACGGACCAACCGCGCCCAGGAACCGTTCCAGGTTCTTCATGTGGATCTCCACCAGCGCATCGAGGAACCGGTGAACCCGCGCCGGCTCGCCGGCGAGCATCATCAGGAAGTTGTCCATGCGGTAGTAGAACTGCCCCATCTCGAGCAAATTCCCGCCGAACAACCCGATGATCGCGCGATCGGTCTTGGCGCGCAGCGCCCGCGCACCCGCGGCCAGCTCGGCAGGACCGGAAACCGAAGGTCCTGGCGGCGATGCGACCCCGGTCCACATGTGCTCCGCATACAGCGCCTCAATCCGCGAAAGATCCTCCTCGCCATCCAGAAACGGCCAATAAACCTGGTCGAAGTGCAGCGAACCTTCGGGCATGCGCGCCATGACGCGGCCGCTCGGCGCCCTCAAGATCCACTCCGGGCCGGCTTGTTCCGGCTGCGCCCACACGGGCATCCGGCATGGAGTGCCGTCCGGCAACGTCCAATCCGCCCACCACTTGTCTTCGTGGCAGAAGCCGCGGCCCATCTCGATGGTGTCTGCGCCAAATCGATCCAGCACATCGTCGTGGACGATCGCCAGTTGCTGCACCGGATCGTAGACATCCACGCTGCGCGGCTCCAGGCCCAGCGCGGCTCTCAGCTTCGGATAAGCAATCGCAGAGATACCCGACGACCTGTACCCCGACAGGTCCACCACCACCCGGTCCGGCTGCTGGTGATTCAAGGATGCAAGTACGCGTTCCCGCGAGGTCATATGGTTTTACCCGGTTCTCAGGCGAAGGTGACGCGATAGACGTGCCCCGGCTCCAGGCGCGCGCGAACCGAGCCATCGGCATCCGGCTTCAGCGCCAGCGTGCCGCCCGGATGCCGGATTTCGCGGATGCGCGAGCCGGGCGCGGGGCGCAGGACGTGTTCACCGGACAAAGCGGGGCGTAGCGTGGCTTCGGCCGGCTTGCCCCCGGACCACTGGATATCGACCGTTAAACCGCCGCGCGCGCGCAATCCGGCGACGCTCCCCGCGGACCATGCGGCCGGCAGCGCCGGGAGAAAATCGATGCCTCCATCGTGGCTCTGCAGCAGCATTTCGGCCACGGCCGCGGCGCCTCCGAAGTTCCCGTCGATCTGGAATATCCAGGAGTTGCCGGCCGGGTGCGTGTCGAACAGGTTGGGGCCGGTGGAATGCTGGAGCAGCATGCGCACGGATTCCCAGGCCTTCTCGCCATTCAAAAGGCGGGCCCAGAAGTTGATGGCCCAGGCGCGGCTCCAGCCCGTATAAGCGCCGCCCGCGGCCAGCCGGCGCTCGAGAGAAACGCGCGCCCCCTGCCAGAATTGGCGATTGCGGCGCGAGGTGAATTCGGCGCCGGGATAGAGCGGATACATGTGGGACATGTGGCGCTGGCCCGGAGTGCTCTCGTCGAAGTCGTGCGACCATTCCTGAAGCTGCCCGTGCTTGCCGATCTGGTAAGGGATGAGGCGCTCCCGTGCGGCCTTCAGTTTCCGTGAAAAATCGGCATCCACGTTAAGGATTCGCGCGGCCTCCATGCAATGGGAGAACAGCTCGGCAATCAGCGCCATATCCATGGTGCAGCCGTCGCTGGTCTCCGCGGTCCGGCCATCGGGCGCGATGAAGTTGTTCTCCGTCGATAGGGAAGGGCAAGTGGTCAGGCGCCCGTCTTTGCGTTCGATCAACCAGTCGAGGCAGAATTCGGCGCAAGACTTCATCGGCGGATAGGCCTTGGTGCGGAGAAACTCGATGTCGCCCGAAAATGCGTAATGCTCCCAGAGGTGGGCGCAGAGCCACGGCCCGCTCATGCTCCAGTTGGCCCAGGTGGGTGAGCCATGGCCGAAGTCGCCCACCGGTGCCGATTGCCGCCAGATATCCACGTTATGGTGCGAGACCCAGCCATGGCAGCCGTAATTCACTTCGGCCGTTTTTGCGCCGGTCTTGCTCAGGCCTGCGATCAAGTCAAACAGCGGCTCGTGCAGTTCGGCGAGATTGCAGGTTTCCGCCGGCCAGTAGTTCATCTGCACATTGATGTTGGCGGTCCAGTTGGAGCTCCACGGCGGCTGGACCAGTTCGTTCCAGATGCCTTGCAGGTTGGCGGGCTGTGTGCCGGGTCGGGAACTCGCGATCAGCAGATAGCGGCCATACTGGAAGTAGAGTGCCGCCAGATCGGGATCGGGCTTGTCCGCGAACGCGCGCAGGCGCTCGTCGGTGGGCAGATTGGCGGCCTCGGTCTTTGGCAGGGTGAGCGAAACGCGGCGGAATAGCTTCTGGTGATCGGCGACGTGCGCCGCGCGCAGTGCCGCGTAGGATTTCTTCCGCGCCGCGTCGATGCGGTTGCGGCACGCGGCGGCGATTTCGGCGGCGGCGCCGGCGGGGTCGCGATCATAGCCGCGGTAGCCGGTCGCCGCGGCGATGAACAATGTTACGGCGCGGGCGTCATCGATGCGCAAGGAGCCGCCATCGGCCCTCATCTGGCCGCCTTCGGCGACGGCTTGGAGCGCCGCTTCAAAGCGCATACCTTTGCCTTCGGAGTCGTCGTAGAGAACGGGATTGGCGGAGCCGGTATAATCCGGCTCGACATGCGACGGCGCTTTGCCGGTGAGCCGCAGCGTGCCGCCGTCGCCCGCTTGCGATGTGGAATGGATGGGGCTGTCGAACGAGAGCGCCAGGCCCATGCCGCCGGGCGCTGTGGTGCTGAGCCGGACGACGATGACCTGATCCGGCGCGGAGGCGAACGCTTCCCGCAGATACGCGGCGGAGCCGATGCGGTAGGCGACGCGCACGAGCGCCGTATCGAGATCCAGCTCGCGGCGGTACTCTACGACGTCCGCGGCGTGATCGATGCGGATGTGCAGGTTGCCGAGCACCAGGTACGATTCGTTGTAAATACCCTGCATCTGGCGGCAGACGCGGTCGGCGCCCACGTAATCGGCCTGTTCGAGCACCAGGCGCCTTACCTCGGGAAGGTGCTGCTTCGCCGCGGGGTTGTTCCATTGCCGCGGGGCGCCGGACCACAGCGAATCTTCGTTGAGCTGGAGGCGCTCGGCGGGCACACCACCAAATACCATTGCGCCCAGGCGTCCGTTGCCGATGGGCAAGGCGTCAGTCCATTTGCCGGCGGGTTTGTTGAACCACAGCACCGTCTGCGGCGCGGCGGGCTGCGCGGGGGAGCGCTGGAGAGCGCCGGCGGTAAGCACTGCCGGGGCTAGTTTGGCGAATTCGCGCCTGGTCCAGTTCGACATGAGGAATTGTCCAGGAACATGGTAACTCCGGATTGTGGGCAGGTTGCGGCTTGCGGGTGCTTAACCGTTTGGGGGANNCGTTGATTTCGCAAGGTTACCGAGCCGCGACCGCCAGGGAGCGGTTGGAGCTAATATGGCCGAGGAGGAGAAATGTGACGGCAACCACGATTTTGCTGTTGGCGCTGGCGCTTGGGTGCGCAGCGGCCGATTATCCGGAAGCGCGGATTTCGAATGGCGTTCTGAAAGTGAAGCTGCTGCTGCCGGACGCGCAGAACGGCTACTACCGCGGCACGCGGTTTGACTGGTCGGGCGCCATGTCGAGTCTTCAAGTTAAGGGTCACGAATATTTCGGCAAATGGTTCGAGCGCTACGACCCGAAGATTCACGATGCCATCATGGGGCCAGTGGAGGAGTTCCTCACCAACGGCACGGGCCTGGGCTACGAAGAAGCCAAAGCGGGCGAGAGCTTCGTGAAGATCGGCGTGGGCGCGATCCGCAAACCCGACGAGCCAGCCTTCCGCCAGTTCGAAACCTACGACATCGCCGACAACGGCAAATGGACCATTCACCAGACCGCCGATTCCGTGGAATTCACGCAGGAGCTTTCCGACACCCGCGGGTACGCCTACATTTATAAGAAGACGATTCGGCTGGCGCCGGGCAAGCCGGAGATGCTGCTGGAGCACAGCCTGCGGAATACCGGCAAGAAGCCGATCGCGACTAGCGTTTACGAGCACAATTTCTACATGCTGGACGAGCAGCCTGCAGGCCCCGATTACACCGTGCGGTTCCCGTTCGAGGTGCATCCGCGGGCCGATCTGCACGGCATGGCGGAAGCGCAAGGCAAGGATTTCACCTACCTGAAAGAGTTGCAGGCCGGCCAGTCGGTGTTCACGCAGATGGACGGTTTCGGCGACACGCCGCGCGATTACGATATCCGGGTTGAAAACCGGAAGGCTGGAATCGGCGTGCGGCAAACGTCCGACCGGCCCATGGCGAAGCTGGTTTTCTGGTCCATCCGCACAACCGTCTGTCCGGAGGCTTTCATCGATCTTCGGGCGGAGCCGGGACAGGAAGTGAAGTGGAGAATCAACTATGAGTTTTACACCCTTCCGCGGTGAAACGCGCCGTAGGGATTTCGGCAAGATGGCGCTGGGGGGCGCGCTGGGAGCGTTTCTCGCGCCGCACGCATCCAAGGCCGCGGTGCATCCGAACGCGCCCGGTATCAAGCTGTGCGCGCAATCCGACGCCACCCCGAGCGACGATCAGTTGCTGTTTCTGAAACAGATCGGCGCCGAATATGTCAGCGTCCAAGCGGCTCCGGGCATGCGGACGGCCGAAGGTTTCCTGGCCATCAAGAAGCGCTACGCCGACGCCGGCATCGCGGTATGGAACATCGGCAACAGCAGCGTGCACAACATGCCGGAAGTGACGCTGAACCTGCCGGGGCGCGACCGGAAGATCGAGGATTATAAGCAGTACATCCGCAACCTGGGCCAGGCGGGGATCTATTACACGACCTATGCGCACATGGGCAACGGCATCTGGTCGAGCGGGCGCGCCATGGTTCGTGGCGCATCGGCGCGCGAGTTCGATATGGCGAGCCCCGATAGGCGCGGCGTGTGGGACGGCAAAACGTGGGCGGAGCCGCTGTCGCACGGGCGCGAGTTCACCAAAGAAGAGATCTGGGAGAACTTCACCTACTTCATCAAACAGGTGGCGCCGGTGGCGGAGGAGAACAGTGTGCGCATCGGCATCCACCCGGACGATCCGCCGGCGCCGGTGCTGGCGGGCGTGCCGCGCTGCATCTTCGGCAACTTCGAGGGCTACCGGCGCGCGCTGGAAATTGCCGGCAGCCCGAACGTGGGGATCTGCCTGTGCTGCGGGACGTGGCTGGAGGGCGGCAAGGCGTTGACCGGGAAAGACCCGGAAGAGATGATCCGCTATTTCGGCGCCGGGAAGATCTGGAAGATCCATTTCCGCAACGTGAGCGCGCCGCTGCCGCACTTCGTCGAGACCTTCATGGACGACGGCTATTACGACATGTACAAGATCATGAAGGCGCTCGCCGACGTGAGGTTCGACGGCATCGTGATATTGGACCATTCGCCTGGGATGGTGGGCGGTAACTATGCCCAGACTGCCTACGGGTTCGCGTATATGCGGGCGCTGCTGAAGCGCGCCAATGCTTAGCACTCCGGTTCAGAAGCTGGCTGACGTGGGCCGGCGACGTGGGCGATGGGTTAAGGAGTACCCTTGCTGCCAGACACCCAAACTCCCTGGAACCCAATTAGGGTTGCCGACTCAAAAGACTGAGCAATACCGTTTCACGAGCCCGCCTGAATACGCACTGTCATCCTTTGGGCAAGCCTTACGCGAAAGGTTTCCCTAACCTTCCGGCTCGGCTCGTCGACAAACCCGCTCCCACCCGACCTACACCACACTTCTGAGTGGGCGTAGCAGCAGTCCTGTGGCTTATGGATGGGTTCGAAGTGAAACACCTGACCGTCTTGGCCAACAACAGGGGTCGGAAGATTGGTTGATTAACACTCCAGAACTCCCCACCCAACGCTGAGCTGCTTACCGTCGCAACAATCTGGGTGTAAAACGTCCTCCGGGGTGCTATATTTTTCGCGATTGAAGGACTGGCGTGGGAATTTGAACGCCGCTGGAAGCAATTGTTGGTTTTGAAAGTGTTCCGCCTTGTAGCGCCTGTACAGAAGCTCCCCTTCGCTGAAGACCTGATCTTCAGACTCGCCGTTTCGATACCGAGGATGTCCGGGTGCGCCCGAGCAAGACATAGTTCAGCCGAGGTACGCCAAGATCTTGCCGCCGATGTCCGATCGAAGAATGTCGCTCCCAACCTCAAGAACCTCCGTGTTGCCTTGCTGATCGTACATCACGAGCACCTGGGAGCCCTGATTGTAACTTTCAACATAGGCAGTCCGATTGCCGGTCATGAAGTAGATCGAGACGCCGCCCTCGGCAGATGGGACGATCGTGGACGGTAGGATCAGAGCGCCGGCGAGATCCTCCAGGATCTCCCGGGATGCCCGGATTGAATTAGCGCGGGGAGGCTCTGCTCCGTACGAGTCCCAGTCTCGCTNNTAAGCCCATATTTGATGGTCAAGAATACGCTTTGCTCCCGGCGGCGCAATAAGTCATCCCGAAGTTCCCCGGTTCGCTGGTTGTAGTTGGGCGTCTCTACGCGGTGGATCGCCGGTCTAAATCGATCAAATCGGAACGGATCGCGTTCAGGCGGAATCTGGGCTTGGGGCATTAACTGATCAACTCCCTGGTGTTATTGGTGATACAGCCTTCGAAGATCAAGTTTTTTCGCAAGCGGAGCACCTCCATCGTGCTCCATACATCGTCATCCGACTCCAGTTTGAGCCCGTGCCTGAAAACGTCGATATCGAGTACTACCGAGGCGACGTTTGGGCCGGACGGCGGAACCATGGCCTCGTTAAGGATTGCCGTGGTGCCTAGGTCCTCTTGCGGAATCTGAACTTGCAAAAAGAATCCTGCTAATTGTTGAGCCAGGTCCGACGAAATTTCCGGGTAAAGGCGGATGAAGTCTCGAAGATCGCGCATCGGCATCGGAAGATCCAACTGGTTCACATATCGAAGCCCAACACGGACAACGGGGAGGGCGCCGACGATCTGCCGGTACGAGTTCCACAGCGTCCTCGCCTCGTTTCGAAGCTGTTCCCACGATTGATATGGAGCAAGCCTGCTAAACGTGAAGCCGTTCATCCTAAACTGCACAACATGCTTCCCCTCGCCTCCGACGAACGCATAACCCATTTGGTCCTGTTTGGCGGTCGCTGTGAGCACCCCCTCCTCTAACTGGCCCCGGAGTTGGCCCATCATCACCCTTCGGCGTTCTGCATAGCCGTGAGGCGGCGAGATGTCCACGTTCTCGAAGTCCGCCAGGGTAAGCGACGGGGGATTCTCGATTTGAATGTCGATGATTGCTTCTTTGATCGGGGCTTTGTCGTAGTGTCTATTCTTCAGCCAAGACATCCACTTTTGGGTTTCCATGTCGTCAACCGTATCAGCCTGACGGCTGTCGGGCCGCTTTCTTTATGCGGGCAGCGACAGCCTTGCCGGCAAGCGCACTTCGCTGTTCAGGCGTAAGTCCGCCCATTCGCCTCTTGCCCCCGATTTTACCACCGAGAGATCCTTGNNCCAAATCCTTTCGCGAGGCGCAGATGCGTGGCTTTCGGCTCGACCATTCAAAAGGGGTTGTCATCGGGAAGGCCGCTTCCGGCCTTCGGTCCAGAAGTCGCGTTTTCAGCCGGTAGCCAGAGTAAATTCCAGAATTGCTCGGCCGTTCCGATACTGTCCACTTGGACGTACAGTCGGCAACGCGCAGAACCGCAGCGCTCAGCGCGAGCCATATCACGGGGTCAACTCCATCTGGCCGCCACGGCGCGCGCACGCCAAGCCGCGGCGATACCGGAACCGTCACCTTAAGCGCTCAACTTCTGATTTTTTCGGACAAAGGATACGACCCGGTGCCGCGAGCGGCGCTGGCGCTTTCTCGCGGCCGACAGGATCGCCTTGACGTCAAAAGCGTGCTTGGCGGCCTCTCTCTCGCGGGCGCGCCGGACTTCATCGACAATGGTGTCCCCTGACATGGCCAATTCCCGAAAGAACTCGGAGCCTACCCAACCGGGACCTCGACCTGAGTAACGAAGAGCTCGTTGCGAAAGGGCCGGACGGCTTCGGACGGGGCGGCAGTTTCGAAGAACAGCGTAAGGGCCTCGATGAGGTTAGCTCGGGCCTCCTCGATGGACGCGCCCTGGCTCGCGATGTCGACCTCCGGGCACAACGCCACGAAAACGTCGTCCTCGCGCTCAATAATCGCGGTTAAGCGCTGCGCTGGTATCATGATCCGAGGCTACCCCAGTTCCCGACGCCACGTCGGACCCTCGGTCCGCGCCCGGAGAGGCGGCCTGAGAGGCCGCCGTAGCGCGAGGCACTGCCCCACGTCGCCGATACGCCTCCCCATGCACGATCCTGGCCGCCTCGATCAATTTCCGGGTACGCAATCAGCTATGAGTTTTACACCCTTCCGCGGTGAGGCTGCGATGAGTAGACCAGAGTTCGAGCCGGGGCGTTGAGATTTCGGCAAGATGGCTCTGGGGGCGCGCTGGGGGCGATTCTCGCGCTACGCGCATCCCAGGCCGCGGTGCGTCCGAATGCGCCCGGCATCAAGCTGTCCGGGCAATCGGACGCCACTCCGATGTCATCGAAGCCGCCTGCAAGACCGTCATCGGTTCCCGCTGCAAGCAGTCGGGCATGTTCTGGACTGTACGCGCGGCAAATGCCACCCAGGCGCTGCGATGCTGTTATCTCAATGGCCGCTTTGGAGACTATGGGGAGGAGCGCCGGGCTTGACCTGCCTCTCTATCTCGCACACCCCTCCCCCAAAGCCCCCAAAAACCCAGTTGGACATTTCACTTCTGAATGTGCTAACCTTCAAATGTCCCTCAAAGACGCTCAATGGGAGGTCCGCGCTTCTAGGCCGGGCCGTTAGCACCAGTGAGGAGTTATGGCACATCAACCAGGAAAACAATATCAGGCTGCGGCCAAACAGGTCCAAGCGCGCGATTATCCGCTCGAGGAAGCCGTGCCGCTGCTGCAAAAGATCAAGTACGCCAAGTTCGATGAGACCGTCGAGGTCCATCTGCGCCTGGGTGTGGACCCCAAGCACGCCGACCAGATGGTGCGCGGCACGGTGGTCATGCCCAACGGCTTGGGCAAGTCCAAGAAGGTTCTGGTGATCGCCAGCGGCGACAAGCAGAAGGAAGCCGAAGAAGCCGGCGCCGATTTCGTGGGCGGCGACAACATGGTCAACAAGATCCAATCCGAAGGCTGGACGGACTTCGACGCCGTGATCGCCACGCCCGATATGATGCGCTCGGTCGGCAAACTCGGCAAAATCCTCGGCCCGCGCGGGCTGATGCCCAATCCGAAAACCGGCACGGTCACCCAGGACGTGGCGAAAGCCGTTAAGGAAATCAAGGCCGGCAAAGTCGAGTTCCGCGTGGACAAAACCGGAATCATCCATGCACCGGTCGGCAAGATCAGCTTTACGTCGGAAAAGCTGGTCGAAAACGCTTCCAGCCTCATCAGCGCTGTAGTCAAAGCCAAGCCGGCCGCGGCCAAAGGCAAGTACGTCAAGAGCGCTACTCTTTGCTCGACCATGGGGCCGGGCGTATCGCTGGATGTGACGGTATTCAGCGCCAAGGCGGCGGTCTAGTTCTCTCGCGGGTGTCGAAATGAAGAAGAAAGAAGATAAGATAAAGGACCTCGAAGCCCTGCGCCAGGATCTGCAGGCGTCCCGGAACCTGTTTGTCACCGGATACGAAAAGTTGCGCGTCGCGCAGGATTTCGAATTGCGCAAGGTCATCCGAGCCGCGGGCGGCAAGTACCGCGTGATTAAGAACAACATCGCCGAGAAGGCCTCCGAAGGCACCGCTGCCGAAGATATTTTGAAAAACCTGCGCGGCATGACGTCCCTGGCCTACACCACCGCCGATCCGGTTGCGCTGGCGAAAGCGTTAACCGCCTACGCCAAGACGAATCCGGCGTTCACCTTTAAGGCAGGCATGGTCGAGGGCCGGGTCATCGACGTCAAGGCCATCGGCGACCTGGCAAGCATGCCGCCGAAAGAGGCGATCTTCGCCCAGTTGCTGTTCCTGATCAATTCCCCGGCGCAGCGGTTGGTATCGGCATTGGGCGCTGTCGGCAGGAACATAGCCGTGGCCATCGATCAAGGTTGCAAAGAGAACAAATTCAAAGCTGAAGGCTGATAGCTGATAGCTTTTTCAAAGACAGGAGTACTTAGGACAAATGGCGGACATCAACACAATTGCGGATCAAATTCAAGGCTTGACGCTGCTCGAAGCGTCCCAACTCGTCAAGCTGCTGGAAGAAAAACTGGGCGTATCGGCTGCAGCGGCGGCTCCGGTCATGGTGGCCGGCGGCGGAGCGGCGGCAGCGGCAGCGCCCGTCGCCGAGGAGAAGACTGAATTCTCCGTCGTTCTCACCGTGGTCGGCGCCAACAAGATCAACGTCATCAAAGCGGTGCGCGAAGTCACCAGCCTCGGCCTGAAAGAAGCCAAGGATTTGGTGGACGGAGCCCCCAAGCCGATCAAGGAAGGCGTCAGCAAAGACGAGGCTGAAACCATTAAAAAGAAGTTCACCGACGCTGGCGCGACTGTTGAAGTGAAGTAGCGAGCGCGGGCTCAACGCCTGCAAGTTGCTGGAACTAATAGGCTTGGTGCCTGTTCCAGAGTTGCTGTTGACGACCGGGGTGGGACTCTGGTAGTATTGACGGTTGGGATCTTCTTCTTTCAACCGGACTTGATCCCATTGGTGACTGTGAATTTTGGATCCTGGCAGTTAAATTGCAGTTGGTTCGCAACTGCAACGCGTGGATTTGCGTGCCGTTTTGCGCCCGCAGAGCCGATACAGGATTCGTGTGCCCGCAAGGGCCTGCTCTCCCGCCCTTCTCAGCAACTTTCGCTGACGACTTCGACCTGGCTCTCGCAGCTACCATTGTTCCGGCTCCCGTCCGGTTCCCGCTTCTCGATTACATTGTGGCCTCTCCCAGGAGCGACGCTCCTCCGGGTTGGCCGGTGTTTTTGCAGTTCGTAACCTTTTTTGCTTAGGTTGTTCGGCCCTCAGGAGTTTAAAGAAGACATGGATATTCAAAACAGCGGTGCCGCCCCCGAGCGAGTTGATTTTTCTAAAATCAAGACTTCGATCCCGATTCCCAACCTCATCGAGGTGCAGAAGAACTCGTACGAGCGCTTCTTGCAGATGGACCTGCTTCCCAACGAACGGGAAGACACCGGCCTGCAAACGGTATTCAGTTCGGTATTCCCGATTTCGGATTTCCGCGGCGTCAGCGAGTTGGAGTTCGTCGATTATTCCATCGGCAACTGGGAGTGCAAGTGCGGCAATCTGAAAGGCCTGCACCATTTGCGATCCACCTGCCGGAACTGCGGCGCTACCATCCGCACCGATCCGTTCCACTCAGGCGACGTGCTTTGCCATCATTGCGGCACCTTCAACAAGAACGTGGTTACGTTCTGCAACAAGTGCGGCGACCCTGTCGGGCTGCAACTCAAATACGACATGGTCGAGTGCCAGGAACGCGGCATGACCTACGCCGCGCCCCTGAAGGTCACCATCCGCCTCACGGTTTACGCCAAGGATCCCACCACCGGCGTCAAGAGCGTCCGCGACATCAAGGAGCAGGAAGTCTTCTTCGGCGAAATCCCGCTGATGACCGACAACGGCACCTTCATCATCAACGGCACAGAGCGCGTCATCGTGTCGCAGTTGCATCGCTCCCCGGGCGTGTTCTTCGAACGCGTGCCGGCGCAGGGATACTTCCTGGGCAAGATTATTCCCTACCGCGGAAGCTGGGTCGAGTTCGAGTACGACACCAAGAACCTGCTGTATGTACGTATCGACCGCAAACGTAAATTCTACGGCTCGGTTTTTCTGCGCGCCTTGGGATTCAAGTCCGACGAGCAGGTGTTGCACGCCTTCTATACCGTCGACCGCATCTCCATCAAGGACAACAAGCTCTACTGGAACCTCTACAACAAAGAGGGGGAGTTCACCGAGGGGCTCACGAACCTGAAGTTGTCGCACGCCATCGTCGCCAAGGGCGGCGAAACCATCGTCGGCCAGGGCAAGAAGATCACCTCTACGCTGAAGAAGAACATTCAGGCATCCAAGATTCAGCAGACCGAGATCGCGCCCAACGATCTGGAAGGCGCCTACATCGCCGCCGACGTGGTGGACATGACTACCGGCGAAGTCCTCATCGACGCCAACAACGAGTTGACCACTACCGGCGTCGCGAAGTTGATGGAAGCCGGCATCGATGAATTCGAAGTCTTCTTCCCCGAGCGCGACGAAGTGGGCACGGTGATCTCCGCCACGCTGCGTAAAGACAGCGTCAAGGCCCAGAACGAAGCGCTCATCGAAATCTACCGCAAGCTGCGCCCCGGCGATCCGCCCACGCTGGACACCGCCACGCAATTGTTCCAGGGCATGTTCTTCGACCCGCGCAAGTACGACTTCTCGCGTGTGGGCCGCATGAAGTTCAATATCAAGCTGCACGACAAGGCCGAGGCTACGCCGCTCGACAAGCGCACCCTCGATCCCGAAGATTTCCGCGCCACCATCAAGTACCTGTTGAAACTCCGCAAAGGCATCGGCGCCGTAGACGATATCGATCACCTGGGCAACCGCCGCGTGCGCGCCGTGGGTGAGTTGCTGGAAAACCAGTTCCGTATCGGACTGGTGCGCATGGAGCGCGCCATCAAAGAGAAGATGTCCGTCTACCAGGAAATGTCCACGGCCATGCCGCACGACTTGGTGAACGCCAAGCCGGTCATGGCGGCCATCCGCGAATTCTTCGGCTCCAGCCAACTCTCGCAGTTCATGGATCAGACCAATCCGCTCTCGGAGATCACCCACAAGCGCCGCCTTTCCGCGCTGGGTCCCGGCGGTCTGTCCCGCGAGCGCGCCGGTTTCGAAGTCCGCGACGTGCACCCCACCCACTACGGCCGCATCTGCCCCATCGAGACGCCCGAAGGTCCCAACATCGGGCTGATCTCCTCGCTGTCCTGTTTTGCCTGCATCAACGAATACGGCTTCATCGAAAGCCCCTACCGCAAAGTCATTAAGGGCGCGGTCGTGGACGAGATCAAAATTCTCAATCCCGGCGACACCCAGTACAAGGTGGGCGACATCGTGCGCCGCGCCGACATCGAAAAGGCCAACGCCGCTCTGGCCGCCAAGAAACAGCCCGCCGAGTTCGAAGCGCATTGCGAATATCTCTCCGCCTGGGAGGAAGACAAGTGGACCGTCGCCCAGGCCAACATCGAGCTCGACGAGAACGGCCGCATCGTGGCGGATCTCTGCAACGCACGCCAGGCGGGCAATTTCGTGCTGAAGCACCGCGACGAGATCGAGTACATCGACGTCAGTCCCAAGCAGCTCGTCTCGGTGGCCGCCAGCCTGATTCCGTTCCTCGAGAACGACGACGCCAACCGTGCGCTGATGGGCTCCAACATGCAGCGCCAGGCCGTACCGCTGCTGCGCGCCGACGCCCCCTACGTGGGCACCGGCATGGAGCGCGTGACCGCCCGCGATTCGGGCGCGGTGGTGCTCTGCAAGCGCGCCGGGGTGGTCGATTCGGTGGACTCCGAACGCATCATCGTGCGCGTGGAAGGCGGCGCAGCCCATGAAGGGCAGCTCTCCCGCGAAGTCGGCGCGGACATCTATCAGCTCACCAAGTTCAAGCGCTCCAACCAGAACACCTGCATCAACCAGAAGCCCATCGTGGCCATGGGGCAGCGCGTCACCAAGGGCCAGGTGCTGGCCGACGGTCCCTGCACCGACATGGGCGAGCTGGCCCTCGGCCGCAACGTGCTGGTGGCTTTCATGCCCTGGCGCGGCTGCAACTTTGAGGACGCCATCCTGGTCAGCGAAAAGCTGGTCAAGGAAGATTACTACACCTCGATTCACATTGAGGAGTTCGAGATCGAGGGCCGCGACACCAAGCTGGGGCCGGAGGAAATCACGCGCGACATCCCCAACATCGCGGATTCCTTCCTGCGCAACCTGGATGAAAGCGGCGTCATCCGCATCGGCGCAACCGTGAAGCCCGGCGACATCCTGGTGGGCAAGGTGACTCCCAAGGGAGAAACCCAGCTCACCCCCGAAGAGAAACTGCTGCGCGCCATCTTCGGCGAAAAAGCCGGCGATGTGAAGGACGCTTCCCTCTACTGCCCGCCCGGAATCGAGGGCACGGTGGTGGATTGCAAGATCTTTTCGCGCAAGGGGCAGGAGAAGGATGAGCGCTCCCGGGCCATCGAGGAATCCCAAATCGCCCGCCTGCAGCGCAACTTGCAGGACGAAATCCGCATCCTCACCGACGAGCGCGCCAAGCGCCTGGGCAACCTTCTGGAAGGCAAGCGCCTGCTGGCCGACCTGCACGACGAGAAGACCAACAAGCGCCTGCTGGCCAAAGATACGGACCTGAGCCGCGATCTCATCGAGAAGATGAAATCGCGCGACTTGAAGCGCATGCGCTTCAAGGACAAGGACACGCGCGTCAACGAGCAGATCGACGAAATCGAGGAGATGACCTCGCGCCAGATCGCGGTGCTCGAAAAGATCACCGACGAAAAGATCGCCAAGCTGCGCAAGGG
>PMVV01000118.1 GCA_003166475.1 Bryobacterales bacterium | reverse complement strand
GCATCGTCCAGAGCGACGATCTCCGCACCTGGTTCCGCCGAGACCAGGGCTTCCTCCAACTCCAAGGGGTGCGCCTCGCCGCCGCGCTTCAAAGCCTGGCGGCTGCGCGCCCAATCCACTAGAATGCGGCGCATCGCTTGCGAGCACGCGCCGAAGAAGTGGACGCGATTGCGCCAGTTGGCTTGCGTCGTGTCGACCAGACGGAGGTAGGCCTCGTTCACTAGCGCGGTGGTTTGCAGGATGTGCTCGGGGCGCTCGTGGGCCATGTAGGTTTGCGCCAAACGGTGAAGCTCCCCGTACACCAGAGGCATGAGCCGGTCGAGCGCGCCCTGCTCGCCCGCACTCCAGGCTTGCAGTAACTGCGTTACCTGGTGCGACGATGGCTCCATCCTTTCGCTCCTAAAAGGACCTTGACATCCTAATCTATCACTCTTCGACGCGACCCTTGTGCGCCCCGTTCCATCCATCCCCGCCAGAAAACTCCGTCGCCCGATGACAGTTTCCAGCGCCCGTTTCCGCCATTTAGGGTGAAGGAGATTCGGTCATGAAATCGATACGTTTTACGATGCTGAGCTCTTTGGCGCTGGCCCTGCTAGGACCCTGCTTCGGCACGGGACTGGCAAACGCGCAAGGACTCACTGGAAAATTCACGCTGCCCTTTGAAGCTCGCTGGGGGACGGCAGCTCTGCGGCCGGGAGACTACTCGTTTAAGTTGGAGCACGCGCCGGGCGGCTCGCTGTATCTCTATCGCGGGACCAAGCCCGTGGCGATCGTCTATGCCCAGAGTTTCGACCAGAAGGCCTCCGGCCACGATGCTTTGATGGTGGTCCGGGAGAACGCGCCGGCTACCATTCGCGAGATGAAGCTGTCGAGCGCCGGGCTGGTCCTCTATTACGCGCCGCACAGGCCCAGGCGCGGAAGCGCTCCGGAAGAACGGCAAGCCGGACTGGCGATTCCGGTGGACGTAACGCCCGCTGGCGAGTAGGGGCAGGGGTCGCTGGGGGCCAGTGTGGCTGACGCACTGGCCCCTCGGCGTGCCGAAATTACACAACTCTTACAAAGGATAGACGGGTTCCCTGCTAGCGTGAAAGTATGGCACCCAGAGTATCCGTCCAAAAACCGCCCAATATCGAACTCCTCGAGTTCCCGGAGAAGCAAAGCCTGAACTGGTCGACCACCCTGGTGCTGGTGCTGCTGCACATAGGGGCCGTCGCTGCTCTGTTCATGTTCAGTTGGGCCAATCTGGCGGTCCTGCTGTTCCTCCTGTGGTTCGCCACGGGGTTGGGGATCAGCATGGGCTACCACCGGCTTCACACGCACCGGTCGTATCAGGTGCCGCTGGCCCTGGAATACCTGTTTGCGGTCTGTGGCGCGTTGACCTTCGAGGGCGGCCCGATTTTCTGGGTGGCCACCCATCGCATCCACCACCAGAAATCCGATATGCCGGGCGATCCGCACTCGCCGCACGATGGCGGCTGGTGGGCGCATGCGGGCTGGATCCTAATGGGCGAAGCCAAGCACAACAATACGCGGCTGATGTCGAAATACGCGCCCGATTTGGCGAAGCATCGGTTCTACGTCTGGCTGAATAACTATCACTGGCTGCCGAACGTGCTGCTGGCGGGGCTGCTGTTTGCGATCGGCGGTGTGTCGATGGTGCTGTGGGGCGTTGCCTTGCGCGTTGTCGTCGGGTTGCACGCCACCTGGCTGGTGAACTCCGCCACGCACATGTGGGGATCAAGGCGGTTCAATACGCGCGACGATTCACGCAATTCCTGGTGGGTGGCGCTGATCACGTTCGGCGAAGGCTGGCACAACAATCACCACGCCCATCCGACTTCGGCGCGGCACGGCTTGGCCTGGTACGAGATCGACATGTCCTGGATACAGATCCGGGTTCTGGAGTTCTTCGGTGTGGCCAAGGCCGTCAAGGTGGCGAAGATCGACAGCGCGCTGCTGGAGCGCGACGCCGCCTAGCGTGGGGCAGGCTCTCAGGCCGCCTCCTCGTCTCATCGAATCCTAGTGTAATGTCCGCGAATTAACTGTACAGTTCCGGTGCCCNNTCCACTTTTGTGTCGCGCACCCTGCGCGATTACGAAGCTTGCCGAGGGCGACGCCAGCGACGCCACCATCGAGGCCCTTGCTGGGCATATGTCGCGGCAGATGTTGGAGCACTACTCGCACGTCCGCATGGCCGCGAAGCGCAAGGCGGTCGAAGCGATTGCCTCCTACATCCCCTCCGAAGAAACGCCCGCTACCGCTTCCACCAGCAAGAGGCTTCAATGATTCTCCGGCGTGTACATCCGCGTGTACATGGCGGGAATTCCATTCAGCCCGAAACTGTAAGTGTTTTGGTTTCATGGTGGGCGCGACAGGACTCGAACCTGTGACCTCCTGCGTGTGAAGCAGGCGCTCTAACCAACTGAGCTACGCGCCCGAATGGCGGGGTACTCTCCGATTCTAAACCACCGCGCCCTCAATGCGCCACCGGGGCCGCCGGGGCCGCGCGCCGGTCGCGCACCGCCGCTTGCGCTTCCACGAAAACCTGCGCGAAGAAATCCCGCGACGAGGGCGAACAGCCGATGTGCATCGTCTGCTTCCCGGGCGGCTCCTCGACGAAGCCCAAAGCGCCGCTCCACCCCAGATCGTCCAGCACAAACTGCAGGCACTCCCACTCGCCCGGCGGAAGCCCGGACACCGCAAGGTCGAACACCTGACCGCTGGCGTGGTCCATCGTCCGCGCGCCTCGCCCGCCTTCCGCCGCACCGCCCTCGGCCTTGGGAATAACCAGGGCGGTGGCTTCCAGCGGCGCGAATGCCTCGCCCGGGCGCAGCGCCGCATACAACCGGCGCGTCTCGAACGCAATATACGCCAGCGTTCCAATGGTGGAAGGCCGCGCCTTCACGCGCCAGTTGTCGTCCGCGCGATCCCCCTGTGGCAGCCCGTACGCATCCACCCGGTAACCGAGAAACTCCGGGTCGTCCGGAGCGATCGCCAACTTGCTCCTCTCCTCGTTGCGGATCGGATCGCCGCCGTCGTGAATGAGATCTTGCGGCTTCAACCAGACCGACAGCCGGTCCGGCGCCCTCAGGGCCGGCGACACCGGATACCTGTACTCCGCGGCCAAATCCCGAAACTCAGCCGGGTCCTCCCGATACATGCGCAGCAACTGCTCCGCCCGCATCACGCGGAACCAGTAAGTAGGCGAGTAGTCGCGATCCATCTGCGCGTGAATCGCCTCACACAGATCGCGATTCCATGCCGGATTGCAGCCGAAGAAGACCTTGGCCACGCTGGCGGGAGGGTCGTCCAGCCCTGTGATGCTTTTCGCCATGGCCCGGAAATCGGCCACGCAGCCCTCGCCGCAGTGGTAAGCCCAGATGGCCCAGTCGCGGCCGCCGTAGCGTTGCTCCATTCCGGCCAGGTACAGGGCCGCGGCCGGGATGGCTTTGTCGGGCTTCAGCCGGTCGTCCCGCACCATCGCCGTGTAGGTTTCCTTGTGGCGCACCGTGCGATACACCAGCTTGCCATGCTTGTTCCGCGCCGCGGTTTTCGTCTTGGTCACGCGATGGCGCGTCGCATACTCAATCCGCAATCCCATGCGTCTGCCGGTGGCTTCGGCAATCTGCAGGATGCCGCGCGGACCGGCCGGACTCTCGGCGTTGGAAACCCCCCAGCTCTCCAGATAGGCCATCGCCTGCAGCACCGATGCCGGGAAGCCGCTCTTCCGTTCGGCATCGCGGAACAGGCGCTGCAACCCGGAACTGTAGATGCGCTCTGCGCCCTGTGCCGCCATTGGCTCGCGCATGATCCCGAAGGTCTGCGATTGGATCATGGCCTCCGTTCGCCGCGCCAGCGTTTCGCCGGTCAAAGCCTGGCGATCGATACCGATGCCTGGCAAACGGTGGACGGGTACGAAGTACTCGGGTTCGGCGGGCGAAGCGGGCAGAGCGGCCGTAAGGGCCACGGCCAGCGCGGCCAGACATCGATTCAAGCGGATGGTCATTTCGCCGACCGCGGCCGCAACCCAAACTCCATGTGCAGCCTCAGGCTCTCGATCCAAACTGGCCCGCGGTCGTGGTTGAATGCCAGGTTGTTGTCGTGCTGCAGATCGAAGGTGGCGAAGAAACCGGGGAACAGGCGGGCGCTGTAGTAACTCTCCCAAACGTATTCCGGCGTGTAATTGAGCCTCCCGTCTCCGATCAGGAAATCGAGCCCGCCTTGCGCCAGGTAGACGGCATGCACGCCGGAAATGCCGCTGGCCGTGAATGAGGTGGCGGCCACATCGTCCTTCCGCTTCCACTTGGTGCCCTTCACCGAGACGCCGCCGCTGGCCAGCCGATCGATGGCCGTGAAGGCGAAATCCTGAGTCTTGCCGTCGTTCCACCCCAGCCGCACAAAGAACCCCGCATCGTGCGTGACCTCCTGCTCCAGGTTCACGCCCGTTCCGTACTTGAGCGTTCCGTAGTGTTTGACGGCGTCCACATTGGGCGTCGTTCCGGTTTGTTCACCCAGCCTGATGGCATCCGCATAACTGCCCGAATGCGTGTGATTGAAATACTGAAGCAGCCGGATGGTTCCCGCATGCTTGCCTAAGGTGTAGCGCCGCTCGCCCTCGAAGACGGTCCCTAGATCCACCAGCAGGCGGCGGTCGAAGCGTCCGCCGTTGGCTACGTTGGGCTCGGCGGCGCTGGCATATCGCCACGACCAGTTGCGTGTGTGCAACTCGTGTACCCAGCCCCAGGTGTAGCCGCGCGTGTCCGCCGGATAATCCCACGCGCCGTTATACATCACCGCCCAGGTCATGAACTGCGAGCGCGGATCGTGCGTGTAGGCATTGTTGTCGAAGAAATCCGTGAGAGAGAACCGCCCGGCCGTAATGGTGTAGCGCACCATGGGCCGGTCGCCCGCCAGTTGATTGTCGTCGCTCTCCACGTGTTCCTTCTCCGCTCCGAAGCCGAAGTCGTAAGTGAGATACAGCCGCGCAATATACGGCTTGGGCGTAGCGGTAGCCACCCGCGGCAACTCGCCGTTGGAAGGGTTCGCCAATCCATTGACGCCGCTGAATCCCTTGCCGCCGGCGATCTCCGGATCGAAGACGAACTGCAGATTCCTGGCCAGCCGCGCATCGAAGAACAGCGTGGTGGTCAGGGAGGCGTCGTCCTCGCGATAATCCTGCAGGCTAAGCGGCCCGGTATAAGGGGCATTGAAGGTGCCGTGAGTCTGGCCGATCGACGTTGCCTGATAATACAGGTTCCAGTTTTCGGAAGCCGGGACATCCGGCGACTGAGCCATTAGCCGGCCGCCGAATGACAAAACGGTTACAACGGTGATTCGCACCCTCATGCACAACTTCCAATCTAGCAGGAGCCGCGCCTCGGCTGTTACCGAGCCGCGACATTACCGAGCCGCGACCGTCAGGGGGCGGTTTCAATCTGGTAGTCTCAAGAAATGCACTCCAAATCGCGAGCTTTACCAATTGCAGTTGCTGCGTGTGCCTTGGCTCTCTCGGTGCCGGCCCACGCCCAACCCGCCCCCGCCGGCAAGACCGCCGAGCAGCAGTTCAAGAACATTCAAGCCCTGCAGGGCACGCCAGCCGATCAGGTGTTCCCCGCCATGCAATTCATCGCCGCCTCGCTCGGAGTGGAATGCGACTTCTGCCACGTGCAGGGCAAGTTCGATGCCGACGATAAGCCGGCCAAGAAGACCGCGCGCAGCATGATCGCCATGACGCTGGCCATCAACAAGAACAGCTTCAACAACCGTAAAGAAGTCACGTGCTACACCTGCCATCGCGGCAGCCACGACCCGGTGGGAACGCCGCCGGTGCTGTCGAGCGATGCGGCACCCGAGCACGCCGAGGCCGCACCTGCCGCGACCGCCGCGGCGCCCACAGCCGATCAGATCCTCGAGAAATACGTCGCTGCGATTGGCGGCGCCGAAGCGCTGCACAAGATTTC
Organism: Bryobacterales bacterium; assembly: GCA_003166475.1. GTDB lineage: Bacteria > Acidobacteriota > Terriglobia > Bryobacterales > Bryobacteraceae > Bog-159. The sequence goes on along the minus strand of PMVV01000118.1, from coordinate 11,259 downwards.
AAGCCGTGTGTCGAAGGGCAGCATCGCAGTTGGCGGCCACGAAACGCCTATCGAAGTCTTCGCCAAAGCCCCGGATAAGCGCGTGTCCGTGACGCATATGGCGTCGGGCGACAGCATCACCGCTTTCGACGGGCAGGGCGGATGGCTCAGCGGCGGCGCGGGGCACCCGGCGCGCGACATGTCGGGTCCGGAAGCCGAGGCCGCCAGGCTCGACGCCGATTTCTACTTCGCCACGCACATCAAGGAGATCTTCAGCGGTTTTCGCGTGGGACGCCCCGATAAGATCGGCGACAGCCCGGCCTACACGTTGAACTGCATGCGGCAGGGCCAGCCGCCGGTGCGGCTTTACTTCGACCAGTCGACCGGCTTGCTGCTGCGCCAGGTGCGCTATGCCGACACGCCCATCGGCCGCAACCCCACCCAGATCGACTACGCCGATTATCGCGAGGTGGATGGCGTCAAGGTGCCCTTCCGCTGGACGCTGGCGCGGGTCAACGGGCGCTTCACTATTCAGATCCAGGAAGCCAAGCAGAACGTGCCCATCGACGACGCCAAGTTCGCCAAGCCGTGATGAAGACCCTCGTGGGGCGGGCCCGTGTGGGCCGACGTGGACGTCGGCCGAAGACCTGGAGGTCCGCCCCTCCTCACTCATCCCGCAACGCCACCATCGGATCGATGCGCGTGGCGCGCAGGGCCGGCGTCAAACAGGCCGTCAACGCCGTGCCCAACAGCACCGCCATCACCACCGAGAGCGTCAGCGGATCCCGCGCGCGCACGCCGAACAGCATACTATTCAGTACTCCGGCAATCGTAACCGTCGCAAGCAGCCCCAGCACCAATCCCCAGAACACCGGAAGCATCCCTTCGGCCAGCACTTGCCACAACACGGCGCGTGGCTCCGCGCCCAACGCCATGCGGATTCCCAGCTCGCGGGTGCGCTGTCCCACGGAGTAGGAGATAGCCCCGTAGACGCCCACCACGGTGAGCAGTCCGGCCAGTGCGCCGAAAGCCGTGAACAAGATGGCGCCCAGGCGCGGCGCCCACAGCGACTCATGGCTCACTTGCATGGCGGTTTCGAGATTCGACAGCAACACATCGCGGTCGAGACTCTGTACCTCGCGCCGCACTGCGCCCAGCATTGCCTCCGGTTCGCCGGTGGTGCGCACCCACAGAGTGACGGCGGGCGCATAGTTCTGCCGCAGGCTCAGATAGACCATCAACCGGGGCGCCTCTCCCGGACTAATGTAAGTGCAGTTCTTCGCCACCCCCACGATCTCCACTGGCGCGCTTTCGCCGAAGAAGCGCAAGCGCCCGCCAATGGGATTTTTCCCGCCCCAGAAGTGCCGCGCCATGGTTTCGTTCACCACCGCCACGCGCGGAGCGGCAGGCGCGTCCCCGATTGCAAACGCACGGCCGCGCAGCAGCGGGATGCGCATGGTCTGAAAATACCCAGGCTCTACCAGATCGATCGGCGCCACCGCTCCGGGCCCCGCGCCGGTCTCCTGCCCTTCCACGGAAATGCTGCGCGCCCGTTGCACAGTGAACGGCGGGTTGAAAGCCACGGTCGCGGCGGCGACTCCCGGCAAGCTTGCGGCACGCTCTATCACGCGTGCGTAATACGCGCGCCCCTGCGCTTCGGTGAAACCGCGCGCCTTCACGTTTAGAGCGAGCGTCGCCATGTGCGCGGCGTCGAATCCAGGATCTACCGCCTCTGCATTGCGCAGGCTGCGCAGGAACAGGCCCGCGCCCGTGAGCGCCACCACGGAGAGCGCCACTTGCGCCATGACCAGCAAGCCGCGGGCGTGCGCGCGATGTCCGGCGCGCGTCCACGGGCTGCGGCGTTCCCTCAGCTCCGTCGCCAGATCGGTGCGGGTCGCGGCGCTCATGGCCGGCGCCAATCCGAAGACCAGCGTGGCCAGCACCGCCACCAGCAGCGTAAAGCCCAACACCCGGCCGTCGAAACTGAGCATGGCGTCGCCGCTTAAGATCCAGGGCGGCCGATAGCTCCACAGCAGGTTGCGCCCCCAGCGCGCCAGCACCAGGGCCGCCGCGCCTCCGGCTATCGACAGCAGCGCGCTCTCGGTAATCAGTTGTCCGATCAAACGCCCGCGGCCCACTCCCAGCGCCAGACGGAGAGCGATTTCCTTGCGCCGGCCTGCCGCGCGCACCAGCAGCAGGTTGGCAACATTGGCGCAGGCTATCAGCAGCACCAGTCCGCTGGCTCCCAGCGCCACGCCTCCCACCATCTCCAAACCGCCGCGCGAATTCGGCTGAATGACGGATTCGGCGATCGGCAGCAGAGTTATCGCGCGGCCCTGGTTGTCCGCCGGATACTCCCGCGCCAGTTGGGCGGTAAGCGTCTGCATATTGTTTTCCGCCTGTTGCCGGCTGACGCCGTCCTTCAACCTGCCGACAACGGAGAACAATAGCGCCTTGCGGCGATCGACCCAGTCCGCCATGGAGAACATCTGCGGGTACATCGCCATGGGAACCCACAGGTCGGCGCTCACCAGCGCGTTGGGGCCATGAAAACCCTTGGGAGCCACCCCTATGATGGTGTACCCGCGCTGGTTCAGACCCACGGTTGCGCCGATCGCACCGCGGCTGGCCGCGAATCTGCGCGTCCAGAAGGCGTAACTGATCACCACCACCGCGTCGGCGCCGGGGACCCGGTCTTCCTCGGGAAGGAACGTGCGCCCGAGAACCGGCTTCACCCCAAGCACATCGAAGTAGTTCCCGGTTACAAGCTGTCCCGGCGCATCCCCCAGCTCGTTATCTCCGGTGAGCGTCGCCTGGATCGGGGTGTACAGCGCGAGGCCCGAGAATACCGTATTGCGGTCGCGGTAATCCTTGTAATTCGGATAGGAGTTGTACAGCAATCCGGGGTTGATACGGTCCAGCGTGAACACCGAGACCAACCGCGCGGGATCGCGCACCGGCAATGGCTGCAGCAGTACGGCGCTGACCAGGCTGAAAATGGCGCTATTCAGGCCGATTCCCAAAGCCAGCGAAGCCGTCGCCACCGCCGTGAATGTGGGGTTGTTCCGAAGACCCCGCAGCGCGTAGACAAGGTCTCGTGTCAAATTCCAGTATAGAGTGGGGCGGCTTTCGCTGCCTGTCGCCCCGCTCACTGCCGCAACGGCGTCACGATCTCCCTGTTGCGCAGCGTCAACTCCGTGGGCAGCGCCACCTCGCCGCCTTCCGCCAGTCCCGCGAGAATCTGCACGCGCGTAACGCTCGCCACGCCCGTCTCGACCGCCCGCCATTCCAGCCGGTCGCCGCGCAGCGCGAATACGCCCACGCCATTGGCGTCCCGCCGCAAGCACTCCTTCGGGATGGTCAGCGCTTTGTCCACCGTAGCGGTGCGAATGTGCGCATCCACATTCGTGCCCGGCAGCAGCGCGCGCCCCGGATTATCGATGGTGCACAGCACTTCGCCCACCTGCCGGCTTCCCAGCGCCACAATGCTGGCCGGCTTGCGCTCTACGGCGCCCTCCCAGGCGCGGCCCGGCAGCGCATCCCAATTGATGGTCACCGGCTGGCCTTCCTGGACGCGTCCCAATTCGGGCTCGTCCACATACACACGCACGCGCAAGCGTTCGATCCGGCCCACGTTCGCCACCAGGTCGCCGATGTTGAGATAGGCCCCCGGCCGCGCCGCGAGATCGTAGACCACGCCGCCGATCGGCGCATGGATCGTGGTTTGCGCGATGTGGCTCCTGGCCAGCTCCACGGCAGCCTCGGCGTCGCGCAAGCGCGCCAGCGCCACCGTCTTGTCCGCTTGCGTCACCAGCGCCGCGCGCCGCTTCTCCAGCGCCTCGATCCCCATGTCCGCGGCCTGCAGCTTGCTCTTCATCTCATCCACCTCCAACTTCGAGGCGGCTTGCTTGTCGGCCAACCGGCGCAGCGAGGCATACTCTTTCTGGTCGTGGTCCTTTTCCACCCGCAAACGGGCCAGGTCGCTTTCGATGGTGGTCAATTCGAGCTGCTTGCCGCCCGCTTCGATGGCCGCCAGATCCGCCCGCGCTTGTGCCACGCGCGCTTCGGCCGCATCCAGATCGGCCTGCAGGCCCGCGTCGCTCAGGAGGGCCAGCGGCGCGCCTTGGCCCACCGCCTGCCCTTCCTGAACGGGCACCTTGCTCACCAGCCCGGCCTGCTCCACCCGCACCGCCACCCACTGGATAGGCTCCACCTTGCCGTTGGTGGGCAGGGTGCTGACCAGCGTATCGCGGACGACTTTTGCAAAAGGGACCTGCGGCGCGGCGTTGTTCCGGTGGTAGGCCCACCAGCCGAGAGCGGCCAGCGGGATCGCGAACAGCCACAGCAGTTTTTTCACTGCTACCATCTTAAGCCTCGAAGGCACGCGAAGATGCCCGGGGTAGTGTCTGAAAGTTGCGTTGACGTAATCTTCGGACGCTTGAGGGCCTGGATGCGGTTGCGCCCAATTTCGGTCGTCCGATGCGCCGGTCGGCGGTATAGGCTACGGAATTTCCGGGTTGCGATCCTCATCATTTCCTTCATGGCAGTTCCAAAGCTCGCCCCTAGAATTAACGACGATGAAACAGAACTTCATCCAATGTTTGGTCAGGAAGGCATCAGTGTAATCAATGCGCCCGATGAGGAAAGAATACCAAGCCCCTTTATTGAAGATTATCGGCTCTTGCCCGTTAGCTCTGAAGGGCACGGCAGAGATTGTGCCGGGAGCCAGGACTTTGGGCATTCGATTGTTGTCTCCGAAATACTCGTGCAGCAACGATTCCTGTGCCCGACCGATTTGGGCTGCATCATCTCCCAACGAAAATCCAGAAGCTGGGTATGCAGCCCTAAGTATAATGTCGCGCGCCACTGTCTTTCCGACATTTTTAGGGTAAAGTTCATACACGAACTTCGCCCCGAACTTGTTGTCTCTTGGCATAAACAGGATGGGCTTGATAGGCTCAATTTCTATCCAGGCGCGTTCGTCGATCCGAAACTGTTCAATGCTTTTAGCGAGAGTAGACCGCGCAACTTCGGCAGCGCTCCTTGCGGCATTGGCCGACATTTGGGTCGTGCGCCACTGCAAAAATGTCAGGAGCGCATAGATGGCTACGGCTAGGAAGGTAGCAATAGTTGCCCACAATGTCCACCACTGAAGGCTGTTGGCTTTCTTTTGTCCGGCGTAATATCGGTCGGTTTCTTCGCGCGGAATCTGTATGTCTACGGCGATCCTACTAGGCTGTGTGGCTGGCTGCTGTTCTGCGGATTCATCGCTGGCCTTTATGTTTTTGGCTATGGCTTCTACGTGGGTGTTTGTGGATGCTATGGCGTTCCGGATCGCGTTTCCCGCTTCCTTGATGGCCGTGAGCAGCCGGTACAAGTCAGCGCGTTTGTTCAACATTTCCCCACAATGTTAACATTACGCCAAAAGCTCTTTGAGTTCCTGGGCGTGATCGGTAATCCCGGCACGCTGTTGTTGCGCCAACGAACTTTCAGACACTACCATGCCAGGCTGCGCGTACAACCTGGAAGAAATTCTTACTCTTATGGCAGCAGCCTGTCGAGGCTTTGCGCATGGCGAAGGTAGGCTTCCGCTTGCAGATAGCCGCTCTCCACGCCGCGAAACCGCGTCACCTGGCTCTGCAGCGCGTAGAATTTATCGGGCGCCTGCGAAGCGTGCGCATAACAGGCCATGCGTTTGCGCGCCTCGGCTGCGGTGATGTCCACGAAATCGGTGGGAGCGAACATCAGCGTGTCCTCGCCATCGGAGACTTCGTAGTAATAAAAGGCGAACCGCTTGCCCGTGGCGAGCCAGGCATCGTAGGCCAGCATGGAAATGGCGCGATGATCGCGATGCCCGTCGATCGGCCAGTGCGTGAAGAGCACGTCGGGCCGCTCGGCATCGATCAGATCCCGGAACTCCCGGTAGTGTGCCGCGTCCACCACCGCATGGCCATCGCACTGCCCGGCGAAGAGGGGGCGCGCCTTCAGGATCTCGCAAGCGTGTTTGGCCTTGGCGACGCGCACATTGCCGGCGGCATCGGCCGCGGTTTCCGGACAGCTCTTCTCGCCGCGATTCAGATAGAGCAATGCCACGTCATGGCCCTGGTCGGCATAGCGGGCGATGGTTCCCCCGCATCCATACTCGGGATCGCCGGGGTGCCCGCCGGTTACGATCACCTTGAGCTTGCGGCTGGCTGGCGATTCCGCGCGCCCCGTTTCCAGCCCCAGTGCCACGGCGCCAGCCAGGCGCGCGGCTTGCCCCATCAGTTCTCTGCGAGTGACCGGCATGTGCGATACCTCCCTCAGTGAAACTTGAGCGTCACGTCCACCACATTGGCGCCTTTGTGAATATTCAATCCCGCGCTGAAAGTCCTGAACTTGCCCCTCACCAGCGGCAGCGCGGAGCGCACAAACTCATCGATATAAGGCTGGTTCATGGGCGCGCCGCCGGGCAGCTTCCACAGCGCAGCCAAGCGCTTTTCGGTGCCCTCATCCAAGCCTTCGATGTGCAGCTCCCCGAACAGGAACTGCGGGCCTTTCCTGACTGCCACGTCCACGTCCACCACCTGTGTCGCCTCGTGAAACGCGCGCGCGGGCTTCGAAGATACCGTGATGTACCCATCGCGCCGCAGCACCTGTTCCATCTTGACGACGGACGCCATGAACTGTCTCCAGTTGGCCGGCGCTCCGTACACGAATCGGGCGGCATCGTGCATGTCGGCAAGGGGAAGCGCATCGCCCGTCAGCACGACTTTGCCGAGCCGCCACACGGGACCTTCGTCGATCGCGGCCGTGACAGCCACCGCGCCGTCGCCGGCATCCGCCATTTTCACCGACGGGAAAGCGGCGGTCAGGCGGCCCAGTTCATCGTACAGCGGCCTGAGGTTGAGTTCCAGCTTGCGCCGGAAGTCGCGCTCGGTGTACTCCTGATCCATCGCCACTTTCGCCATCGCAGCCTGCAACGCACCATCCGCAATCGCCGCATTTCCCTCGAAGCGAATCGCGGCGACTTTGGGAAGATGGGCCGGACGGCAAATGACCACCATCTTGCCGGTATGCAAGTCGGCCTCGGTCTTCATGACGATCTCTTCCGCGTGGTTCGATTTCCGCAGCGCGGCTTCTATTGCGCGTTTGTAATAATCCGATGCGCGATCGTTGTTCGGCATCTGCCGGTCGATGAACCCGTCGGCGGATTTGAGTTGTTGCCACAACAGTTCGGCGTCCAGGCCCGGGATATCCAGTTCGACCGGTGTGCGGGCCGCCTCTTCGGAAATCTCCAGCGTGACGGCGTATCCGGGAAGGCCTCCGGCAGTCTTGGGATCGTACCGGTAGTTGACGCTCGAGAAGAACCCGGTCTCGAAGAGTTTTTGCGCGGCGACGTCGAGCTCCGCGCGAGTGACCGCCTGGCCTGTGCGCAAGCCGGATGCGGCGATCACGGCGGCTGGCGCCAGCCGCTCGTTACCCGCGACCTTGATCTCCACGATCGGGCGCTGCGCCAGGGCCGCGGGCGCCAGCACGAGCGCGAAAGCCACGTGGCAAGAGCGCATGATCTGATACTATCTCAAGCATGAAGTTCGCCGCGATATTCCTGGCGTCGTGCCTATCGCTAAGCGCAGCCGATCGAATCGTGGTGATTGCCCATCGGGGTGAACATCGCGCACATCCCGAGAATACGCTTCCCGCGTTTCAAGCCGCCATCGATGCCGGGGCCGACTTCTTTGAACTGGACGTGCGCACCACTTCCGACGGACGCCTGGTGCTGATGCACGATGCCAGGGTGGACCGCACCACCAAAGGCAGCGGGGCTGTCCGCGAAATGACCTTCGACCAGATCCGTGCGCTGGATGCCGGCGCGAAGTTCGGCCCCCAGTTTGCCGGCACGAAAGTGCCGTCCTTCGAGGAGGCGCTGGCTCTGGCGCACGGGAGAATCGGAGTCTACGTGGACTCCAAGGACATCGCGCCCGCCGATCTGGCCGCCGCCCTCACCAAGGCGGACATGCTGAACTCCGTCGTGATTTATGGAGGCGCCGGTTTTCTGAAGAAGGTGCAAGCGCTGATCCCAACCTTGAAGATCATGCCGGAAGCATATAGCGCCGCGACGCTGGAAAAGCTGCTGGCGGACCTGAAGCCGCGCGTGGTAGCCTTCGGTGCGGGGGATTTCACCGGCGACGCGATCGCGGTGGCCAAGCGCGCGGGCGTGGATATTTACGTAGACCGCTTGGGGTCCGCGGACAACGCTTCCGCCTGGCAGGATGCCGTGGACCGGGGAGCAGCCGGCATTCAGACAGACCGCCCCGCCGAACTGGTCGAATACCTGCGGTCCCACAAGCTGCGCGACCGTGACTAAGTGCGCTGGGCCTACTTCTTCTCGGGCTTCTTCTCGTCCGTCTTCTTATCGGTCAGCGCTTTGATTTCGGCTGGCAGATCGAAGCGGCCCGGCGGTATTTCCGCATTGTGTTTGACGCTTTCGATCTTCACCACCATGTCCATGCCCGGGAGCTTCTGCGCAACGGTGTGCGGCGTCAAGATGCCGCCTTCATCCCGATAGTCGCTCAGAGCAATTTCGACGGTTGTGGCGCCTTCCGGAGTAGCTATGGGCACTATAACTTTCACCAGCAAGTTGGAACCCTTATCGTAATAGCGGGTTTCGGCGGCGCCTTCGTTGGGCGTGAGGACCACCTTATAGCAGGGCTTGCCGCCCACGTCCTCGGCGCCGGCAAGTTCGGCTTTCTTGTAGAAGTCGCGCCAGTGCAGATCCGCGTTCAGAGCGTCGCGGCGGAGGGCACCCGCCCGTTCGTCGCCTTCCTTGATGCGCGGGCCTTGCTGGCCGTTGATCGCCCATGCCACTTGCCCGTTGGATCCCTCTTCCGCCTTGCCGACGGGGGCAGGGAACTCGATATCGGTGTAGGCCTTGTCGGGCGCGGCCTGGTAGACGGTTAGAGTTCCGCTGAGACCGAACGTGGTAATCTCCAGCGTGCCGGTGGCAATTTCGGTCTTGATCTTTTCATAGGCGGCGCGGCCGCCAGTGACTTCGATGTACTTGTCCAGAATGGCTTCTGGTTTGATGTCGTCGGCTGCGGAGGCAGCCGCGGCCAGCAGAAGGAGGGCCGGGATGGCGATGCGAAAGCGGGAGATCATGACGATGGTTTCCTCTCGATTCACTGTAGCGCGATTTCGGCGGACGCGCCGCGCGCTTGATAACATGGCTGAAGATCGCTCATGGACCGCGCTGCGATGTACGCTCGTCTGCACGCCTGCCCCGGACGCTGGGACATGATCGTGGTGGGCGGTGGCGCTACGGGTGTGGGCGTGGCCATCGACGCGGCCGCGCGCGGCTACGGCGTGCTGCTGCTGGAGCAGAACGACTTCGGCAAGGGCACTTCCAGCCGTAGCACCAAGTTGGTGCATGGCGGCGTTCGCTACCTCGAACAGGGCAATATTTCGCTCGTCATGGAAGCGCTGCGCGAGCGCGGCCTGCTGCTCGGCAACGCGCCGCACCTGGTCCACGACCGCGCCTTCGTGGTGCCGAACTACGATTGGTGGGAAGCGCCCTTCTACGGGCTCGGTCTGAAGGTTTATAACCTGTTGGCCGGCAAATACGGCTTTGGCGCGTCGCGCATTCTTTCCAAGGAGGAGACCCTCGAACGGCTGCCCACCATCAAGACCGAAGGCTTGCGCGGCGGCGTCATTTACTTCGATGGCCAGTTCGACGATGCCCGGCTGCTCATCGACATGGCCGCCACGGCCTGCGAGTTGGGGGCCACCCTGCTCAACTACGTGGCAGTGACCGGCCTGACCAAGGACGCCGAAGGGTTCATCGACGGGGTGATCGCGCGCGATGCGGAAAGCGGCGAGGAATTCCATGCGCAAGCCGAAGTGGCGATCAATGCCACGGGGCCTTTCACCGACGACCTGCGCCGCCAGGCGGATGCCTCCATCGCGCCCATGATCGCGCCCAGCCAGGGGGTGCATCTGGTCTTCGATCGCTCCTTTCTCCCAGGCGAGAGCGCCATCATGGTCCCGCACACCAGCGATGGCCGGGTGATGTTCGCCATCCCCTGGCACGATCACACGCTCATCGGCACCACCGATACTCCCGTTGACAACGCCTCGCTCGAACCGGTGGCCATGGAGCAGGAGATCGATTTCATTCTGTCGACCGCCTCGCTTTACCTGGCGCGCACGCCCACGCGCGGCGACATCCTCAGCGTGTTTGCCGGCATTCGCCCGCTGGTGAAATCGGCTGGCGGCGGCGGCACCGCGACGCTGTCGCGCGATCACACCATCTACATCGAGAAATCCGGCCTGCTGACGATTTGCGGCGGCAAGTGGACCACCTATCGCCACATGGCGGAAGACTGCGTGAACCAGGCGGCCATGCTGGCGCGCTTGCCGGAGAAGGCTTGCATCACCGAGCATCTGCACCTGCACGGATTCCATCCGGGCGCGGACGCGTTCGGCGCCTTGAAGGTGTACGGGTCGGACGCGCCGGCGATCCAGGACCTCATGCGCGCCGAGCCGGCGCTCGCCGAACCGCTCGATCCCGCGCTGCCATACACGGGCGCGGAAGTAGTGTGGGCCGTGCGCCACGAAATGGCACGCACGGTCGAAGACGTCCTGGCGCGCCGCACGCGGGCGCTGTTCCTCAATGCCAAGGCGGCCATGCGGATGGCGCCGCGCGTCGCCGGGTTGATGGCGCGGGAAATGGACCGGGACGACGCCTGGCAGACGCGGCAAGTGGAGAGCTTCCGAGAAGTTGCCCAAAACTACTGTCCACGATTGAGCGCGGGAGCGGAGAAAAGTCTGGTATGATGCTGGTAGCGGAGCCGGTGATGCGTTCACCGGCCCCGCAACAACGCTTACCGCTGGCCCTTACGGGTCCAAACGATCAACGCTGTTAACCGGTCGATTAGTTTCAGCCGGATTACCAACAGTAGGATCATAGACGATCCCCCTTTATGCTCCGCGTGGAGGCCCGGTCTACAGCCGGGCTTCCTCGTTTTGAAGCTCAAGTGCTTCGTGCGAGAACCCGCTCATCCACGTTTCACGGAATGGCTATTGATGTAGTGGCGGTGCGCCGCGAATTCTCACTGGCATTTATTGGAAATCGTGCACTCCGGGAATCTGGTATGATGCTGGTAGCGGAGCCGGTGTGCGGCACCGGCCCCGCAACAGCGTTTACCGCTGGCCCTTACGGGTCCATACGATTAGCGCCGTTAACCGGTCGATTAATTTCAGCCGGATTACCAACAGTAGGATCATAGACGATCCCCCTTTCTG
>PMVV01000359.1:2528-4090 GCA_003166475.1 Bryobacterales bacterium | reverse complement strand
GTGGATGTGGGCGGGGTGGGCTACGATGTGACCATCCCGGTGTCGACCTATGCGCACCTGCCCGACACCGGCGCGGAAGTGCGCCTCCGCATCCACACCCACGTGCGCGAGGACGCCCTGGCGCTCTACGGCTTTCTCACCCAGGACGAGAAGGCGCTATTCGAAAAGCTGATCTCGGTCTCCGGCATCGGCCCGAAAATGGCCATGGCGGTGCTCTCCGGCATTCCCGCGCTGGACCTGATCGCCAACATCCGGCGCGGCGAAGTCGACCGGCTGGTGCGCATTCCCGGCGTGGGCAAGAAGACCGCCGAGCGCATGGTCCTGGAACTGCGCGACAAAATGCCTGCGCCGTCCGGCGAGGAAGCCGCTTCAGCGCCCGGCGCGCTCAGCGGGGCCTTGACTGCCATCGAGCAGGACGTTCTTTCCGCGCTGCTCAACCTGGGCTGCGCGCGCCCCGCCGCCGAAGCCGCCGTACGTAAGGCGCGCGTCGCCGGTGCGCCCCCTCCGCCCAGCACCGAATTCGAGCCGCTCTTCCGGCGCGCCCTGGAACTGGTACGGTAAGCTGAAACGTAATGCCCGATCGGGAACTTGTTTCCGGCGCGCGGCAGCCCGAGGATGCGCAGTTCGAAGCCGGACTCCGCCCACGCTCGCTCGCCGACTTCGCCGGCCAGAAGAAGCTGAAGGAGAACCTGTCCATCGCCATCGAGGCCGCCCGCCTGCGCGGCGAAGCCATGGATCATGTGCTGCTCTACGGTCCGCCGGGCCTGGGCAAGACCACGCTCGCCTGCATCATCGCCGAAGAACTGCAAGTGCCCATCACCATTACGTCCGGACCCGTGCTGCAAAAGAAGCTGGACCTCACCGGCATCCTGAGCAACATTCGCGCCCGGCAGGTCTTCTTCATCGACGAGATTCACCGCCTGATGCCCGACGTGGAGGAGATGCTGTACTCGGCGCTGGAGGATTTCCGGGTGGACATCCTGGTGGGTGCCGGTCCGGGCGCGCGCACGCACTCGCTGCCCATGCCGCGTTTTACCGCCATCGGCGCCACCACGCGACAGGGACTCATCAGCGCGCCGTTGCGGGGCCGCTTCGGACTAGTGCTGCGGCTCGATCCCTATGCGGTGGACGAGCTGACCGTCATCGTGCAGCGTTCGGCGCGGCTGCTCGCCGTGGGCATCGACGACGACGCGGCCGAAGAACTCGCGCGCCGCTGCCGCGGAACGCCGCGCATCGCCAATCGCCTGCTGCGCCGCGTGCGCGATTACGCGCAGGTGCGCGCCGACGGCCGGATCTCGCAAGCCGTGGCGCAGACCGCGCTGAACCTGCTGGAAGTGGACCGCTACGGCCTTGACGAAATCGACCAGAAAATCATGCTGACGATCCTCGAAAAATATCGCGGCGGGCCGGTGGGGCTGAACACTATTGCGGCGTCTATTTCCGAGGAGGCCGATACCATCGAAGAAGTCTATGAGCCGTATTTGATTCAGCTCGGCTTCCTGAACCGCACGCCGCGCGGGCGTGTGGCCACGGAGGCGGCGTACGAATATTTCCATATTGAG
>PMVV01000359.1:0-2485 GCA_003166475.1 Bryobacterales bacterium | reverse complement strand
GCCGTGCGCGCGCTGGAATCGCCGCGGCTGCGCATCCGCCGGGTGTCGCCGGTTTACGAAACCGAGCCGGTGGACGTATCCGGCCAGCATTGGTTTCTGAACCAGGTGGCGGAGGCCGAGACGGACCTGTTCCCGTTGCAGTTGCTGCACCGCACCGCCAAAGTCGAAGCGCAGCTCGGCCGCCGCCGGCTGGCGCCCCAGGGGCCCCGCACTATCGACATCGACATCCTGCTGTATGGGAATTCCATAGTGACGACCCCGGCGCTCGAGATTCCGCATCCGCGTTTTCGCGCCCGCCGCTTCGTGCTGGCGCCGCTGGCGGACCTGGCTCCGGAGCTTCGCGATCCGGTTACCCGGAAGACCGTGCGCGAATTGCTGGGGGAATTGCGGGGGCAGGCAGTGCGCAGGATTATGAGTTAGAATCGAACCACTGCTATGGCGAAGTTGTTCCAGCAGATACGCGTGGGCACCGTCACCGACGATGCCGTGAAGGCCAGCACGGGCAAGACTTGGGACGAGTGGTGCAAGATCCTGGACAAGGCCGGCGCCCGCATGATGGACCACAAAGAGATCGCCCTCCTGCTTCAAGAACAGCATGGCCTGACGCACTGGTGGAGCCAGATGGTGGCCGTGGGCTACGAGAATGAGCGCGGGATTCGCCAGGGCGAGCGCGGCGCCCCATGCGGCAGCCGCCATGAGGTGACCGTCAGCAAGGACGTGATGGCTTCCCGGGCGGCGGTGTGGGCGGCGTGGCAGGACCCCACCGCGTTGGCGCGCTGGCTGCCGGACGCGAAATTCGATATCTCGAAGACCGTGCCGCTCAAGCTCCTGCATCTCGACTGGCCCGGCGAGACGCGCGTGGCGGTCCGGCTTTACGAGCGGCGCGGCAAGACCAGAGTGGTGGTGTCGCACGCCAAAGTGCCGGAAAGCGACGCAGATCGCCTGAAAGAATATTGGTCCGCGGCCCTGGACCGGTTGAAGGCCATCCTGGCGAGGTGAACCGGCGGCGATTCATTGACACAAACCGCTCCCTGACGGTCGCGGCTCGGTACACCTTGCGAAATCAACGTGACTGTTACCGAGCCGCGACCGTCAGGAAGCGGTATCCCCTTCCCAAACGCGCGCGCTAACGACTACACTCTTCGGTGAGGAGTTGCATTATCGATGAGACATTATTTCCTGGCTAGCCTGGCCGGGCTGGCCTTTGCCGCGTTTCCGGGCGCCGTCTACGGACAACTCAACCAAGTGCGGGGCAACGCGCCCGGCAATGTGCCGCAAACCACTTATGCCATCCATCGGCTGAGCGCCGATCACGCCGAGGGCATCACCACCATGGACATGAACGGCGACGGCCGGCCGGATATTTTGAGCGGAGCGTATTGGTACGAGAATCCGGGGCCGGGGGGCGGCGAGTGGAAACGCCACCAGTACCGCACCATCGATATAGTCGGAGAGTTTGTGTCCGATTGCGGCGAGTGGGTGGTGGACGTGAATCACGACGGTGCGCCGGACGTGGTGTCGGTCGGCTGGATGACGGATGGACTGTTTTGGTACGAGAATCCGAAAAAGCCGGGAGTCATGTGGCAGCGCCACTTGATCGCCCACTCCATCGAAACCGAGGGCGGCTGGATGGCGGACCTCAATGGCGACGGTCAGCCGGACCTGGCGCTGGCGCATTATGGCCGCTCGGGAATCATTTGGGTGGACTTCGCCGGCCCCGAGCCGAAGGTCCACCATGTGGGCGGTCACGACGAAGATGGCCACGGCATCGGCATGGCGGACATCGATGGCGACGGCAAAATGGATCTGCTCACGCCGCATGGCTGGTTCAAGAACATCGACGCCGATCGCGACAAGTGGGAATGGCACGGCGATTGGGATTTGGAGGAAGCCGGGTTCCCGATCATCGGCTACGACGTGAATGGCGACGGCAAGATGGACATCATCTACGGCCGCGGACACAGCTACGGCCTCTACTGGCTGGAGCAGCAGGGCGACGCCGCCCACCGCCGCTGGGTCAGGCACACCATCGACGAATCGTTCTCCCAGGTGCATACGCTGAAGTTGGCGGACCTGTTTGGCGACGGCCAACTGGAGCTGTTGGCCGGAAAGCGCTATCGGGGACACGACGGCGGCGATCCCGGCTCCTACGATCCGCTGGTCATCTACTACTACACGATCGACCGCAAGACCGGCGAATTTACCAGATATCCGATCTCGGTGAATGGCACGGCCGGAGCCGGAACGCAGTTCGTGGTGGCGGATCTGGACGGCGACGGTGACATCGACATCGCCACGGCGGGCAAGACGGGGGTACATTTCTTCGAGAACCTGAAGATCGACCTGGTGCCGCGCACCCAGCGGGAGAAGGAGTTGTTGCTGGACAAGAATTGGCCCTTTCCGGGCGAGGGATCCGAGACGAAGTGGCAGCATTGAAGCGCGGCGGTGGAGGGCGGGCAATCTTGCCTAATGCCACGTACTTTTT
>PMVV01000409.1:7952-8224 GCA_003166475.1 Bryobacterales bacterium | reverse complement strand
AGCGATCGCGGGAGCAACTTTCCCCGTCAGGCGCGTGTGTATCTCAAAGACATCGAGAGGCTCCTGACTGGCCAGATCTGCCGCGCCATCTATCTCGAGTGCCACTGTCAGGGCAGGAGGGCGCCGCCTGGAATCAAGAAAACGGCACGGGAACGCGTGGATCTGGCGCTCGAGAGCTTGCCGGAACTCGCCCGCCTGATGGCCTCCGACGTCGACGCCGCGTTCTGCAACGACCCCGCCGCCGCGGGCCTCGAGCAGGTGCTGCTCAGCTA
>PMVV01000409.1:0-7875 GCA_003166475.1 Bryobacterales bacterium | reverse complement strand
CCCGACCTGGAAGATCACGTTACGGTGTATCCGAACGCGACCATTCTGGGCGGCGAAACACGCGTGGGGCATCATAGCGTGATCGGAGGCAACGTGTGGCTGACCCATTCGGTGGTGCCCTACAGCAAGGTNNCCCGAACTCCTCATTCACGACGGCAGTCCAGAGTCGTTACGCGAGTATAATTCAGCCGGCGCCGGCATCTGACTCGCTCTCGAGCACTTGCTGGAGCGCATCCACCAGCCCAGGACCTATCTGCTGGATCTCGGTAACATGCTGCGCGGCAAGACCCTTCAAGATTTGCTCGCCTGCGTCTGACAGAGCTACGATCACCTGCCGCCGGTCGCGCTCACCGGCCCGGCGCTGGACCATGCCGTGCGTCTCCAAGCGATCGACCAATTCCACGGCGCTGTGATGGCGAACCTGGAGACGCTCGGCCAGATAGCCAATGGTCGGACCACGGCCCTCGCCGTCGAATCCTTTTACAGCCAGCAACAACTGGTGCTGCTGCGGTTTCAGGCCGAGGGCCCGCGCGGCGGCCTCACTGAAATGCTGAAACCTCCGGATTTGGTAGCGGAACTCCGAGAGCGCTCGAAACTGCCTCGGCGAAATGTCTTCGGTCCCCTCAGCGGCATTGTGCAACAAGGATCTCCGTGGCTGTTCAGCGGCCCATTTGCGACCGAAGGCCATTGAATCAGTCTAGTTATCCTATAGACTATATCGAATGGTGCAGTGGTTGGTCAAGTCCGCTAGTGCAGTGTCCAAGAAANNATCGTCTGCGCCACGCCGTGCACGAGTGGCCTATTCCGGCATCAGGAGATCCGCGAGATCGCGGGCTTGCACGCGGATCTCGGGGATGGCTATAGATTCCAGGAGCGGCCCCATGCGCAGCGGACCTAGTGCGTAAAGCGGCGGTTGCCATCCACCGCGCGCCGGCAACAGAGCGCCTCGATCGTCGGCCAATGCACCCATCCGGAGTGGATCGGGCTGCAGCCAGCCCTGCTCCATCAGATTGCGCAGCAATGGGTTAATGCTGCGCGAGAGATCGGCGTCGGAGCCGGTGCAATTGACCACTCGCTGGGCGGTAAGCGTAGCCGTCTCGGAGCAGCCGCGAAGGGCGATGCGCACTTCCACGCCGTCCTCGACCAGGCGCAGGCCGCGGGTCCGTCCGGCCAGGATCTCGAGGCTGCCATCGCGAAGCGAATCCTGGACCACCGCTCCAATCTGCGGCGCCATCCGGTGGCGGTGCGTATCCCAAAAAGGCCGGAGATGGCGGAGAAAGCGCCGCTGCTCCGTGACGGTGAAGCCCTGCCAGCACCGATTGGTTTCCGGCCGTATGGAATCCACCGCTTCCCGCCACCCTGCCGGGAGGGCCCCGGTCCGCGAAGCGGCCGTCCGCATGCCACGCACCAGATCGCGCAGGCGGGCGCAGTGCGCCTGGCGAATCGAGCGATAAACCGGCAACACGTGCGTCTGCGGCAGAAGTCCGCGGCGGGACACCATGTACACCTTGCCGCGGTGCCCGTAATGGGGCAGCGCGAGCAGGGCATCCACCGCGGTCAGTCCGCTGCCCAGCAGCAGCACCGGCGCATGGCGGTCGGCCGTCTCGAAGGCGCCTTCCATCCAGGCGCTATTGAAGAAGCGGCCGCTTGAAGCAACTTCCGTAGAGAGACCCGGCCAACCGGCCTGCGCAGCGTTGCCGGTGGCCAGAATCGCCGCGTCGCCGTACAGCACATCGGACGACTCGGTCTCTATCGCGACGTTCGCTGGCAGGACGCGTGCTCCCACTGCCCGGGCCCTGATGTGACGGAACTTTCCCCGCCCCGCCCGCAACGCTTCGTCCAGTACGGACCGAATGTACTCCCCGTACAGGCCGCGCGGCGCGAATGAACAGTCGGCATACTGGCCCGGTCTGGTGCTTTGCAACCATCGCAGGAAGTGCTCACTGTCGTCCGGAAGCGCAGACATGTTCCCGGCTGGCACGTTCAGTAAGTGCAGAGGGCACTTGGTCGAGTAGGCCATTCCCCGCCCTAACTCCACAGCCGGTTCAAGCAGAGTAACTTCAGCTCCGCGAAGGAGTAACTGCGCCGCGGCCAGCACGCCACTCGCGCCCCCTCCCACTATGATCGTCGCCATTGTTCTACTCTTCCTCTAAATGGAATTCCGCACTCGGTAAACCGAAACTAAAGTATATCGTCTTCCGATACAGGACGCATAGATGATGAAGATAAGAAGACCCTTGACTACCTATAGTAACTCAGGTTACCATCGACTCCGAGGAATCACACAAACTCTATGCCCGACAAAGAAGAATCCAAGGGTCCGGCAACCCCGGTCCGTCATACGCTCGGGGAGGCGGCTGCGCGTCAACTCGCGGTCACCACCAAGACCGTCCCCATGATGGAGCAGATCACGCCGCGCTGGCTGGTCACGTTCCTGTCGTGGGTGCCCGTCGAGGCAGGCACATACCGGGTGAACAAGGTGAAGCCCACAAGCCCCGGTACCCGCACCGTTGAATGCAGTCCCGACCAAGAGGTCGAACTGCCGGAAATCTACGTAGATTATGAGGAGAAGCCGCGCGAGTACACACTCAGCGCGGTAACTACCACTTTGGATGTGCACACCCGCGTCTCCGATCTGTACCGCAGCCCGCACGATCAGATCAAGGAGCAGTTACGGCTCACCATTGAAAAGATCAAGGAGCGCCAGGAGAGAGAGCTGGTCAACAACAAGGAGTACGGGCTGCTCAACAACGCGGCACATGGCATGCACGTGAAGACCAGGACGGGCGCTCCCACGCCCGACGATCTCGACGAACTCATCGCGAAGGTTTGGAAAGAGCCGTGCTTTTTCCTCGCGCACCCGCGAGCCATCGCCGCCTTCGGCAGGGAGTGCACCTATCGCGGAGTCCCGCCGCCGACCGCGCTGCTGTTCGGTTCGCCGTTTTTGACCTGGCGGGGAGTCCCTTTGGTTCCGTGCGACAAGGTGCCTCTAGAGAAGGACAAGACCAAAATCCTGCTTCTTCGTACCGGTGAGAAAAAGCAGGGCGTGGTTGGACTCTTTCAACCGGGGCTGGTGGGTGAGGTGTCGCCCAGCCTTTCGGTGCGTTTCATGGGGATCGACCACAAGGCGATCGCCTCTTATCTGATTTCGCTGTACTGTTCGGTGGCGGTCCTCACTGACGATGCACTCGGTGTGCTGGAAGACGTGCATGTGGGCCAATACCATGAGTACAAGTGATCTTGGTGTGACGGAGTTGCCGGCACCGGCGACCGTGCCAGACGCGGCAACCATCGCCAGGCTGGCCAACGAATTCTTCGCCGCGCTGCCGCAGAATCCAGCGCTCCCCGCCGCAGGCCTTCCGGCGCCGCCGCCGGCGGTGACTGACTCGGCCGCGCTACCCGCTACGCCGGAGTTCGCGGCGGCGTGGGCGCCGGACAATCCCCACGCTGTTCCGGTCTACGGAGCACCCGGCTCGCCCGCTTACATACGCAACGCAGTAGACCCGGCGCCTCTGAACGTGGCGCCCTCGTTTCCGGAGTCGAGTGACCTGTTCTCGTTTCCCAGCGCGCCCGGTTTGCCCCTGGGTCCGGATGTTCCGGTGCTGGCTGCACCGTTGCCTGCAACGCCGTTCCCTGCAACCACGCCGGCTGCGGTGAGCTTCGAGCAGCCGGGCTGGGACGCAACTTTACAGGAGAAGCCGCCCGCAGCCCCCGATGCCATTCCGGATACGTCGGCGCTGGCCCAGATCGCCAACCAGTTCTTCGCCGCGTTGCCCGTGAATGCTGCGCCCCCGGAAACCGCTCCGCCGCCGATACCCGATCACCACGTGCCGGCGCCAGATGCGGAAGATGGCGCGGAGCGTGCAGCGGAAGGCGCCGCGCCGTGGGCCATCCCGCCGCAGTGGCCGCTGGTGGGCGAGTTGTTCTCCTTTCCGAGCGTGCCGGGAGTGCCGGGCGTGCCGGGGGCTCCGGTGCCGCCGGCCGCACCCGGCTTGCCGGCCGACTCGCCGGAGGCAGAGCGGATTTCGCCGTTCGATGCCGCGCTTTCGTTCCCGGTCACCAGCGACCTGTTCACTTTGCCTGGCGTGCCGGGGGCGCAGTCGCTGCCCGGGACTCCCTTACTGGCTTCGTCGCCGCCAGACCCGCCGGCCAAGGAAGCCGATCTCCGCGCGCTTTCCCCCGCCGTTCTGCAACCGCCGGCGGCGCACTCGCCCACTGACGCGCTTGCCGCCCCATCGCAAACCCCCGCCGAGCCCTTTGATTTCCGCCCCCAGATGACCCCGGATTTGGGCCGCGCCAAGCGCCCTTTCGATCCGTACCTAATTCGTCGCGACTTTCCGATCCTGCAGGAGCGGGTGCATGGACACCCGCTGATCTGGCTGGATAACGCCGCCACCACCCAGAAGCCTAACGTGGTAATCGATCGCCTGTCGTACTTTTACCACCACGAAAATTCCAACGTCCATCGCGCCGCCCACACGCTCGCGGCGCGCGCCACTGACGCCTACGAAAGCGCGCGCGAGAAAGTGCAGCGCTTTATCAACGCTTCCTCCACGCGTGAAATTGTCTTTGTGCGCGGCACCACCGAGGGCATCAATCTGGTCGCCCAGGCTTGGGGCCGCCGCAATGTGCAGAAGGACGACGAGATCGTCATCACCTGGCTGGAACACCACGCCAACATCGTGCCCTGGCAGCAACTAGCCGCGGAGAAGGGCGCGCGCCTGCGCGTCGCTCCGGTGGACGATCGCGGCGAAGTGATTCTGGAGGAGTACGAGAAGCTCCTGGGGCCGCGCACGCGGATAGTTGCGTTCACCCAGGTATCCAATGCGCTCGGCACCATCACCCCGGCGCGCGAGATGGTAGAGATGGCGCATCGCCATGGCGCGCGCGTGCTGGTCGATGGCGCGCAGTCCGTCGCGCACATGCGCACGGACGTGCAGGCCCTCGACTGCGACTTTTTCGTCTTTTCGGGCCACAAGATCTTCGGCCCGACCGGAATCGGCGTCCTCTACGGAAAGGCCGACATCCTCGATAACACCCCGCCCTGGCAGGGCGGCGGCAGCATGATCGTGGACGTTACCTTCGAGAGGACCGTCTACCAACAAGCTCCGGCGCGGTTCGAGGCCGGCACTGGGAACATCGCCGATGCGGTGGGGCTGGGCGCGGCGCTCGACTACCTGGATGAGGTCGGCATCGAGAATGTGAACCGCTATGAGCACGAGTTGCTGACCTACGCCACCGCGGCGCTGCTGGCGGTGCCTGGCCTGCGCCTGATCGGAACGGCGCGCGAGAAAGCCGGAGTGCTTTCGTTCGTTCTGGACGAGTTTCGCACCGAGGATGTGGGGGTGGCGCTGAATCAGGAAGGCATCGCGGTGCGCGCCGGCCACCACTGCGCGCAGCCCATTTTGCGCCGCTTCGGCCTGGAGAGCACGGTCCGGCCGTCGCTGGCGCTCTACAACACCACAGAAGATATCGATGCATTGGTGGCCGCCATCCTGCGCATGCAGGCCGGCAGGTCGCGATGATCTTCAAGCAGTACTACCTGAATTGCCTGGCGCACGCGTCGTACCTGGTCGCCGATGAGGACGCACGGGTCGCGGCCATCGTGGACCCGCAGCGGGACGTGGATCGTTATATCGAGGACGCCCGGCAGCAGGGGCTCGAGATTCGCCATGTGTTCCTGACCCACGCCCACGCCGACTTCATCGCCGGCCACCTGGAGTTGCGCGAGCGGGCGGGCGCCGCCATTCACCTGGGTGCGCGGGCGAAAGCGGAATACCCTTTCACGCCGATGCACGACGGCGACACCGTTCGCCTGGGCCCCGGCGTCACCTTGCAGGTGCTGGAGACGCCGGGCCACACTTCGGAGTCCATTTGCATCGCAGTCTTCGGATCGCCGGTGGAAGCGCCTGCGCCACCCGATGCCGCGGAGCCGTGGGCTGTGCTCACCGGCGACACGCTGTTTGTAGGCGATGTGGGCCGCCCCGACCTGCATGCCTCTCTGGGCTGGAAGCCGGAGGACCTGGCGTCCCTGCTTTACGACTCCCTGCACGGCAAGCTGCTGGCGCTCCCCGATGCCACGCGGGTCTACCCCGCGCACGGCGCCGGGTCGCTGTGCGGCAAGGCGCTTGGTTCGGAAAGTTTCTCAACCATCGGCGTTCAGCGGCGCATGAATTACGCTCTGCAACCTATGAGCAAGGACGAGTTTGTCCGCATGATCGTCGCGGACCAACCCGATGCGCCGTCCTATTTTCCTTATGACGCCGTCCTGAACACCAAGGAGCGGCCCACACTGGATCAGGCGCTCGAGAAGTCCATGAAGGCGTTGAGTGTCGACGCAGTGCTGCAGCTTCAACGGGAAGGCGCCCAGCTTCTGGATGTGCGGGAGGCGCCCTTTTACGAGGCGGCGCACCTGGCCGGGAGTCTGAATATCGGCCTTGGCGGGCAGTACGCCACTTGGGCCGGCACGATACTGGAGCGCGAACGTCCCATCGTGGTCATCGCCGAGCCTGGGCGCGAATACGAGGCGGTCATGCGGCTGGGCCGCATTGGTTTCGATCGCGTGGCTGGGTACCTGGCGGAGGGTATGCTGGCGCTGACCGGCCGGCCCGACCTGGTGGCCGGGACCGAGCGCGTCAGCCCGGAGGAACTGGCGGAGGAGTTGCATCAAGCTGCGCCGCCCTTCGTGCTGGATGTGCGCGCGCCGCGAGAGTGCGGCCAAACCCGGATTGCGGGCAGCGTGAATATCCCGTTGAACCAACTCCCGGCGCGGATTGCCGAGGTTCCGCGGGACCGCCGCGTGGTGGTTCACTGCGCGGCCGGCTACCGTTCCGCGATCGCCGCCAGCCTGCTGCGGCAGCAAGGCTTTGAGA
Source organism: Bryobacterales bacterium (assembly GCA_003166475.1). Classification (GTDB taxonomy): domain Bacteria; phylum Acidobacteriota; class Terriglobia; order Bryobacterales; family Bryobacteraceae; genus Bog-159. Next base: position 1,003 of record PMVV01000409.1, on the reverse strand, counting down.
ACCTGGCGGACTTAGCCGGCGGGATGCAGGCTTGGGTTGCCGTAGAGCACACACGAGTTTAGAAAGAGGATCGCATGTCGAACATTTACCTGGATAATTCTTTGAGCATTGGCAAGACGCCATTGGTGCGTCTTAACCGTATGGCACAAGGCCTGAAAGCCACCGTGCTGGCGAAAATCGAAGGGCGGAATCCATCGTATTCCGTCAAGTGCCGCATCGGGGCATCCATGATTTGGGACGCCGAAAAAAGAGGCGTTCTGAAACCTGGCATCGAAATCGTGGAGCCTACCAGCGGGAACACGGGGATCGCCCTGGCGTTCGTGGCGGCCTCGCGGGGCTACTCGCTGACACTCACCATGCCGGAAACCATGTCCATCGAGCGCCGGCGCGTGCTGGCGGCCTTTGGCGCCAAACTGGTTCTGACCCCCGGTCCGGGAGGGATGGCCGGAGCCATACGGAAGGCGGTCGAGATTGCCGAATCGGACCCGCAGCACTACTTTCTGCCGCAACAGTTTGAAAACCCGGCCAACCCCGCAATACACGAGTCGACCACAGGCCCGGAGATCTGGGACGATACCGATGGCGCGGTTGACGTGCTCGTCTCTGGGGTCGGCACAGGCGGAACCATCACCGGCGTCTCCCGGTTCATCAAGAAGACCAAGGGCAAAGCCATCGTCTCGGTGGCCGTGGAGCCCGCCGCCAGCCCGATCTTGACGCAGCAGCGGGCGGGCCTGCCACTCCAGCCGGCGCCGCATAAGATCCAGGGCATCGGCGCGGGCTTTGTGCCGAAGATTCTCGATCTGTCGCTGGTGGACAGGATTGAACGGGTGAGCAACGAGGAAGCCATCGAATTCGGACGCCGGCTGGCGCTGGAGGAAGGCATCCTGTCGGGGATCTCCTGCGGCGCCGCAGCGGCGGTTGCCATCCGCCTGGCGAGCGAAGAAGAATTTGCGGGCAAGACCATCGTGACCATCCTGCCCGATTCCGGCGAGCGCTACCTCTC
>PMVV01000444.1 GCA_003166475.1 Bryobacterales bacterium | reverse complement strand
AGTCGCGGCTCGGTAGTCGCGGATCGGTAGTCGCTATGGCTTGGGCGGGTATTTCTTCAGCGACTTCCCCACCATATCGTCGATCTTGCCTTCGACCTTCATGGCATCGCTCTTTTCCACGGTAGCAATGGCGCGCCAGACGAGCGAATGGGTGGTGGGGTCGCGCAGATCGATGACCAGGGTCCCCTCGGCGTACGGCACTCTCACGATACGGGTGCCCCAGCCGCGCCATCCGGCGGGATAAGCCTCGGCCTTCATCTCGCGGGCCGCGCCGAACGTGTATCGCACGTTGAGGTCGGATGGCCCCGGCCCGGCCACCGGGGCCAAGCCCCTGGCGGTGAGATCGCGCGCGATGTCTGCTTCTATGCGCTTCTTGACCAGTTCGCTGTTCAGTGCGGGGTTGCGGCTGTTTAACTGGCCATCGCGGATGGCGAAAGTCCGGTACTTGGCGAAACTGGCGGCCGGGTCGAACTCGATCGACACTTTCTGCGCAAATGCGCCTGCGGTGGCGAGCAGGGCTACAAGAAGGATTCTCATATCTGAAACTCTACCATGAACATGCGACACACAGGCCGGCTGTGTGTGTGTTCCATTACGGTGGAGGCTTCTCCGCATCGAGTTCCTTGTCGATCCACGCCAGGTACGCGGTGAGGAGGCGGTAAGAGGCATAGTAATCGTCCACGTGAATCGCGTGGAACGTGTCTTGATTACTGTGCAGGATTCCCATCGTCTGCTGCGTCACCGAATGAAACGTAATGCTGCGAATGTGCAGCCCGGCGAATGACTCGGCGTCGCTCTCACCGAACTGATCCACGTTGACGGCTTGAAGCGGCAGCTTGGTGGCACCGGCCACGCGACCAGCCATCTTCGCCAGTTCCGGATCGGCATGACTGAGCCAGACGGCGGTGGGTGACAGTCCCAGCGAGTCCATGTTTACCAGTGCGGTGATCCTGGCTCTCTCGCCGGGTGTGAGTCCTTTGGCGTAGAAGCGCGATCCGGTCAAGCCTTCCTCTTCCTGGGTGAATCCGATGAAGACGAAGGTGTGGCGGCGCGGGGTGTCGCGCAGGCTCTCGTACAGATCGGGCAGCATAGAAGCGCCGCTCCAGTTGTCCACGGTGCCGTCGCCTTCTTTGACGTGATCGGTGTGGGCCGTGACCAGAATGCGGGATTCCGTTTGACCGGGCAACGTGCAGATTAGATTCGGAATCTTGACGTGCTTGACGGGTTGTTCTTCCAGCGATTGGCCGGTGCAGCCAGTCTCCTCGAACAGTTTCTTGAGCGCACTCTCGCGGTCCTGGTTGTTGCGCGCGGCTTGATGCAGGCGCGCGAGCACGGTCTCCTGGGGGACTACGTGGAAGACCACCGTCTGCGCGTTGAGCGCGGCCGCTGTAGCGATAAGAGCGAGCAGTTTCATGTCAATTCTTCGCCTCGGGTTTCCGGCAGGAGGAAGATCAGCGCGCCACCCGCGGCAAAGAATACCGAGGTGAACGCCAGCGCGCTGCCGATGCCGAAACGGTCCGCCAAAGCGCCGATGGTGAAGGGCGCGAGCGCGCTGGCGGCGCGGCCCACGTTGTAACAAAGGCCCTGCGCCGTGGCGCGGATCGCAGCCGGAAACAACTCGGCCAACATGGCGCCGAACACGCTGAAGTAGCCGTGTCCGAAGAACCCGATCAGCGGTCCCATCAACATGAGTGCGGTTTGATGCCGTCCCCACTGCCCGTAGATTGGAACCAGCACCGCCGCGGCCAGCACGAAAGTCAGAAACACGGGCCGCCGGCCGAAGCGGTCCGCCAGGAATCCGAACAGCGTGTATCCGAAAAACGAGCCGATCTGCATGGGCACGATCCAGCCGGTGGACTGCATCACGCTCATACCCGCGCCGCCGCGCGCCACCGGACTCGAAAGGTAACTCGGAATCCAGGTAAACAGTCCCCAGTAGGCGAATAAGACGCAGCTTGTGACACTGGAGGCGATAGCCGCGGTGCGCCACAGAGCGGGCGATAGGGCGAAGGGGCGAGCGGGCGACGGCGCGCGCCGCGGCTCTTCCACACGGTTCAATACCCACACGGCCAGCAGCGCCGGCGCCACGCCTAGCACGAACAGCGGCCGCCATCCCCAACGCGGCATCACCGCGGCCGCCAGCAGCGCGGCCAGGATGTAGCCGATCGCCCAACCGGATTGCATCAATCCGGCGGCCTTGCCGCGATGCTCCGCCGGCCAGGATTCCGCCACCAGCACCGAGCCGGCCGACCAGACGCCGCCCATCCCCATGCCCACCAGCGTGCGCCACACCAGCAGCATCGCCACGCCGGTAGCGGTTGCGGTCAGCCCGGTGAAGCCCGAGTAGATCAGGATGGCAAGAGTGAGCGCGCGCGCCCGGCCGATGCGGTCGGCCAGCACGCCGAACAACACGCCGCCAAATGCGGACGCTAGCAGTGTCGCCGAAGCCATGGCGCCCGCCGCCGCGGAACTGAGATGGAATTCGTCGCGAATGGCCGTGAGCGCGAAGGCATACAGCATGACGTCCATGGCGTCCAGCGCCCAGCCGAATTGCGCCGCCGCCAGCGTCTTCCATTGCGCGCGCGTGATGGAGCTATACCAGGCCATGCAGCCACTCCTCTTGCGCTTGGAGCAGCGTGAGCGCGGCGTCGATGGAGACCTGCTCGAAGCGCACCTGGTCGCGCGGGCGCAGTTGCCCGACCGCGTGGAAATCGGCTGAAATCACATTGGCGATTTTGGGGTAGCCTCCGGTGGTCTGGTGTTCGACGAAGAGGATGATGGGCTGGCCGTCGGGCGGCACCTGGACTGCGCCCAGTGGCACGCCTTCGGTGAGCATGTGGCCGGTGTGGCCATCGAGCGCTGGGCCGCGCAGGCGGAGGCCCATGCGGTCGGAGTCTGGCTGCACTTCCCAGGCGGTGCGGCAGAGGGCGTAGGTGTTGGTGGGGGCGNNGTGGCTGGTGGTCGGTGGCTGGTGGCTGGTGGTTGTGTGTACGGCCAGCACGTCGCCTCTTTTCAGGGATCGGCCTTCGTGGCCACCCAGGCCGGTTAAGAGGTGGGTAGAGGCGCTGCCTAGCACTGGCGGCAGGTTAATTCCTCCAGTGACGCACAAATAGCAGCGCGCTCCCGATCGCGCGTGGCCGCAGCGTACTTGCTCGCCGGGTTTCACCCAGACGGGGGCCCACATCGGGATGCTCGCCTCGAAATCCGTTCCGGTGAGCGCAACTATGGCGCGGGACTCGAACTCGAACGTGCCGCCGGCCAGCGTCATTTCGAGGGCCGGCGCGCCTTCCGCGTTGCCCACCAGAAGGTTGCCCGCGCGCAAGGAGAGGGCATCCGCCGCTCCGGATGCCGAGATGCCCAAGTGCGCGTAGCCGGGCCGGCCGAGATCCTGGACGGTGGTCAACAGGCCCGGCGAGATGACGCGAATGTGGTTCAGATGGAACCCTTCACAACGAATCTTACATGATCTCCCATCTGCAGCAGGACTGGCGGATCGGCGCCTGGCTCGAAGAGGCGCAAGGGCGTGCGCCCGATGATGCGCCATCCGCCCGGCGAGGCCATTGGATAGACGCCGGTCTGCCGCCCGCCGATGGCCACGCTGCCGGCCGGCACACGGCGGCGCGGCGTTTCCAGGCGCGGCGCGGCGATCGATTCCGGCATCCCGCCCAAGTACGGGAATCCTGGCGAGAACCCCAGGAAGTAGACCAGGTATTTGGCGCTGGAATGAATGGCGACGACCTCATCGGGCGTGTGTCCGGTCAACGCCGCGACCGCTTCCAGATCCGGACCGTATTCGCCGCCGTATGCCACGGGAATCTCCACCAGGCTCGGCTCGGGGAGGGGCGCGGCCACCGCTTGAGCGAACAACTCGGCGGCGGTGCGCTCAACGCCGGAGTGGCGGATGGCGAGCGGATCGAAGTCGATCAGAATCGAAGCGTACGCCGGATGCACGTTGGTCACGCCGCTCACGGACCGCAGCAGGGGCGTGAGCCGCAACACGTCCCGGTGCGCCGCGAGCGAGATCCGGTCGTCGAACACCAACAGGAGCGAACGGTCGCTCGCGACTATTGTGCGCATTCCGGGCACGCGCATGCCGGGGGATTGACTCATCCCCACTAGTTTGATACTTTTCGAACTGTCGGGAGGTAACCCAAATTATGACATCGGCGCAACTGGCACCGGCAGGGAGTGCAGAGGTTGTCTGGCAGGACCGCGACAAGAAGCACAAAGGCTGGACGGTGCACCTGCACGTCGGCGAGGAAGTGATCAAATACCCGCATCCGGATTCGGACCGGGGCACGGGCGATGCCGAACTGATCTCGCTGGCTGTCGCAGACGCCAGGGATGACGGCTACGAGTTGAATCCGGCGGCGGTTAAAGTGACGCGGTAAGCGGGCGACCGGCTCAGGCGTTCATCACGCGGTTCATGCGCTCGATGGCTTCGTCGATCTGCGCGGTGTTGGTGAATCCGATGGTCACCGCATCGACGTAGCCCAGGTTCATGGCGAATTTCATAGCGGCGTCGCGGTCTTCCGCGGTGGTGAATCGGCCTTCCCCGACGAGCTTCATACTGATGACGCCCATGCCCTGGTGATGGACCGCCTTGGTGTGCGCCACCACCTCTTCCACGTTGCCCAGTTGGTTCACGTCTTTCATGTCGGGCGTGTCCATCTTGGTGCCGTTGTGGTTCATGCGGATCATGGCGATTTGGAGCCATTGGTTGCCGGGGATGGTGCGCAGCGCGGGCAGGCCGTGGATGGAAGCTCCATGCGCCGAGATGATGCGCTTCTGCTGTGCGAGCGAAAAGCCGTCCCGCAGGCTTTCGTAATCGGCGGACCAGGTGGGCGGGCGCAGGCAGTGCAACAACAGAATGTCGATGTGTTCGGTGTTGAGTTGCCTGCGGAATTGATCTATCTTTTGCGCGGGATCGCCCGTGGCCGGCGTGGAGTACTTGGTCATCAGGCGATAGCTGTCGCGCGGCAGACCCTTGAGCGCGATGGACAGCATCTCCGGCATGCCGTGGTAGCTCTCGGCCGTTTCGAAGAAGCGGATGCCGCTATCGTAAGCGTGGCGGACCAGGCGCGTGAATCCCTCCTGTCCCAGTTCGCGTTGCGCGCTTCCGGCCTTCGTGCCGGTGCCGAAGGCGAGGCGGGTCACCTTCACTTTGGATTTGCCGAGCGTCACCCAGTCGGTGGCCGAACGTTTCTTGGGTTTGGCCAGGGCCATGCCGCCGGTGGTGGATAGCACCGAGGCCGCCACGCCGGTTCTTAGAAAATCACGTCTGGTAAATTGATGAGCCATGCATCCCTCCCTGATGACACTTTACCACTGCACGGGGCGGGGGCACTTTGCGGAGACGCGCGAAAGGTGATATTGCTGGCTTCATGCGTTACCTCGTTCCGTTATTTGTTGCGTTAATCGCCTCGGCGCAGGAGCGCCCTCCCATCGTGGGAGTCGCGCACATCGGACTCAAGACCGACGACCTGGCCGCCGCCCGCCAATTCTATGGCCACGTGCTCGGCTATCAGGAGCCTTTCACCGTCGATAAGCCTTCGGGCGGATTGATGCTCACGTATTTCAAGGTCAACGATCACCAGTACATCGAGGTCTTCCCGGAGTTGAAGAGCCCGGCGGAGGACCGCCTGTCGCACATCGCTTTCGAAACCACCAATATTCAACAACTGCGTGATTACCTGGCCAGCAAGGGCGTGAAGGTGCCTGAGACGCTGCACGCGGGCCTGGACGGCAACCTCAGCATGATGCTGAAAGACCCCGACGGCCACAACGTGGAGTTCGTCGAGTATCGCCCCGGTTCGCTGCACACCAAGAACTTCGGCAAGTTCCTGCCGGATACGCGCGTCTCCGAGCGCATCATCCACGTGGGCATTACGGTGGCGGACCGCGCCGCCGCCGATCGCTTTTACCAGGACATCCTCGGCTTTCACGACATCTGGCACGGCGGCATGACGGACGACCGCACGGACTGGGTGGATATGCGGGTGCCGGATGGGACCGACTGGCTGGAGTACATGCTCAACGTACACAACCCGTCGCCGCGCTCGCTGGGCGTGATGCATCACATGGCGCTGGGCGTGCCGAGCGTGGAGGCCGGTTACAAGACGGTGGTCGCGCGCGGGATCAATCCGGAGAAGCCCAAGATTGGCCGCGATGGGAAATGGCAGCTCAATCTGTACGATCCGAATGGCACGCGCGCGGAATTGATGGAGCCGAAGCCGGTGGAGAAGCCGTGCTGCTCGCCGATATTGGATAAGTGACGGCGGGCGCGAAGCCACGTCTTTGGGCCGCAAACCGAGACGATCAAAGCCCAAGTGATTGGATCTAAAGCGGGTGCTGGGTGCTGGGTCCTGGGTCCTGGGGTTTGGGCGCTCGGCGCGCCGGGGCGGAGTCGGGAATCTAAGGGCGGGGTGTGTTTTCGCGGCTGGTGCGGAGACAGTGGTTGCGTATCAGTTGGGGTCGTGGGTGGGGTTGTCAAAGATCAGGTGGGCTGGTTGCTAACGGGTATCCGGGGTTGGCGTGGAACAGAAGATGGGATGGGCCTGCGTGTCTCCCGACATTACATAATCGGGGGGCGGAGCCTGCGGCGCGGCTGGCTTGTGAGCCGGCGCCGGCGCGGGTTTCGCGGGCTGCGGCTGGCGGGCCTGGCGCTCCTGCTGTGACCGCTTCATGTCCTCGATGGCGGTGCGGAAGGAGCGCTCCAGTTGCGCGCGCAGTTTCGCGGCGTACGCCAACATTTTGAACTGCGGTTCGCCGAATGCGATGTACAGGTAGATCTTCTGTTCGCTCTCGGCAACCCGCCTGAGCAGCCATTGGGAGGTGACCATGGTTTCCAGGTAGCAGCGTTCGGTGCGGGTTTGCGGCTGCCAGTCGGCTTCCAGTTCGTCCCAGAGTTGGGAGTAGTCTGCGGCGTTTTCGTCGGGGAGGATGGAGGCGCGGGTGCGCAGGCCGTAGGTGAGGGCGTTGAAGCGGATGGCCTCTTTCCCTGCCGGGGTCGTCGGACCGGTTGAATGTTGCGCATTTTTCCGGTTGGCTTCTTGTTGCTTGTTGGAAATGAGCATACGGGAATCTATCCTTTCGGTGGATGGAGTGGGCGGGACTGAAGTCCCGCGCGGGGTAAACCCCGCCTTCCAATTCCATACTAGCGGGGGATGTTGAGGGAACGCCCTACCGCGTGGGGCGCCAGGTTAGTAAGTGGCTTGGCTGGTGGGAGATGGGGAGAAGGGAATTATTATCTCAACGTGTGATCGGCGCGCTGTTGGGCGACTAAAGGCCGTCCCCAGAGGGAACCCTCATAAGCGCTAAACCAGGACGAGTTTTTTTGGCGGTGGTCCCAGTTTCGGACACTTCGCACGCACTTGTGCCCACAGTCGGACGCCTTCGGCGGTCCCAAGCGCGTTTCCCGGTACTAATCCGGGCCGGCGGGCGTAAAGTCCGCGTGTAGCATGGCTCCAAAGGAGCGTCAGGGCTCGACGAGGAGTCACGACGTGGCGTCAGCCAATCGTGCGCAACCCATCCGCGGCCAGAAAGCTCCCTGCGCCATGTTCCGGTGTTCTGGCTCCCGAGGAACCGACCGTGAAGATCGACCGGCTTTGTTTGCCGCTAACCTCACTCGATGGGAATCGTGACCGTGGCGCTGGCGCGGCCGCCTTGGGGCAACACCAGCGGCGCCTGCGGATTCGCCGCGATGCACCTCCAAGGGACGTCGATCTAAGGGCTGCGAGTCCACGCCGAAAATGACGCCCAGCGTTATCCGGGTGAACTCAAACAGTGCAGCCGGCACTCAGGGCGTGCGGCGGCGCCGCAGCCACGCCAAGCCGAGCACGCCGATAAACGTAAACATGAGCGATAGCGAGGCTGGCTCCGGAACGGCTGCAGGCGATCCTGTCAAGGTCACGTTGTCGATGCCCTCTACATCGGTCCAAGACCCGCTCTGATTGTTGGTGACGAGTTCTATTGGAATTTGGTATTGAGTCACGTCGCTCAGGAGGCCGAGCCACGACCCGCTGGTCACCGTCCAACCGCTCGGCAGCGCAGTGTCCGAAATTGCGGCCGTGACAGTGATCCAACCGGTCGGATAGGTCGACGAGGGCTGGCTTCCCAAAAAGGTCGCGGAACCTAAGGGCCCCGATAGATCGATCTCGTATTGGCCAACCGACTCGACTTGGCTCTCTGCGATAATGTTATCGTCGAACGAAGTTGAAGTAACTCCAAGCGCGATATAATTACCCAAAAAAGAGGACGGCGCGAAGACCACAGTGCTGTCGCCGGTCGAGTCCGTAAACTGTATATAGCCGCCCGGATTTCCCCCGGTCGACTGCCACGCGATCTGTGAAGGTGTATTCGATGTCCAGCCGTCGAGGCTGGTGTCAAAAGTGCTTGATGCAAGTATATCCGCTTGCGCTTCGCCGCATGTAAAGCCCGCGATGGCCAAGGCAACCAATCCGTACCGCCATGTGATTTGCATGTCTGTTTTGCTCCTCACCCATGAAGCGGCGCCAAAAAGAGAAATGACTCACGCCGGGCGGAGAATTTCAAATCAAGGTACCTTTTCGCACCGGCGCCGCGATATCGATTTCCCAGACTCCGTAAGGCATTTTCCAGGCGGGTGACGCTTCCCTGAATAGAAGCGGAGTTCGACATCCGTTTGCCCCGGTACTGGTACCTTCGGCACCTATCGGGCTACAACTGACTGGAGGTAAAGAGAGAAACAGGTCTTAAGCTTACTGTACAATGTGGGGGTGAAGCAAAGCGCCAGGGAAGGCGAAGCGTGAGTGCTGCGTCCGCCGCCGGCGACATCACCCAGCTATTGCGCCAGTGGAGCGACGGGCGCGACGAGGCCTTTCGCGAACTGCTGTCCATTACTTACGGCCGGCTGCGGCTGATGGCCGGCGCCAGCATGCGGCGCGAACGGCCGGATCACACGCTCCAGCCGACGGCGCTGGTGGCGGAATTGTATCTGCGCCTGGCCGGAGCCAAGCTGGCGGACTGGAAAGACCGGGAGCATTTCTACAGTTTTTGCGCCAGAGTGATGCGCTGGATTCTCACCGACCACGCCCGGGCGCGCTCCCGGGAGAAGCGCCGGGCCGAACTGGTGCTGCCGCTTACGCCCGACATTCGCTGGCTCGGGGAGCGCGAAGAAGACGTCTTCGACCTGGACCGCGCGTTGTCGCGGCTGGAAGAAATCGATTCGCGAAAGGCCAGGATCGTCGAGCTGCGCGTCTACCTGGGCTGCACAGCGGAAGAGACCGCGGGCATCCTCAACCTGTCCAAGTCGACGGTGGATCGCGATATGAGATTGGCTTGCGCGTGGCTTTGCCGCGAGCTGCGGCCTGAAAAGTAGCGCTTTGGCGCCGGGGCGGCGAACCCCAACGAATGAGAGGGCACGCACATGGATCCATTCTGGCAGCGCGTGGAGGAGCTGTTTCATTCCACGCTACAACAACCCGAATCGGAAAGGGAGTCGTGGCTCGCTTCGCAAACCGGATTCGATCCGGCGGTTCGGGAAGAGGTCCTGTCTCTTCTCGCCGCGGACCGCAGACATGGCCAGCTCAGCGCGCAGGCCTCGGCCACTGGGCGAGACGCCGCTGCCGGAGACGGCTCCCAGGTTGAGTTGCCGGGTCCTGGGCTGCGCATCGGGCCCTATCGGACTGAGCGCCTGCTGGGTTGCGGCGGCATGGGCAGGGTGTACCTGGCACGGCGCGCCGATGGGCAGTTCGAGCAGACCGTCGCACTCAAAGTGATGGCTCCGCACCTGGCCGGCGAAGAATTCGTGCGCAGCTTTCGCAACGAGCGGCAGTTGCTGGCCGCCCTCGCCCATCCCAACATCACCCGCCTGCTGGATGGCGGCGTGGCCTCGAATGGCGACCTTTACCTCGCGATGGACTACATCGAGGGCCAGCTCCTCGATCGGTACTGCGCCGAACTCAAATTGCCCGTGGAGGGGCGCATCCGGCTGTTTCTTCAGGTGTGCGAGGCCGTGGAGTTTGCGCACCGGAACCTGATTATTCACGGCGATCTGAAACCCGCGAACATCCTGGTGACCGCGGACGGCACGGTGAAGCTGCTCGATTTTGGCACCGCCAAAGTGTTGCGCAATCCCGGTGGACAGGTAACTCAGTTCGCTTTGCT
>PMVV01000107.1 GCA_003166475.1 Bryobacterales bacterium | reverse complement strand
TGCCCGCTGGTAAACACCGTCCTCGGAATCTATGGGCCGGAATCCCGTAGAAGCCAATGGGCCGTGGGAGGGGCAATGTGTGCCCGACATGGAGAATTTTACCATGTCGAATGCTGTCGCCGCAACACTAGGCCTTCACGGACATTTACGCCTGCCAGCACGGGATCATATGCGAGTTCCTGAAAGCGCACTGCGATCTGTCGGTTTCGTTTCTGAGGTGATCCATACCGATGCTAATGGTGGGGAGGAGTTGGACCATTTTGCGACAGGATTCTTCGTATCCGTGCCGTCCACAATCGTGCCACATATGGTGTACTTTTACTTTGTTACAGCTAAACATGTTGTACACCATTTGGCCGGGCATGACATTCGTCTTATTGTCAATAAGAAAGGTGGCGGCGTGAAGCAATTTGAAGGCGTAGGCAACACGTTCTGGGGCCACGCCACGGACGAAGCTGCCGATGTTGCTGTTCTCCCGATATACTGCCAACCGGATATGGATATCGTATACGTTTCGATCAACCACTTTTTAACACACGAGGTAATCAAAGCCAATAAACGTGTGGGAATCGGAGATGAAGTCTTCATAGCCGGACTCTTCACATATGCTCCTGGAGTTGACAGAGTTATGCCTCTTATTCGCCACGGAAACCTTGCCATGATCCCAGAGCAACAGATTCAAACCGACATGGGATACGCTGACGTATATCTGATAGAAGCGCGTTCCATAGGTGGTATAAGTGGATCACCAGTGTTTGTCAGGCCTAGCATCCTATTAGCTTCAGAACCCATGGAAGGACTGCCCGGAGGTCTCATTGAGCCTACTCTTGGCACTGGTGGGACGGAATTTCTTGGTCTAATCCACGGACACTGGGATATTCGAGAATCTGAACTTAATAACCCGAAGATCGCTCACACCCTACACGGCGTTAATTTAGGAGTCGCGATTGTCACTCCAGCATTCAAGATAGCTGAGGTCTTGAATAGACCAGAATTGGTTGCGATGCGTGAAGCGGCTGACCGGAAATATAATGAATCAATCAGCCCAAACATGGACTAATCAGAGCGGATGATCTTTCGCTTTCCGCGTCCCTGCCGTTTACGCTTCTGCTTAAACGGACGCTTGCTCTTCTATTTTGCCAGTCAGTTGATCCCATGTCAGCCGCTTGCCAACGATCTCACGTACCACCATGTTAAAGCGGTCGCTGTCGTTCATCTTGCGGTTATTATAACGGAAGACCTGCTCATCCAAATACCGGAAAAGGTGGAATGGCTCGACTGAGATATAGGTACCTTTCAGTCCGCGCTTTACCAGACTCCAGAAGTTCTCCAGGCCGTTAGTGTGGACTTCGCCGCGCACGTACTCGACAGCGTGGTCTACCACTTCATGCTGAAATTCGTCCAGACCTTCGTAGGATTGAAGCGCATCGGTGAACAGTGCGGACCCGGCTAGTACGTGCTGCCGGACTTCCGCTTGCAGCGTCTTCTTTTTGGTATTGTCGATAACCTTAGTGCGTACCTTGCTACCGATGGTCTTCGGTCCGCGCTCCAATATCCCCGTGACGACGGTCTTGTCCTTCCCGCCCGTGCCCGTGATCTTCTTGGCCCGTTTGTCCTTGTGCATGTTGCGGGCCTTGCCACCGATGAAGGTTTCATCCGCTTCGACTTGGCCGGACAGCTTGTTACCAGGGGCGAGTCCCAGAGCAAACCGGATGCGATGGTCCAAGAACCATGCGGACTTTTGAGTGATTCCGATGGCGCGGTGGACTTCGCAACTGCTGATACCGTTCTTGGAGTTCACGACCTGCCACATGGCCATTAACCACTTGTCCAGACCGATGGGGGAATCTTCCATGATGGTGCCGGTCTTCAGTGTGAACTGGGGGGATTCGTGCTTCTCGCGGCATTTCCAGCGGTTGTACGCTTCCAGGAAGACCACGTTCTGTGAGCCACACTTGGGGCAGGTGACGCCGTTGGGCCACCGCTGGGCTACCAGGTAGTTCCGGCAGTTTTCGGGGCTGGCAAAGAAGATGATTGCCTCTTGGAGGGTGGTGGGTTCGTAGGCGCTTTCCATACTTCAATCATAGCGGAAATACTCTGGTTTGTCAAATATATATTTGCCGTGGCAAGCCTCCAGGCCCAGTTGAGCCCGGACGGAATGACGCGGCTAAAGGCCAACGTGCAAGCCGAGAAGAAGAACATGACCATCTTCCCGCTACCGAACATGACCGGGGGAGGCAAGTGATGCGCCTGATTGTCTTGCTGGTGCTTGCGTGTGTGGCAGCCTTTGGGCAGGCCACGGGCGTAAGCTACTACCATTGGAGTGACGACGGGCACAACATCTACGCCAACTCGACCGTGGAGGCAAGTATGAATATCGTCAACCCGCCTCCCGGTATCACGCACACCTACACGGCGGCGCTTACGCTCAAGGGACCGAAGGGAAACACGGTCAGCGGAGGCCCCACAAAGATCTCGGAGAACATCTACGGAACGAGCTGGCCGGTGGCCAACACGGAAATTGCGATGTCGGACATCGGGGTCTACTTGGTTGAGACGGACGACACGGCCTACTGCTCGTATATTGAGTCGATATTTTTCAGCGATGTTGGCGATGCATTTGATGTTATCCCTCCGCCCTACATCAACTCTGATCCGAGCGGGGTGGTCATCAATAACACCACCTCGAACAACTTCGCGGTTGATTCGGCCGGCTATATGAGCATCTACGGGGAGTCCCTGCTGTGCGAAGATACGTGTAGCCAGTCGGATATCCAGGTATCCGAAAATGACGATCCCAACGTCACGATACTCGCCATCGCCGGGTCGACAGATCAGCAGGTCAACGTCAGCTACAGTATCGGGAGCGGAGCAACGGTAGGACAACACTGCGTCTACGTCTACACGCCGTACGGAGTGAGCAACTGCGGCAGCTATATGATTGGAGATTTGTCGCCAACGATCTCCTCGATTAGCCTCAGCACCTTCGTCGCCGGGACCAGCACGCCCAACGTGCAAATCTCCGGCGCGAACTTTGGTACGAACTGCCCGAACTTTGCTATAACGCCGACGCTTGCGGGTTCGACATTTGTTCCAAACGGGCCACAAAGCTGTACTGATACACTGGTGACAGGGACCATGAACATTGACCCCAATGCAGCGGCGGGCCAGGACACGGTGAGTTTGACCGCGGAGGGTTTCAACAGTCAGGGGTTCTTGCCAGCCCAACAGGGAGAAACGCAAAGCGCAAGCAAGACGATAACAGTTCTCGCCGCGCCTACGATTAGGATTACCCGCTCTAGCCTGACGCAGTCGTCGGCAACTGGCTCACCGGCAGGCGGCACCATCCTGTGGGGCGCCGGCGCAAACGTAATCGTCTCCTACGCATCCGGGGACACCGCCCAGTCCAACCCCAACGCAGCGGTGCTATCGAACGGGCCAAACCCGAGCCCCAACGGGGCGCCATCGCCAGGCGCCCTATCCGCTGTCACCGGGTGGTACGACCCTCCGGCTGGGTCGCCGGTCTCGTCCTCATTCCACGTACCCACCTTCGGCATGTCGTGCTACTACACGACGACCCAGCAGCAGTGGGGCGCGGCTCCAAATTCGTGCCTAGCCGTTACAATCTTTGGCACGCAATACAGCGGCTACACAGCCAACCCTACGGGCCTGCCCGTAGGGAACTACTGCAACTCTTTCCTCGCCGAGGTAACGCTTCAAGGTTCGGGGCAACTCTCTAACGGGACGGACGTCCAGTATATCTCCGGCGGCTATCCGCCTTCCGGGACGTACCGAGTGGTTACGGTGATCGACGGCGCGGACGGCTCCCCGGTTCACGCCGGGCAAACGGTAGCCCGCGACCGCAGCATCATCCCAACGGGCGGAGTGCACGTGGACATCAACGGTATAGGCAACGGCCTGCTCGCAAATGACACCGGCGGCGCCATCGTAGGTTACCGGATAGACTACTACAACGGCGCCGGGCCGGCCGCCTGCGCTGCGTTTAGCAACATCATGGCGGTGTCCGGCTGCAGCCCCGGAAACGCCAATTGCCCGGCAGACACAGCCATTCAATAGGAGTACCATATGAGAGCCAGTATATCCATCGTCCTCCTGACCGCCTGCGTTTGGGCGGCTCATGCCGCCGATCGCCGGGAGGTCAAGTCTGTCTTCGTCCGAAACTCGGAGATCTACGTGGCAGGCTCCGCCGCTGCGCCCCTGCTGCAGCTTACGCACGACGGCCTCCCGAAGTCGCTCGCGGTCTGGTCTCCCGATGGGCATAGGATAGCCTTTGTGCGCGATAGCGGCGGACGTGCCATGGCCGACATCATCGTGATTTCATCCGCGGGGAAGACGCTCCGGGAGATTTCCTTCCGGCCTTCGGGATCAAGCGTTAGCGGCATGCGGTTTGTCGAAGAGATCCAGTGGATCTCAGAGCAGCGTATTGCGGTTTCCGGCAGCGTCAATCCATCCACGTGTGAATACGTCATGATCGACGCCGCCAGCGGAAGGGAAGTCGGCTGGTACGGCGCCGACGGGTTCAGCTTGGTTCCTTCGCCCGACGGTACACACGTCGCTTACGAAGGATCCGTCCCGCATTCCACGCCCGAACAGGACCGCAGCCCGCGCCTGTGCGTGGACCATGAATGCGATTCCGGCAAGCCGGGCTGGCCTGGCTACTCCGGATCGGCGCGGCACGTCGAATTTAGTACCTACCCGGTTTGGTCGGCTTCCGGCTCGGCCGTCGCAATAGCTGCACAAGACTACCAGACCGGGAAGCTTTCGCTCGTGGTCAGACCAATGGAAGGGGATCCCTCCGAGTATGCGCTGACAGCTAGCTCACCGGGTGGCATTGATATATCCTGGGATCGGGAAACGGTATTCGTCACCACTGTAGATGGGGCCTGGAAGTTGGAACCGAATGGGTCCGCCCTGATCCGTATCGACCCAAGCGCGGTGCCGGCTGACCTCGTGGCTGCGCTGCAGATGAAGCTCGCCGAGAGAGCCACGCTTCAGCTAGGCGCGACGGCCCAACTGGATTGCTGGTGTGCGTCTTGCGCCTTAAGATCCCTGCCACGGCGCCAAGGCCCGCTCGAAGCGCGGCCAGACGCTCGAAGAAGCAAACTGCTGTAACAAGCAGGCGTCTCCGTTAAGGCGTCCACGCTGGCCATGCTGGCTAGCGACTACCGGGTAGCTCCGATCTGGCGTCGGCGGTATTTCATTTCAGGCAAGCTAAGCGCCACCACGCGGGCGGTGAGGGCCGTGCGCCAGGCTTGTGGGCCTGCAGGGCGCACGCTTCTCCGGGTTGCTTTCGTTCGCCCGACGGCTCCCAGCGAAATGTTGACGCCCCGCCCGGCCCGTCTCCTCCCGTATGGGATCGTGCCGAGGCACCACCCCCCGCCACCCACGCTACCCCGTTACAATGAACCTTTAACACCCCCCACGCCCAAATGATCCAACTCACCGGGGCCGCCAAACGCTTCGGCCCCAAAACACTCTTCGAGAATCTGGACTGGCTGGTCACCCCCAACGAGCGCGCCGGCATCGTGGGCGCCAACGGCACCGGCAAATCCACACTCCTCAAAATCCTGGCCGGCATGGACTCGCTCGACGCCGGCAGCATCACCGTCATGAAGGGCGCCAGCGTCGGCTACCTGCCGCAGGAAGGGCTCTCCCTCTCCGGCCGCACCGTCTTCGCCGAATGCATGACCGTCTTCGCCGACCTGCTGGCTCTCGAGCAGGAGCAGGAAACCCTCGCGCACAAGCTCTCCGAGCTCGACCCCGCCAGCCCCGAGTACGCTCAGGTTGCCGACCGCTTCCACCAAGCCGAAGGCGAATTCCGCGCGCGCGACGGCTTTGCCATCGAGGCCCAGGTCGGCATGGTGCTCTCCGGCCTCGGCTTTCCCCAGCGCCAATGGACCAAGCGCACCGAAGAGTTCTCCGGCGGCTGGCAGATGCGCATCGCCCTCGCCAAGCTGCTGCTCGAAAAGCCCAACCTGCTGCTGCTCGACGAGCCCACCAATCACCTCGATCTGGAAGCCCGCAACTGGCTGGAGGGCTATCTGGCCGCCTACCCGCACGCCTTCGTGCTGGTCTCCCACGACCGCTATTTCCTCGACGTCACCGTGCGCAAGCTGCTCGAGCTGTGGAACAAGGGCGTGCACTTCTACACCGGCGGCTACTCCCGCTACGAGCAGCAGAAGGCCGAGCGCCTCGCGCAGCTCGAAGCCGCCTATGCCAACCAGCAGGACCGCATCACCCAGCTTGAAGCCTTCATCACCCGCTTCCGCTATCAGGCCACCAAGGCCAAGCAGGTTCAGAGCCGCATCAAGGAGCTGGAGCGCATCGAGCGCATCGAGATCCCGCCCCAAGAGAAGACCATCCACTTCCGCTTTCCGCAGCCCAAGCCCAGCGGCCGCATCGTCGCCGAGTTCAAGACCGTGGCCAAAAGCTACGGCGATCAGCCGGTCTTCGCGGGCGTCAACTTCGCCATCGAGCGCGGCGACCGCGTGGCGCTGGTGGGCGTGAACGGCGCGGGCAAATCGACTCTCATCAAGATCCTGGCGGGCGCCGAGCCGCTCACTTCCGGCGAATACATCCTCGGCCACAATGCCCAGCCGGATTACTTCGCGCAGGACCAGTACAAAGAGCTGGACGTCAGCGCGCGCCTGATCGACGACCTGGGCGAAGTCGCGCCGCGCGCCACCAATACCGAACTGCGTTCCATCCTCGGCAGCTTCCTGTTCTCCGCGGACGATGTCTTCAAGACCATCGGCGTGCTCTCCGGCGGCGAGCGCAATCGCTACGCGCTGGCCCGCATGCTGATGATGCCCTCCAATTTCCTGCTGCTGGACGAGCCCACCAATCACCTGGACCTGCGCGCCAAGGATGTGCTGCTCGACGCGCTGCAGGAATTCACCGGCACGGTGCTGTTCGTCTCGCACGACCGCTACTTCATCGACAAGCTGGCCACGCGCGTCTTCGAAGTCGCCGAAGGAGCCGTCCAAGTCTTCCCGGGCAACTACGAAGACTACCTCTGGCGCAAAGAAGGCGCCCACGCCCAAGCCCCCGAACCCGCACCCGATCCCGTAAAACACAACCACCAGCCACCAGCCACTAAACACCAGCCACCGGCAGCGCAGCCGCCCGCGGCGCGCGCCGGCCGCCTCAACCCCATCAAGCTCCGCCAGTTCAAGCAGCGCCGCCGCGAAATCGAAGACGAAGTCACCCGCCTGGAAGTCGAAATCGCCGACTATGAACAGGCCCTGGCGAACTTCACCAGCGTGGACGAAACCGTGCGCGTGCACGATCTCCTGAATGCCCGCCGCACCGACCTGATCACCCTGATGACCGAGTGGGAAGAAGTGGCCGAGACCATCGAGGCAAACAAATGAGCATGCTCTACCTGACCGAACAAGACGTCCGCGGCCTGCTGCCGATGAAGGTATCGATCGACCTGATGCAGACGGCCTTCGAGCGGCTGGCCTCGGGCGACGCCCTCAACCAACCGCGGCGCCGCCTGATCCTGCCCACCGGCTCCGTGCTGCACTACATGGCGGGCAGCGACGGCCAACATTACGGGGCGAAGGTCTATGCGACCAACCCCCGCCACGGCGCGCATTTTCTCTTCCTGCTCTATCGCGCCGCCGACGCCCAGCCGCTGGCGATCCTGGAGGCCAATCACCTGGGGCAAATCCGCACCGGCGCGGTCAGCGGATTGGCGACGAAGTTCATGGCCCGCGAAGACGCCGCGACGCTGGCAATCATCGGCAGCGGATTTCAGGCGCGCACGCAGTTGGAGGCCATGCTGGCCGTGCGGCAGATCTCGGACGTGCGCGTATGGAGCCGCAATCCAGCCAAGCGCGACGCCTTCGCCGCTGAGACCAATACGCACGCCGTCGAAACCGCCGAAGAAGCCGTGCGCGGCGCGCAGATCGTGGTGACCGCGACCTACGCGAAAGATCCCGTGCTTTCCGCGGAATGGATCGCGCCGGGCACGCACATCAATGCCATGGGCTCCAACCAGGCTAACCGCCGCGAAATTCCACCCGAATTGGTGCACCGCGCCGATTCCATCGCGGTGGATTCCATCGAGCAGGCCCGCATGGAATCCGGCGATCTCTTGATGGCATTGGACGACGACGGCTGGTCGAGCCCGCGCATCGTGGAATTGAAGGATGTGGTAACGGGCCGAGTGCAGGCGCGCACTGCGCCCGAACAAATAACCCTATTTAAATCGAATGGGCTGGCGGTCGAGGATGTAATCGCCGCAGCGTTCGTTTACGAGCGGGCGCGCGCCGCCGGCATCGGGAGCCCGGTCCCTCACTCCTGAGCGGGCATCTGCTGTTCGTTATCGCGCCAGGCGCTGACCTTCAGACGCCGGCACACCCAGCACAAGGGTTCGCCCGATCCGAGCGAAGTGTCCGCTCCACAGACCGAGCATTTCGCCGGCTTCCCCAGGCTATCGGTCGCCAGCGACCGCTTGGCTTGCTCCAGAATCTCGGGCGCAATCACCGGTTCGGATTTGAATGGCATCTTCCTTTTCATCTCGTTCCCAATCTGAATACACTATAGCGCGCAATCGCCCCGCGCGCCAATCCCGAAAGGTACTGCAAAGGTTATGCGGCTTCTGTTAACTGTACTACGATGGCTACGTCCAGCGACGCCGCACACCGGGGGCAGCGCTGTCCGGGCGCCACCCTCGCCCGTCTCCCAAGGATATCGATCGCCGCCGCTACCGTGTGGGTGCAAATCGGGCAGTGAACCTGGCCGCCGATCACTTTCTCCAAGATCGGTTTCATCCTCTTCCTCCCTCTCACCACATCGGACGCAAAAACCCGCCCCGAGGTTGTGGCATTTTACATTTTTTTCAAAACACAGCCACCATCCACCAGCCACCAACCACCAGCCACCGTTTATGTCACCATGGCTGTATGAACCAGCCGCCACCGCCCAAGATCCAGATGAGCAACATGCCGGAATACCGGGAGGGCTACGCCAACAGCGTCCAGATCCGCGTCAACCTCTGGGACTTCTTCCTGCTCTTTGGCTTGGTCAACCAGACCGCCCCCGATAACGTTAATATCCAGAATTTCCAGGGAGTTTACCTCAGCCCGCAGCAGGCCAAGGCGTTGCTCAACGTCCTCCAGCAGAACGTCACCCAATACGAAACCGCGTTCGGCGAAATCAAGCTCGAGCCGCACCCGCCTGCCGGGACCGTCCAGTGATCGCGGAGCCTGCCCCCCGCCGGCGCATCCGTCCCGCGACCTACCTGTTCTTCCTGGCGCTGTTTGCCTTCGCCGTCATCCTCTCGCACGGGCCCTTGCTGCGCCTGCCGTATTACTGGGATGAGTTGGGCCAGTTCGTGCCCGCCGCGCTGGATATCTTCCAAGGCGGCGCCTGGATTCCGCATTCCACCGTCCCCAACGCGCATCCGCCTGGCGTGATGGCCTACCTGGCCGCCTTTTGGACCGTGGCCGGCTGCTCGCCGCTCGCGACGCGCATCGCCATGCTGCTGGTGGCGTCCGTCGCCATGCTGGTGGCCTTCCTGCTCTCCATCGAGATGTGCCGCAATGTGCGCGGCGCGCCGGCCTTTATGGCCGTGTTCCTGTTGGGCGTCTCGCCGCTGTTCTTTGCGCAAGCCATGCTGGCGCAACTGGATATGCCGGCCATGCTCTTCGCCTGCCTCGCCTTGCTCCTGTTAGTGCAGGATAAGACCCGCCTGGCCGCCCTGGCCTGCACAGCGTTGGTGCTGACCAAGGAAACCGGACTGCTGGTGCCGCTGCTGTTCGGCGCATGGCTGCTGTATGAGAAGCGCCGCCGCGACGCCGTTTGGTTCCTGCTCCCCGCCGCCGCGCTGTGCGCCTGGCTGCTGGTGCTGGCGCGCGGCACAGGACACCTGTTCGGCAACTCTCAGTTTACCCAGTACAACCTCTATTACCCGTTCCACCCGGTCCGCTTCACTTTCGCCCTAGGCCGGCGCCTCTACTATCTGTTCTTTCAGGATTTCCACTGGATCGGAACCATCGCCATCCTGCTGGCCTGGCGCCGCGGCGTCTTCTCCACCCGCGCCTGGCGCATCGCCTGGCTCCTGATTGCCATCCACGTACTATTCCTCAGCGCCGTCGGCGGCGCCATGCTGGAGCGCTACCTGCTCCCCGTGCTGCCAGTCGTCTACGCCGCGATGGTCGCCGCCATGTCCATCTACAAGGGCGCGCTGAAAGTTGTCTGCCAGGTTGCCCTGCTGGCCGGGTTGATCGTGGGCAACTTCTGGAACCCGCCCTATCCGTTCCCCTTCGAAAACAACCTCGCCTTCACCAGCTTCGTCGAACTGCAGCAGACCGCCGCTGGATTTGTGGCGCGCAGCTATCCGGGCGAGACCATCGCCACCGTGTGGCCCCTCACCGCCGCGCTCAGCCGCCCCGAATTCGGCTACGTCCGCCGCGCGACTCCGGTCCACAGCCTGCCGGATTTCACCGCGCACAGCGTCGATTCGCCCGATTGGCGGCGCGACGCCCGCGTCCTGGTCTTCTTCTCCCGCATGTGGGAGCCGCAATGGAGCTGGACTAACATCGAAATCGTGCGCAAGATCTGGCGCCACTTCTACGGCTATGAGCCCGAGCTCTCCATCCCCGAAATGCGGAGCCGTCCGCTCACGCCGGTCGCCCGCTGGGAGCGCCGCGGCCAGTGGATCGAAGTCTACGAAGTTGGAGGGCGGGATTTATCCCGCGCGGGGCTTTAGCCCCGCCAAGTCGGCTGAAAACCGGCCGCGGCCAGCCCTGCCCGCCCTCCCAACCCCGCTGGTGTACAATAACCCGAATGACACCTGAACTGGTCGCGGAAGCCCAGGCGGTCTACCCGCCCTTCACCGCCGAGCACGATCTGATCCGCCAAACGGTTAAGCGTTTCTGCCGCGAGGAGATCGCGCCCTTTGCCCAGGAGTGGGATGAAGCCGGCATTTTCCCCCGCGAGATCTTTCGCAAGGCCGCCGATCTGGGCCTGTTCGGCATCCGCATTCCCACCGAACTGGGCGGCAGCGGCCTCGACTGGTGGGCCACCGCCGCCGCCCTGGAATCCATCGCCTGGGCGGACAGCCCCGGCGTCGGCATGGGCCTGATGGTGCAAGGCGAGCTGACCATTCCCATCGTCAACGAA
The DNA here is from genome assembly GCA_003166475.1 of Bryobacterales bacterium. Taxonomy (GTDB): domain Bacteria; phylum Acidobacteriota; class Terriglobia; order Bryobacterales; family Bryobacteraceae; genus Bog-159. Next base: position 464 of record PMVV01000107.1, on the reverse strand, counting down.
CTGGGTACCGCCGAGCACAAAGAAGTCTTCATGCAGCCCGCCATGGCCGGCGAGTGGATCGGCGCGCTCGGCATCAGCGAACCCGGCGGCGGCTCCGACGTCGCGGCCCTGCGCACTTACGCGCGCGCCGACGGCGACGACCTGGTCATCTCGGGGCAGAAGCTGTGGATCACCAACGGCTCGCGCGCCGACTTCATCGTGCTGGCCGTGCGCACCGGAGAACCCGGCCGCCGCGGCGTCTCTCTGGTTCTGTTTCCCACGAGCACGCCCGGTTACTCGGTCGGCAAGAAGCTGAAGAAGGTGGGCAACCTCTGCTCCGACACCGCCGAGTTGTTCTTCGACGATTGCCGCATCCCCGTCCGCTACATCCTGGGCGAAAAGAACCGCGGCTTCTACTACATCATGCACAACTTCCAGGGTGAGCGTCTGGCCTCCGCCATCATGATGGTGGCCTCCATGGCGCG
>PMVV01000035.1 GCA_003166475.1 Bryobacterales bacterium | reverse complement strand
TGATGTTGGGGAAGCTGTAGCGCCACGATCATTGAGGGTAGGGGTTTCGCCGAAAACGCGTCAGTTGGTTTCGCGGAAATCGTTTCAGTTTCGCGCAAATCGCTTTAAATAACGCACCTCCGTGCTTCTACTCGGGGTCGCTAGGGCAGGCGCGGTGGAAGAAAAGTTGAAAGATAACTTGACAAATTGGGGGCGGCACGTCACACTCAGCCGACGAGCTACAAAAAACGGACTTATAGGTATTATTCTCTATATTTAGTAGCGCGAGAGTTCGGCTTTCACGGGAACGCGCGCGCGGAAGGTTTGCAGGAGGTGCTTATGAGTATCTATCGCTGCCGCCTATCGCCCGTAATTGCGGCGCTCGCAGGCTGCGCCGGAGCGTTCGCACAGCAGGCGGGCATCGCGGCCGTTCCTCCCGACGACCCGGAGGTTTACTTCGGCTTCTTCTCGCTCCAGCGGGCTATTCAGAAGGATATCTCGGCTGCGAAGGGCCCATCGGCCGGAGCGGCGCTGCAGCGAGCGGCGGCTCGGCATTTCAATGTCTCCGAGTCGGACTTCGCGATCTTGGGGAGGGTCAGTAACTCGACGCTCGGGGGACTGTCCGCTCTCGGGCAGGAAGCTAGGGCCTACGTTGCACAAGAGAGGACAGCGGGCCGCACGCCGGACCCAGGAAGGGCGGCGGCCTTCCATGAACGCCGGTTGGCGCTTTTGCGAGAGGGGGCAGGCGCCCTCCAGAAATCCATGTCGCCGGCGGGCTGGGGGGCACTCCATAGTTACATTAACGACAGGTACCGATCGCACATAGTCCGAAGGGAGCCGACCCATGCCAAGTGAATCAGAACATAACAGGAAGCCGACAGTTAGAGCCTTGCTGGTGTCGAGCCAGATCGTTCTGGTGGCGCTTGCGTGGCCGGCCGCGGTGCGGGGACAGTGCGCGGCGACGATATACGGGGGGGCGGACGACCCCGTCCGCGTTGACTCAAACCACGTCATGACTGAGGGCCAAACCTGGACGTCGGACGAGTACGGCTATTGGACGCCCTACGTGGAGGCATGGCAGGAGTTTATGGCGCCGGGCGCATCCTCCGGCGGTCCCATAACGGACGGAGAGGTAGCAGACGCCGATCCAGGCGACACGGCCTGGGTGGAGTTGACCACCATCCTGAACGCCCAGGGGCCGGGTACGTACTGGGATTACGGCTTTCACTGGGCCGTGGCGAATCAGGACTATTGCCCGGGCTGGTACGATGAAGGGTTTTATTACGACGGCCCCGGCTTGACGATTTCACGTCCAACAATCGCCGGGATCCCCGCATTTTGGTGGCTGGGCAGTGGCGTCCTGTCCGACCACGGGTACTACGCGCAGTCGGCACTAACGGCAAACCCGAACGGCGCGTCTGGCACTCCCTCCTGGAGCGTGCAAATGCTTGAGACAGGCGGAGTCACCCTCCAGTGCAACGTGTGTACCGACAATGTGGCCACAAGCACGTCCTTTAGCTGCGGCTGCTATCCCGACGTAACTATATGGGCCACTTACGGCGGTTTCGAGTCCGAGCCCTTCAATGTTACTATTGTCAAGCCATCGACGCTGACATTGGATGCCGGCTATCCGCAGGATTCAAACGACCAGGACGGATACCTCAGCCTGTACCAGTGGAGCCTGACGGACAGTTGCGGATACCAGGATGCGGGGCTGGACGGCAACGAAGTGTTTGGCGCGTGGACGGATGATTACTTCAACTCAACTGGCACGCACAACAACTGGGGATTGCCGACGGCAGCTCAGGCCTACAGCCCAACAAACTTGTGGACCGATAAGATATGGGTAGAGCCTTGTGCGAACGGCAAACCCAAGTGCACGAACCCACAGAAGCCGACGTTATCAACCGTGGCGGTAAGGCACAACACGCCCTGGACCTTCTATATCGGCACCCAGACATTTGGTTCGGGCGTGCCCGTCGAGAGCGACACTCAGCAGAATTATCTGGATCACGGCCGGCACCAATAACCGGTGGCCGGGCCGTGCCCAAGTCCGAGGTTCGAGGTCGACCGAGTAGGGGCCGGCCAGCGGTGATGACAGGAGATGGTATGACGATCAAAGGTCTACGCGCGGGTCTTGGCCTGCTGCTTCTCGGCGGCAATGTCTATGGGAGTATCGGCGGCCAGCGCTCCCTGGTAGAACTCGAACAGAGCGCCGACCTCATTATCGTGGGCGGAGCCAGTGGCGGAGCTCAGTCGGGCTCGGCGCTGAGCTTTAGCCTGCAGGTAAACCGGGTTGTCAAGGGCGGCGCGACCGTGGCCGGCACGCTCATCGCAGTGGACTGGGCCTCTGTGGATCGCCCAGGCCCGCCTGCCGTGGGGCGGCCGCAGGTGAGTGGTAACGGTCTGTGGTTTCTCAAGCGCTCGTCGAGCGGCTGGGAGCTATTGCCCGCCATCAGCGGGGAACCCTTTAGTCAAACTTACATCCCTGGGCCTGTTGGGGCCATTTCGAGCGCCTATGCGTACACTCCGGCGGCGGCTCTCTCCGACAAGGTAGCGTCGGAGATCAGCTGNNTCAGCGCCGCGCTTGAGGCAGCCAGCGGCGGTGGCGCAGGGCTGTCCAGTTTGTACTACCTGCTGGACGAGCTGCGCTCGCCCGTGATCCAACTGCTGTATAACCGGCTGTCGGCCTCCGCTTCGACGAACCAGAGGATATTGGGGCTGAGCGGGCTGATTCGCGGCGGGAGCGCGACGGCTTTAAGCGCGGCGCTCGAGATCGCATCCTCGCTGGGCGCCTATCCATTGGAATCCGGAGTGTTGTTTGAATCCGTTCGCAACGAGTTCCGTTCGACCGACTCAACGTCCGTGGGCATACTAGGGCAGATCGCCTCTGCGTCCACGTGCCCCAGCCAGCCCCTTCGGGAGGCCGCGGCCCGCGCCTTGGTTGCGATCCACACCCAGCAGGCAGTGCCGTACCTCGCCGCGCTGCTCGACGACCCGGATTCTAACCTGAGAGCTGAAGGAATCGGCGGTTTGGGCTCATTCGCGAATGGGTTGCCGGTCCAGACCACTGCGAGCGTGCCGAGCTTGTCATATCTACAGCGCCCGCCCAGCGCCCCATACATGACCAAGACAACGATTGCGAACTTCGCCTTAGGCCCCGCGGCAGCGACGGATGGCCGCCTGTCCTTTTGGAAGG
>PMVV01000431.1 GCA_003166475.1 Bryobacterales bacterium | reverse complement strand
ACCGCGCTGGCATTCCGCCATGAGAATCCCAACCTTGCCGGCGCCGACCGCGTCATGATGACCTTTGTGAACATGCATTCGCCGGGGCTGAAGATCCTGGCAACGCACCGCCTGGTCGGCGGCGTGGCGGGCTTCGATGCGGGCGAATTCATCCGGCAGGCGGCCGCGGGCTTTGAAGTGGCGCAGATCCCGGGCGTGGAAGCGCTGCAGCGCGCCTGGACGGAATCGCCCGGCCGCGCGATCATTGGCGCAGCCATGGGCAGCCGGCTGTACCTGATCGAGGCGCGCGATTCCGCCGGGCACCTGGACGTACGCGTGCTGCACGAGCGGCTACTGCGCTTGCTGGGAATCGGCGATGAGGCCGTGCGCGAGGAAAAGAACCTGCGCTACGTGCGCGGTCTGGATGCGGCGCTGGGGGCGGCCCGCAGCGGCGCGGCGCAGGTAGCGTTCCTGCTCAAGCCGGTCTCCGTGGAGGACGTGGCCCGCATCTCCTTCGCCGGCGGAGTGATGCCCCAGAAGTCCACTGACTTTTATCCGAAACTCCTGTCGGGACTGACTATCTACAAGCTGGATTAACCGCTACGAGCACCACCCTGGTTGGGCATGGCGAAGCTTCGGGAAGATCATCGGGGGAGACTGCGCGTGCGTGTGCCCGAGGGCGAAAGCCGACAGGCGGCCGTCAGGAAACCGCGACGCCCATTGCATCACGGCCGGTCACGCGGATCGCGCCATGAGCTGCGAGGGGGCGACGGCCGGGACACTGGCTTTGATTCGCCGGAGCGCTTCACGGTCGAGGACCCTTTCCCAGCAGGCCGGGCATTGGTGGAACTCGAGGTCGGGGATGGTGTAGGTCTTGCCTTGGAATTCGCCGGTCCAATTCCGGCGGACCTTCCTTATTTCATCGCTTCCGCACGTCGGACAGAATGTGATTTCTGGCATTGATGATTGGCTGTGTAACGCCACGGTCTTCCTCCACTAAACACGCGTAATCTTAACTGAACAGGCGCGGCGCAACATCGCCGGCGCTCATGTCAAAGTGCCGGCCGACCTCCGATCCCGCCAAATCCCGCGGGATCTTCATACCGCGATGACTTCATCGCGAACGAAATGCAAGCGGATGATCTTGGGCCGCGCGGGTTCGTCAAAGTGGCAGACGACTGCATCGCGCACCATCCAGTTCAATTCGTCGAGGGTGCCGGGCGGTCGTGTAAATTGCGTGGCCCAAGGCCTCCGCCGCATAGCCGCCCTCCGGCGGTTCGTTCACCAGAAAGACGATTTCGTTCATGCGAAATCCTCGAAGCGGGGCTGAAGCCCCACGCGGGCTAAAGCCCGCCCTCCAGCCTCCCTATTCCGCCAGCGAATCGTCGCCGGAATTTTCGGTTAAGCCGCCGGCATACTGAATGCGGGCCTCTTCGTCGTAACCGGGGATGGCTTCGAGCGACGGCTCCACCACCGGCTCTTCGACCACGTCTTCGCCGGCGATCTTCACGCGCCGGTAATATTCCATGCCGGTCCCCGCCGGAACCAGGCGGCCCATAATTACGTTCTCCTTCAGGCCGCGCAGGTAATCCACCTTGCCGTTGATGGCGGCTTCGGTGAGCACGCGGGTAGTCTCCTGGAAGGAGGCCGCCGAAATGAACGAATCGGTGGAGAGCGACGCCTTCGTAATGCCCAGCAGCACCGCCCGGCCCTTAGCCGGACGCCCGCCGGACTCGATCGTGAGCTGGTTGATGGCGCGGAAACGGAACTTGTCCACCACCTCTTCGGGCAGAAATTCGGTATCGCCGATATCTTCGACTTTCACCCAGCGCATCATCTGGCGGACGACCACTTCCAGGTGCTTGTCGTTGATATTGACGCCCTGCAACCGGTAGACTTCCTGAATTTCGTTGACCAGATACTTCTGCAATTCCTTCTCGCCGAGCACATCCAGAATGTCGTGCGGGTTGCGGGGGCCGTCCATGAGGGGCTCGCCGGCTTTCACCTTCTCGCCCTCCTGCACGTTGATGTGGACGCCGCGCGGCAGCGAGTATTCGCGCTGCTCGCCGGTTTCGCCCACCACGTAGATCTTGCGCTGTCCCTTGGTCACTTCGCCGTACTTCACCGCGCCGTTGATTTCGGCCATGATGGCCGTCTCGCGCGGCTTGCGGGCTTCGAACAACTCCACCACGCGCGGCAGACCGCCGGTGATGTCCTTGGTCTTGGTGGTTTCGCGCGGGATCTTGGCCAGCACGTCGCCCGCGTGGACTTCTTCGCCGTCGCGCGCCATCAGGTGAGCGTGGGTCGGCATCAGGTACTTCTTGGCTTCCGACTTGGTGCCTTGCGCGGTATCGGGCCGCACAACGACCATGGGCTGGCGCTTCTCGTCCGGAGAATCGACCACCACGAGCTGGCTCATGCCGGTGATTTCATCCAACTGTTCCTGCGTCGCTGCTGCGCCGGCGAAAAACTCAAGCTGCGGCAAGCACCGCACCTGAATAGCTCTCGCGATCTGGGTGTCCCCACCCGCCCACCTCGCCTCCGGCGAAAAGGGTTCTAATCCGCGTATGCGGCGCGAACAACCATTCGGGACCGTGCGCGTGGCAATCCCAAATCACTCCCATTCCGCAGTCAGTACTGCGCTGATGCCTGACGCAATGCGAAAACATGCTTGGGGCACTCCCTCATTCCAAACTAACTCCACCGCTTGTCACACCTATCCCTCTGCCTTTGAGGCCCAATACAGCTCCCGCTTTCCACATCTTAGTCCCATCCCAATACTGACTCCTGGTTGTCCCATTTACTACATTGCTGTAGGCGTACCCGCCCTTCCCATCCGCTACCACGTCACCCGCGACGTGTGTGCCTGATGCGAAATAGTCGAGCTTCCCTGTGCCACTTAGGACACCAATTGTCTTACCTTTGGTCGTCATCCCTAGTATGGCTCCCGCTTTCCATATTCGGAATCCATCCCAATACTCGCTTGTAGTTGTACCATTTGATCCATTGCTGTAAATGAATCCTCCTTTCCCATCTGCTGTCACGTCACCCGACACAGTCGCGCCGCATTCGGAAAACTCCACTTTCCCCGTGCCGCTCAAGACTCCTATGCCGTGGCCATTATCCGTAATCCCTATTATGGTTCCGGCTTTCCACCTACTGACTCTATCCCAATATTCGCTTGTGGTTGTTCCGCTGATTCCATTTGAGTAAGTGTATCCGCCCTTTGCATCAGCTGTAACGTCAGCCGTAACATGTGCGCCCGATCTCATGAAATCCAACCTGCCCGTACCGCTCAGGACACCTATGCGTTTGCCATTATCTGTCAGTCCTACCATGGCTCCTGGTTTCCACCACCTGAAGCCATCCGAATACTCGCTCGTAGTTGTTGCGTTTATTACGTTGCTGTAAACACGCCCGCCCCTCCCATCTGCCGTCACCACACTTGTTATATGTACTCCGCCTACGGCGTCAACTACTTCCCCCGTGCCGCCTATGACTCCAATCTTGTGACCGTTAGCCGTAGCCCCAACCGTGGCTCCCGCGTTCCACCTTACTCCTGGTTGTTCTATTGATTGGATGTCTATAACAAGATAGACATCATTGTCATTGACCGCGCCAGCTTGCCGCGTGTTGGATTGTTGCGCACAGCCAGCAGTGCTTATCAGCACAATTATGACCAGCAGAAATGGTAGTTTGTTCATGGTTGACCTCCTAGGTCGATACCGGAGATGCCGGTTCGTGAGTGCTTCCGGGATTTCCATTGCGGACCTCAAAGTGTACTTCCAAAGTTGTGCGTTCGGCTGGCGCCATGGAAAACAATTCCATTTCAAGCTCTCCAGCTAGCTCGCGGCGGCGAGTTCGGCGCCGCGCGGTCGGCGCTCCGTCGCAAGCAGGCGGGATCTGTGTCTCAGCCACCGGGAAAGCTCACCACGGGCTGGTCACGCGGTTCGCGCCATGAGCTGCGATTGCGCGAACGCCGGGACGCTGGCTTTGATTCGCCGCAATGCCTCACGGTCGAGAACCCTTTCCCAGCAGGCCGGGCATTGGTGGAATTCCAGGTCGGGGATCGTGTAGGTCCTTCCTTGGAATTCGCCGGTCCAATTCCGGCGGACCTTCCTTATCTCATCGCTTCCGCAAGTCGGACAAAAAGTGATGTCAAGCATATGTAATTGGACGCGACGCCCAGGGGCGTCGCTGCCTTTAAAAAAGTCACAGGCTAAAGCCTGTGCTGCCTATTCCGCCAGCGAATCGTCGCCGGAATTTTCGGTTAAGCCGCCGGCGTACTGAATGCGGGCCTCTTCGTCGTAACCGGGGATGGCTTCGAGCGACGGCTCCACCACCGGCTCTTCGACCACGTCTTCGCCGGCGATCTTCACGCGCCGGTAATATTCCATGCCGGTTCCCGCCGGAACCAGGCGGCCCATGATGACGTTCTCCTTCAGGCCGCGCAGGTAGTCCACCTTGCCATTGATGGCGGCTTCGGTGAGCACGCGGGTAGTCTCCTGGAAGGAGGCCGCCGAGATGAACGAATCGGTGGAAAGCGACGCCTTAGTAATGCCCAGCAGCACCGCCCGGCCCTTAGCCGGACGTCCGCCGGACTCGATGGTGAGCTGGTTGATGGCGCGGAAGCGGAACTTGTCCACCACCTCTTCGGGCAGAAATTCGGTATCGCCGATATCTTCGACCTTCACCCAGCGCATCATCTGGCGGACGACCACTTCCAGGTGCTTGTCGTTGATGTTGACGCCCTGCAACCGGTAGACTTCCTGGATCTCGTTGACCAGATACTTCTGCAATTCCTTCTCGCCGAGCACATCCAGAATGTCATGCGGGTTGCGGGGGCCGTCCATGAGGGGCTCGCCGGCTTTCACCTTCTCGCCCTCCTGCACGTTGATATGGACGCCGCGCGGCAGCGAGTATTCGCGCTGCTCGCCGGTTTCGCCCACCACGTAGATCTTGCGCTGTCCCTTGGTCACTTCGCCGTACTTCACCGCGCCGTTGATTTCGGCCATGATGGCCGTCTCGCGCGGCTTGCGGGCTTCGAACAACTCCACCACGCGCGGCAGACCGCCGGTGATGTCCTTGGTCTTGGTGGTTTCGCGCGGGATCTTGGCCAGCACGTCGCCCGCGTGGACTTCTTCGCCGTCGCGCGCCATCAGGTGCGCGTGGGTCGGCATCAGGTACTTCTTGGCTTCCGACTTGGTGCCTTGTGCGGTATCGGGCCGCACAATGACCATGGGCTGGCGCTTCTCGTCGGGAGAATCGACCACCACGAGCTGGCTCATGCCGGTGACCTCATCCAACTGCTCCTGCATGGTCATGCCTTCCAGCAGGTCTTTGAAATGCACCGTGCCGGTGACTTCGGTCAGGATGGAGAAGGTGTAGGGATCCCACTCCAGCAGGATCTGGTTGGCCTTGATGGGACCGCCGTCTTCCACCATGATCTTGGCGCCGTATACCATCTGATAGCGCTCTTTTTCGCGGCCTTTGTCGTCGACCACGGCCATGATGCCGTTGCGGTTCATGGCGATCAGCTCGCCCGACTTGCTGCGCACGGATTGCACGCCAATGTAGCGGGCGAAGCCGTCGGACTTGGCGTCCTGCGTGGATTGTTCGGAAATACGGGAGGCCGTTCCGCCGATGTGGAAGGTACGCATGGTGAGCTGCGTGCCGGGCTCGCCGATGGATTGCGCGGCGATCACGCCCACGGCTTCGCCCCGCTCCACCAGCCGTCCGGAGGCGAGGTTGCGGCCGTAGCACATCACGCAGACGCCGCGTTTGGATTCGCAAGTGAGCACCGAGCGGATCTTGACGCGCTCGATACCGGCGGCTTGAATGGCGGCGGCCAGGTCTTCGGTGATCTCCTGGTTCACGGCCACGATGACGTTGCCTTCATAGTCTTTCTGATCTTCGAGGGCCACACGGCCGACGATGCGGTCGCGCAACGGCTCGATGATTTCGCCGGATTCGATGATGGGCTCCACGTAGATGCCTTCGCTGGTGCCGCAATCCGTTTCGGCAATGATCACGTCCTGGGAAACGTCCACCAGGCGGCGGGTGAGGTAGCCGGAATCGGCCGTTTTCAGAGCGGTATCGGCCAAACCTTTGCGGGCGCCGTGCGTGGAGATGAAGTACTGCAGCACGTTGAGGCCTTCGCGGAAGTTGGCGGTGATGGGGGTTTCGATGATCTCGCCGGAGGGCTTGGCCATCAAACCGCGCATGCCGGAAAGCTGGCGGATCTGCTGTTTGGAGCCGCGCGCGCCGGAGTCGGCCATGATGTAAATCGGGTTGAGGTAACGGCCGGTGCGGTCGTCCTCTTCCATGGCGTGGAACATTTCGTCGGAAACTTTCTCGGTGACCTTCGACCAGATTTCGATGATCTTGTTGTAGCGCTCGCCGTGGGTGATGGCGCCGTCCTGATATTGGTTCTCGACGGCCACCACTTCCTTTTCAGCCTCGCGCACCAAGCCGGCCTTTTCGGAAGGCACAACCATGTCGTCGATGCCGATGGAGATACCGGCGCGGGTGGCGTAGAGGAAGCCCAGGGCTTTGACCTGGTCGAGCATCTGGACCGTGACCACCAACCCGAACTTCAGGTAGCAATACTGCACAAGCTGGGCCAATCCCTTCTTCTTCAGGAGGCCGTTGATGAAAGGCATATCCGCCGGCAGTTGATCGTTCAGGATCACGCGGCCGACGGTGGTCTCCATGTACTGCTTCACGAACTCGATGGGCTCGGTATGCAGCATGTTCTGGTTGTCGAACGCATGCACCAGATCGATCACCTTGCCGGTGTAGCGCAGCTTGATGGGGGTCAACGTTTCGACCTCGCCCATTTCGAGCGCGATCAGCACGTCTTCGACGGAGGCGAAGGTGCGGCCCTCGCCCTTGGTGCCGGGACGCGCCTTGGTCAGGTAGTAGCAGCCCAGGACCATGTCCTGGGTGGGCACGGCAATGGGTCCGCCATGCGCCGGCGAAAGGATGTTGTTGGAGGACAGCATCAGCGTGGAAGCTTCGATCTGCGCTTCCGGAGACAGCGGAATGTGGACGGCCATCTGGTCGCCGTCGAAATCCGCGTTGAAGGCGGTGCAAACCAGCGGGTGGATCTTGATGGCCTTGCCCTCCACCAGGACCGGTTCGAAGGCCTGGATACCCAGGCGGTGCAGCGTGGGAGCGCGGTTGAGCAGAATGGGGTGGTCCTTGATGACTTCTTCGAGGATGTCCCAAACCACCGGGTCCTGCTGCTCGACGAGTTCCTTGGCTTGCTTGATGGTGGTGCAATGGCCGCGCTGTTCGAGGCGGTGATAGATGAAGGGCTT
>PMVV01000129.1 GCA_003166475.1 Bryobacterales bacterium | reverse complement strand
GCAATCCCTGCGGCGTCGAACTTGTTTCGGATTGCCCGGAAATGGTCGAGCGACACGGTCATACGCCATTTGGCGAGTTCTTCGCGCGCCTGGGCTCTCGCGGCAGCGGCTTGCGCCGGAACTTGCTCTCCGGGTCGCGCAGGAGCGCCGGCCCGTATGCGTTCCCACAAGGGAGCGGGCTCGACCAGCGGCGCGAACAGGTCGCATTCGCCCAGACCGCATTCGACCATGGACTGGATCACAAGGTCGAGGATGCCATCATGCGGCAAGCCAATGCCGCTGAATATGTAACTCTGGAGCCCAAACTGCACGCCGTGGAAGGCGGAATCGATTCTTTTGGCCAGCATTGTGGACACAGGCAAAAAAGCCACTCTTCCGAAGTCCCGTCTCGAAAACATCGAGGGCGTCCTCCTCATGTTTAGCGAAGATGCTCCACCTACGAAGCTAGCACAACTCCGGCTTTTCACTCGGTGAACACCCAAAACCGGCCATCGACGATCACCTGAAAAGCGGCCAAACCGCCGCCGATGTTCGCGGCGCCCTGATTGGGTTGCTGGGGTGGCCTCCGGCCTCAGCGGCTTGACTTCGGATGGCAGTCATCGCAGTGCGGCCACTCGACCTTGTGAGACTTCCACCAGGCTCGTGCCGCGAGCGTCTCCGGCGGTGGGTAGCCGTTCACACCGCCGTTCGTGCTCAACGAAAGCGGCCCGAAGCTTACGCCGGCCAACTCCCGTATGGCTTCTGTAGCCGCCATGCCACTCACGTCGTCGTCAAGGTAGCCGGCAATCAATGGCACATCACGAATGCTTCCGAGCATACCTAATGCGCCAATCAGCCACTCGCGAGTCTGCCCTGTGAAAACAGGGAGTTTTTCCCGGATGAGCGGCACGGCTGCCTTGATGTCAAGCATCTGGAGTGCGGCAGATGCTTGTTGAATCGCCGCTGGGTCCTGCTCAGCGGCGAACATGGCCAGCAACGCGGTGGACGCGTTCCCGATGCGGAGATCTCCCAAGGCTCGTGCTGCATTGGATCGAACCAGTGCGTCGGAGTCCTTGAGGGATGCTTCAAGAAATGGAGCGCAATCTGTGTAGCGGAGAGTCGCCATACCGCGCATGGCCATCCAGCGAGTGTCGGAGTTCGTTGTGGATTCCGCGAGTCGGAGCAACGGTGGGCCCGCCCCCGCGTCTTTATTGGTCACGGTGAGGAGCAAGTGCTCTTTCGCGGCGAGATCGTGCTCGTTGTCAAACCGAAGTAACAGACTGGCGGTCGACTCTGACCGTTGAGCGAGGACAGATGGTACCAGAGGCGTCATCAGCAGGAAAACCGCGACCGTCCGACTGCTCAACATCCCACCCGATTGTACTGCACAGGCAGACCTTCACGTTGAAACTGACCGCGTGGTCGGCACCACGTGGTCTGGCGTTCCCACAGGCACGGGGCCACGGGTCTTAATTCGTCTTATCGCCCTCTATTCTGTCGTTTCGAAGTGGGCAGTCGGTAGGCTGGCGGGGACGGCCTTCGACTCGATTTACCCGGCGGCCTTGACCGCTTCTTCCATTTTCCTTCTTGCAGAACGCTTCAGAGGCGCGTGTGCGGAGGCATTGAACTCTGCAAGCCATCCGGGCGATTTGGGCAGCCGGGGGCCGCACGCATGCGAGCGGATAGGCGACAATCAAAAGTGCATGTGGCGTGATGCCTTAGCGCTGGGTTTCCTTGTCTGTGGCGTTGCGGCTGGTCAGGCAGCCAAGCCCGCCGAAAGCAAGCTGTTCATCGATTGCGACAGCGCGGAACTGTTGGCCGCCGTTCCCGAACTGGCGGGCACGAAGTTCGACTCAAACCAGGATGGCCTCGACGCCCTGCTCAAAACCACCGGCGAAAACCTCCGCGCTATGCTTACCAGGCTGGAAGACGTCTCCGCCGCCGAACAGATCCACGAGATGCGCTTCGAAACCAACATGGCCAGGATCAGCCGGCGCGAGGATTTCCGCTACGTGGTGAAATGGGTCCCCAACGCTGCGCAGGAGCAGTTCACTGAGCTCCGCCTCGATCCGGCCACGGGGGACCTTGCGCACCCTCCCGACGGTGACTTTCTCGTTACGGGGCACTTTTTCAATCCGATCCGTTACTTGTTGCCGGAGAACCGGGAGCGGTCCCGTTTCCGCTACTTGGGCCGCTCGACCGCGGCCGGCGCGGATTTCTTCATCGTGGCGTTCGCGCAGCGCCCCGAAAGCGCCGACAGCCGCGACGCCCCGTTGCAGGGCGTGGTTTGGGTAGATGCCGCAACCTACAGGATTGTGCGCCTCCAAACGGCCCTCTTAGGGCGGCTCGCAGACTCTCCTCTCGAAACCCTGACGACCGATATCTCGCTGGTTCCGGTGACTTTCCCCTACCTCGGACGCACGTTTTGGCTGCCCGCCACGGTGGCGGTTCACGCCCGCTATGCTGGCGGGGAACTGGACAGCGTGCATCGCTACTCGGATTACCTCTTGTACGATGACGAGGCGAATGCGGCGCAGAAGGAGAAGCACGCGGGCGTCTCGCCGGGGACGGCACCCGCCGCGGAAAATGCATGGGAAATGCTGGACCGGGGCATCTCGCTGGCCGAGGACAATAAGCACGGCGAAGCGATTTCAACCTTGCACGAGGCCCTGCGCTTTAATCCCAAGATACCGGCAGCACATTTCCATCTGGCGGCGGCGATGCGCGCCACCAATGACTTCGCCGGCGCGGAAGCGGAGCTGCGCGAGGCCGTCACGCTGGCCCCCGATTCCGGCCCAGCTCATAATTTCCTGGGCATCCTGTTGTTCAAACGCGGAGCTGTGGCGGATGCCATCGCCGAGCTTCGCCTAGGCGTGCAGCTCCAGCCCAAGGATGCAACCGTACACTACAACCTTGCCCAAGCGCTGGAGAAGACGGGCGATCGGAAGGCCGCCCTCGATGAGTACCAGACCGCTGCCACTCTGGCGCCCGACAATGCAAGGATTAAAGCCCGGTTCGAGCAGTTAGAGCGCACGGCGAACGCTGCACCGGCAGCCGCCGCGCCGGGGGACGCGACCATCAAAGTCGAGGTGCGGCAGGTGTTAGTGCCGGTGGTGGTGCGGGATAAAGAAGGACATCACGTCACGGGACTGACCCAGGCGGACTTCCGCGTGTTCGAGGACGGCGTGGAGCAGAAAATCTCTGGCTTTAGCGTCGAGAACGCCGGTGTCTCCAGCCCGCCGGCTCCCGCCGCGGCCGCTTCCCAGCCGCCCATGGCTGCAACGTCTGCCACGGCGCCGCCGAAGCAGGTTCCCGTCCGGCGCACCTACCTGGTCTGCATTGACGCCCTGCACACCGAGTTTGCCAACCTGGTTTATGTCCGCGAAGCCCTCTCGAAGCTGTTCCGGAGCGAGCAAGCGGGCGATGCGCAGTACGTCATCGTTTCCGTGGGAATGCCCACGCAGGTGCTCGAAAACCCGACCTCCGATCCCGAATCGGTACTGAATGCGGTGGAGAGCAAGGATTTCCAAAAGTTGTTTCTGGGCAGCCGGAAAAGCTCCGTAGAGGCCGATTTGCGTGAGTTCCGCCGCTTGCTCGACGAGGCACGCGCCGCTTGCGATGCCCATGATCCGGAATGCCCGGCGCTGAAGCGCCGATTGCCGTCTGAAGCCAGCCAGATCGCCGAACAGGACCATCTATATACCGTCACTTTTCTGACTCAGTTTCGCTCGTTGATCGAACAATTGCGACGCGGCACGGGCCGGCGGACGATTATCCTGTTCTCCGATGGCTTCCAGCTTGTGCCGGGCCAACTGGCCTTCGAGTTATTGGCGGCCTACTTTCCTGAAATTCCCGGCACCTCACTCCGCAGGGTAGATCGCATGCCGGATATGGAACCCGTACTACAGCTTGCCGCAAACAGTAACATCCCTATCTACACGATCGACTCGCGCGGGCTATACACCTCTCCGTACTTTGACGCTTCGAATTCCGGAGGCGTCGCGCGCATGCAGCCAGCCGTGATGAGCGCCATGAATAGCAATGCCACTGAAGCAGGCCAAACGCTTTCGGAAATCGCGGCCGCCACCGGTGGCACGGCGTTTCAAAACAGCAACAATATTCTGACCGGCCTGCAGCGCGCATTCGCCGATGGCCGCGAATACTATATGCTGGCTTATGTCCCAAGCAATTCCAATTTGGATGGCAAGTTCCGCGCCATTTCGGTCCGTGTGCGAGACAGCAAATCTGCAATCGGCGCCAAGCGCGGCTATTGGGCCACCGCCACGTCGAACTATTGAGGCTCGCATAATACAGTGACAGCAACTTAGCCCTTGTGGGGCGGGCAATTTTGCCCCGGGGTCCCCTCTGGGGGCGGCTTTCAGCCGGCCCGAGCCGCCTAAAAAGGCGGCTGCGGCCANNCCAAGATTGGCCGCCCCACATCGGCCTCTATAACAGGTGAGTGCGCCAGATCGCACGCCTTCGGCGAAGCCGGTCTGTCGGACATGCCCATGCGAACGGCGTGGCGACGTAAACGTCAAGTCGCCCGTAAACACTACGGCGTCACACGCTAAACATCGAAAAGATGAGAGCTTTATTGAACCTGACAGCCGAGACCGCGGCGCGCTACCTGGAGAACCTGGAGGACCGGCAGGTGGCGCCTTCGCCGGAAGCGCTGGTGGGACTAACGGAGTTAGACGAGCCTGCCGAACTGCCGATGGAAGCCGGATGCGTGCTGGAGACGCTGGATCGAATCGGCTCGCCGGCGACGACGGGTATGGCCGGCCGGCGGTACTTCGGATTCGTGATCGGTGGCTCGCTTCCGGCGGCGCTCGCAGCGAACTGGCTAGCACGGGCTCCAGTATTCACCGGCGGCCAATCGCCATTGGAGAACGTTCGTTCGTTAGCGATCCGCAGCCGCGTGGCGCAAGGCTCCCGGCAACCAGCCCTTGGTCGCCGCCTGCGGCGATAACGCCGTTTCTTGCCGGAATTGACAACACCGCGCTCCGGCTGGCACGTTCGATGCGATCCGGTTGGAGTTGATGCGGCTGACCGAGCGGGATGGTTCGATTCGCCTGAAGTGCGATGCAAAGCGCTATGGTGAATGAGAGGAATGGAGGTAAATGTGAGCACACGTCGCGAGTTTGTCACCCAGTTGGCTGGAGGGGCCGTTTCGGCCGCCAGCCTCGCCGGCGCAGCCTCCGGCGCGCCGAAAGTCAGTGACCGCGTCCGGTTCGGGCTCATCGGAGCCGGTGACCGCGGCACGCAGATTTTCCGGGCAGCCTTGAATTGCCCGAATGCCGAAGTGGTGGCCGTCGCCGATGTGTACACGCGCCGGCTGGAGCACGCCAAGAGTCTGGCGCCCAACGCGGCGACTTACAAGGAGTACCGCCGCCTGCTGGATGACAAATCGATCGACGCGGTTCTGATTGCGGCCCCGCATCATCAGCACGCCCCAATCTTCGTGGCGGCCATAGAGGCCGGCAAAGATGTGTACGTCGAGAAAACCATGGCGTTCAATCCGGAGCACGCCCGGCAGATGAAACAGGCGTATACAGGGTCCAACCGTGTCGTGCAGGTGGGTTCGCAGGCCACCAGCGGACCGGCCGTCGCCCAGGTCCGCGAGTTACATACACCCGCCCGCATGGGTACGATCACCGCCATCCACACCCATCATTACCGAAACTCGCGCGACGGCGGCTGGAACCGCCCGATCCCCGCCGACTGCGACCTGCAGCATGTCGACTGGATCGCCTGGGAAGGGGACCGGCCGCATCGCGAATTCGATCCAAACCGTTACATGCACTGGCGCTTTTTCTGGGACTATTCCGGCGGAAACGTGTTCGAGAATATGGTGCACCAGGTCATCTTCTGGTACAAGACGATGGATCTGGATATCCCCCGCACCGTGACGATGGGCGCAGGCAACTATCTCTCCCCGGAGATGGAGGTCCCGGACACTTACGATGTAGCCATGGACCACGGTACGCTACTCTTCAGTTGGAATTCGATGTTCGGCAACCGATACTACGGAGAGACCACCGACGAATTGCTCGGTAACAAGGGCACGGTCACCCGCTTCGAGGACGAGAGCGTCACATACGAGCCGCAAGGTAAAGGCGAACATCCTACCACCCCCAAGCGGAGCGCCGGGACTTCCGATGAGCATCTCACCCAGGCGCACATGAACAACTTCTTCGACTGTGTGCGCAGCCGCAAACAGCCCAACTGCCCCTTCGAACTGGGGTATCGTTCCGCGATCGCCTGCCGGATGGCCCTTGAGTCTTATCGCATGGGGCGCGCGGTCAAATGGGATAAAGACCGCGAAGACATCGTATGAAGTGGAGCGCCGCACTTCAGCTTGGCTTGGCAGTGATCCTGGGCGCTGCTAATCTACCAAGGTGATTCGTCAGTGAAGTACCGGCCTCGCTTGGATGGTCCGCCACTCAGATCGCCACCGGAAAAGCCGCCTCTTGTGGAGGACGTTGTTTGCCATTATCGTCCAGCCAAATCCAAACGCGCCAATGCGGACGGCGCAGCAAACGTGTTGTCGCCGGCGCCTTTCGGCGGGACCGCGAAGTTGCCAATTAACCGGCATCGTCGGGAACACTATCAGCCGGGAATTTTGAACTCCGCGCCGAAATGATGAAGTGCGCGGGCGGGCGTGAGCAGTTGGGCCCTTTTTATGGAGCCCGGCGGCCTCCCAGGCCGCCTGACCGCGCCGGCGTGGAGTACATCACCGCATCCCCAGATTCCGCATCAATCGATATAGATAATTCGGATGCACCCCCAGCAGCTTGGCCGCCCCGGCGTGATCGTTCTTGGCTTGCTGCATCGCCTGCGCGATCGCCTCGCGCTTGGCCCGATCCACGGCGTCCTGCAACCCCGGAGCCCCCGCCACCTCCGCCGGCCGCGCAATCTCCCGAATACTCTCCGGCAGGTCTTCCAGTTCAATAATGTCGCTCGATCCCAGCACCACCGCGCGCTCCAGGGCGTTCTCCAGCTCGCGAATGTTGCCCGGCCAGTCGTATTGCTTCAGGTACGCCCCGGCCTCCGGCGAGATGCCGCTGATGCGCCGCCCGCACTGCGCGCCGAACTTCCTTGCAAAGTGCGTCGCCAGGAGCGGTATATCCGACTGGCGCTCGCGCAACGCCGGCGTCTTCAAGGTCACCACGTTGAGGCGATAATAAAGATCCTGCCGGAACCGTCCCGCGCGTACCTCCTCTTCCAGGTTGCGGTTGGTGGCCGCGATCAGCCGGATATCCAGCTTGATCGGCTGCGTGCCCCCCACCCGCTCCATTTGCCGCTCCTGCAGCACCCGCAGCAGCTTGACCTGCAACTGCAGCGGCATCTCGCCGATTTCGTCCAGAAACACGGTCCCGCCGGCGGCCACCTCCAGCCGTCCCTTCTTTTGGACGTGCGCTCCGGTGAAGGAGCCCTTCTCGTGGCCGAACAGTTCGCTCTCCAGCAGGTTCTCGGCCAGCGCCGCGCAATTCACCGCCATGAACGGCTGTCCCGCACGCGGGCTGTTCTGATGCATGGCGCGCGCCACCAGTTCCTTGCCTGTGCCGGTCTCGCCAACGATCAGGACCGTGGAATTGGCCTGCGCCGCCCGCAGGATGTTGCGCTGCAACTCGCGCAGGCGAGGGCTGTCGCCGATCATGTGATGGTCCGGATGAAGTTCCGATTCCAGCCGCTCGTTCTCCGTCTCGACCCATTCCAGGTGGAAGGCGTTCTCCAGCGCCATCGAAGCAATGTGCGTGATGGCCACCAGCAGTTGCAGATGCTGCTCCCGAAAAGCCGCGCCTTCCAGATAGACGATCCCGCCCACTTGCTCGCGGATCAGCAGCGGCGCTAACAACAAAGCCGCGGACTTCCTCGGACTGGCACTGGCAGACTGCTCCGCATCCGCACTCACCGCACTCTCCACGATGAGTCCGCAACGTTCCTCGATCACGCGCCGGACCAAGGTCCGGTTGATGACCACGGGCCGGTGTGGCGCAGATGCATCGCTCCGCACCGACAGCAGCGAGGGATCGCTGAGGTCCTCTTCGTACAGCAGGATCGCCCCGCGGCTTGCGGGAATCGCCTCGAAGATGAACTCCAGCAGGTGCCGCTCCAGCGTGCTGCGGGCCGGCGATCTGCGTATTTTATACAAAGCGTGAAACGAGTGCAGCATGATGCTGATGCGCAGCAAAGTCTGCATATCTTGCGAATTCTCCAGCGCCGCGGGAATCTCGGCCTGGCCGGCCGGGATCTGGGTCACGCGGATATCCGCGGTGGTCTCCTCGCAGAGTATCTCCTCGTCGGTAAGAAACCGCAGCCGGCTCCTTCCAAGCTGGATCGTATCCCCGTTCGCCAGTGCGCGCTCGGTTACCCGCGCGTCGTTTACCAGCGTGCCGTGGAAGCTTCCCAAATCGCGAATGAGAAAATCGTCCCCTTGCCGGACGATGACGCAGTGCTCGCGCGAAACCGACGAGTCGGTGAGTGAGAGCTGGTTCCACGGATTGCGTCCGATAGCAAACGAATCCATGGCGATCGGATGGCTGACGCCTTGGTCCGGACCGGTGATTACGAGCAGTCGGGGGTTCATCACATCCTCTATTGTTCACCTTTTGGTTACAGGATTCACCTGGAGGTTCACTCCGGCAGCCGGATCGAGACTTCCCGCGTCCGCCTCCGGTTCGCAATCGCCTGGATTATCAGCGACTTGCGCAGAGCCGTACAAGAGTTTCGGGTTTGGCACAGCGCTTGCCTCTCTACGCGACGTGATCCACCAGAAGCCATTGGAGGAGAGCAGAGGAGACAAGAAAATGAAAACGTTAAAGACCATCATGCTGAGCGTCGGCGCGCTTGCGCTGTTGGGAGCCAGCGGGCTCTCCGCACAAACCAGAGCGACTGCCACGATCCCGTTCCAATTCACCGTGCAGAACACCACGCTGCCGGCCGGCGACTACACCCTATCCACGTCTTCCGCGACCCACGACGTGATGACCATCCGGAATGCCGAAACCCGCAAGGCCGTCATGGTGCTCGCGGCCAGCGCCGCCAGCGGATATCGGGGCACCCAGGACAAGAACGTCGTCGTNNGCCCTGAGCGCCCGCTAACCGGCGGTCGCCCTGGACAAACTCCACCGCAAGAGGTCTTGCGGTGGAGCTTTTTAATGTGGGGCGGACCTCCAGGTCTGCGCGGGTCCTCCAGGGACCCGCTTGGCCGGCTGAAAGCCGGCTGCGGGCAAAATTGCCCGCCCTCCAAGCAATAAATGTGCATTTGGCCCGTCGCGTGCGGGGTGCAAACCGGATGGAGGACATCATGAAAAGGCACCCGTTTCCAGCGCCAATCGTCCACAAACCATTTTGCTTTGCCGGCCAGCCCGCGCCTTGCCCGGGGTACTTCGAAAATGACGTCCTGCCGTGCGTCTGTGGCGCCACCCAAGATGTGCTCTACGCGCTCGAGCAGGTTCAAGTCCCGTTGACCGCTGTCGTGGTAACAGGCCGCCCTCGCCGCGCGCCGTGCCATCGCCGTCGCTGCGGCCTTGAACTTCAACGACCCCGCTACCAGGAGCCGGCCATGCACCAGCCAGCCATTTGGAAACAGGCCGGTTAGCGAATGGCCCGCAGCCATAGCCAGTGCCCGGCCGGCCTCCTGCCTACTTCTTGATATTTCGGCCCGATACTCCTGCTACACTTTGAAGTAAGGGGGCGTAAGCCACCCGGAAAGGGCGCGCCAGGTTATCGCCATGTTTCGATTTGATCAGTTGATCCGCCGTGACATGATCGTCCGCGACGTGAAACAGTCGCATCCGGAAACCATTCCGGTCTTCGAGTCGTTGGGTTTCCGCTCCAGTTGTGACGACTGCGATATCGAAACCGTAGCGCGCAAGTACGGCATTTCTAGCCAGGACGTGGTGGCCGCCCTCAACCAGGCCGCCTTCCCCGAGAACGCCGGTCAATAAATAACCAATTAAATAAGGGATTTATGTTAGTCAGCAAACCAGCCCGTAAAGCCATTAAAGAAGGCACGCAGCCACTCGATGTCTTCTTCTCGCCCAAGACCGTCGCGGTCATCGGCGCAACTGAGACAGCCAACACCGTAGGACGCACTATTCTTTGGAACCTGGTCAGCAATCCGTTCGGCGGCACGGTATTCCCCATCAACCCCAAGCGGCCCAGCGTGCTGGGCGTCAAGGCCTACAAACATATCTCGGAGGTCCCCGAGCAGGTGGATCTCGCCGTAATCGTGACGCCCGCGGCCAGCGTGCCCGGCATCGTCCACGACTGCGGCGAGGAAGGCGTCAAAGCCGCCATCGTGATCTCGGCGGGCTTCAAGGAGATCGGCGCGGAGGGAACCGAACTGGAGCGCCAGGTCCTGCTCGAGGCGCGCCGCGCCAACATGCGCATCATCGGCCCCAACTGCCTGGGAGTGATGAGTCCGCTCACGGGCCTCAATGCGACCTTCGCCGCCGGCATCGCGCGCCCCGGCAATGTGGGCTTCCTCAGCCAGAGTGGCGCGCTGTGTACCGCCGTCCTGGATTGGAGCCTGCGTGAGTTGGTGGGCTTCAGCGCTTTCGTCTCGATCGGCTCCATGCTGGACGTGGGTTGGGGCGACCTGATCTATTACCTGGGCAACGACCCGCGCACGCGCAGCATCGTCATCTACATGGAGAGCATCGGCGACGCCCGCGGCTTCCTCTCCGCCGCGCGCGAAGTGGCACTCAACAAGCCCATCATCGTCATCAAGGCCGGGCGCAGCGAGGCGGCCGCCAAAGCCGCGGCTTCGCATACCGGCTCGCTGGCCGGCAGCGACGAAGTGCTGGAGGCCGCTTTCCGGCGCAGCGGCGTGTTGCGCGTGAACAGCATCGCCGACCTGTTTTACATGGCGGAAGTGCTCGGCAAGCAGCCCAGCCCCAAGGGTCCGCGCCTGACGATTCTGACCAACGCCGGCGGTCCCGGCGTACTGGCCACCGACGCGCTGATCGCCGCCAAGGGCGAGCTTACCGAACTGTCGCCCGAAGCCATAGAGGCGCTGAACCAGGTCCTCCCAGCCACCTGGAGCCACAACAATCCCATCGATGTGATCGGCGACGCCAGCCCGGAGCGCTACGCCAAAGCCGTCGAGATCGCCGCCAAGGATCCCAATAGCGACGGCCTGCTGGTAGTGCTCACGCCGCAGTCCATGACCGATCCCACCCAGACCGCCGAGCATCTCAAACCCTACGCCAAGCTGGAGGGCAAACCGATTCTGGCGAGCTGGATGGGCGGCGCGGAAGTCGCGGCCGGCATCGCTATCCTGAACCAGGCAAAAATTCCCACCTTCCAGTTCCCGGATACCGCGGTGCGGGCCTTCACTTATATGTGGCGGTACGCTTATAACCTGAAGGGCCTCTACGAAACGCCGTCTCTGCCCGAGGACTCGGCTGACACTGCGCCCAACAAGGCGCTCACCGGCGAGATCATCCAAAACGCGCGGAGCGCCGGCCGGACCATCCTCACCGAGACCGAATCCAAGCAGGTGCTGGACGCCTATTACATCCCGACCGTGCGCACCGTGGTCGCGCGGACCTTGGAGGAAGCCGTCGATCAGGCCGGGCGCATCGGCTATCCGGTGGTGCTCAAACTGTTCTCCGAAACCATCACGCACAAGACCGATGTGGGCGGCGTACAATTGAACCTCGCCGACCGCGAGGCCGTGGAGCGAGCCTGGCGTCGCATACAGACCTCGGTGACCGAAAAAGTCGGAGCGGAGCATTTCCAGGGCGTCACCGTGCAGCCCATGATCAAGAGCGGCGACGGGTATGAGCTGATTATCGGCAGCAGCCTCGACGCCCAGTTCGGACCAGTGCTGCTGTTCGGCACCGGCGGCCAGTTAGTGGAGGTCTTCAAGGACCGCGCCCTGAGCCTTCCTCCGCTCAATACCACGCTGGCGCGCCGCATGATGGAGCAGACCAAGATCTACAAGGCGCTGCAGGGCGTGCGCGGGCGCAAGCCGGTGAACCTGGCGGAACTGGAGCAGGTCATGGTGCGCTTCAGCCGCCTGGTAGTTGAGCAGCCCTGGATCAAGGAGATCGATATCAACCCGCTGTTGGCAACGCCGGACCGCCTGGTGGCCCTGGACGCGCGCATCGTGGTGCATGGACCGGAGGTCACCGAGGAGCAACTGCCCAGGCCCGCCATCCGGCCGTATCCCAACCGCTACGTTTATACCTGGACCATGAAGGATGGCAACGATGTCCTCATCCGGCCGATCCGCCCGGAGGACGAGCCCATGTTGGTCAAGTTCCATGCGACCCTCTCCGAGCGCAGCGTCTACCTGCGCTACTTCCACTTGATGAATCTCTCGCAGCGTGTGGCGCACGAACGGCTGACGCGCATCTGCTTCATCGACTACAACCGCGAAATGGCCATGGTCGCCGAGCGGCGCAACCCCGCCACCGGCGAGAACGAGATCCTGGGAGTCTCCCGCCTGACGCGCGTTCTGGGCACCAACGACGCCGAAGTGGCCGTGCTGGTCAGCGACCAGTTCCACGGACGCGGGCTGGGCAAGGAGTTGCTCGGGCGCCTGGTCACCGTGGGCGCCGACGAAAAACTCAGCGCCTTGAAAGCCGACATCCTGCCCGATAACCGGGATGTGGCGCGCATCTGCGAAAAGCTCGGGTTCACCCTGAAGCACTCCATGGAAGACGAGGTCCTTAAGGCCGAATACCGCTATTAATAGTGGGGCAGGCCCCCGGCCTGCGGCGGCCTCTCAGGCCGCCTTTCGCCGTACCGCAAAATAGGCCCCTAAGTACCCCTGCAACGGTATTCCGCGCCGCTGCGTCCCGACGTATGTTGTCGTCAGGGATGTATTCGTCCACGTCAGCTCGGAAGGCTGGCAGCATGGCGGCTAACAGCCGGACCGTGCTGGCGATCGGATTCGGCGGACTGCTCCTTTTGCTGGCTTTCGCCGGATTCGACAGTGTCCAGAAGCTCCGTCAGATCCAGTATCGCAACGACGTCATCCGGGAAAACTTCCTGGCGCGCACGCGGTTGCTGGAACAGATCCGGTCGGATCTTTACTTATCGGGCACCTACGTCCGCGATTGCCTCCTCGAGCCGAATGCGGCCAAGGCCGAAGCCCATCGCACCAGCCTGCTCAAAACGCGCAACCGGATGGAAACCGCGCTCGCAGGATACCGAATCCTGCTCAACGAGGCGCAGGCGGGGCCGTTCCGGGACCTCAACCAAGCGCTGCGGGATTACTGGAATATCTTGGCGCCGGTGCTCGCGTGGAACGCGGGCGAGAGACGGGATCGCGGCTACGCCTTCTTGCGCGATGAAGTCTTTCCGCGCCGCACCGCCATGCTGCGCATCGCCGATCAGATCGCCGGCATCAACGAGGCCCAACTGGACGCTGGCAAACACGAAGTGATCGACATGTTTTCGCAGTTCCGTCGCAGTTCCATGCTGACCATCGGCTTGACCATCGCGGTTGGTCTTATTCTGGCCATTTTCACCATGCGCAAGATCGTGGCCCTGGAGATGGAAGCCACAGGGCGTTACCAGGAGACCGCCACCGCGCGCGGCGAATTGAAACGGCTTTCCGCGCGCCTGGTCGATGCGCAGGAAAACGACCGGCGCGCCATATCGCGGGAGTTGCACGACGAGGTGGGCCAGGCCCTCACGGGCGTGCGCGTGGAGTTGGCGAATTTGTCGCAGCGCATCCGCATGCGGGACACCGAGGGCGCTGAAAACAAGCTGGAGGAGATCAAGGAAGTGGTGGAGGAGTCGCTGGGGGTGGTCCGCAACATGGCGCTGCTGTTGCGGCCTTCCATGCTGGACGACCTCGGCCTGGTCCCGGCGTTGCAGTGGCAGGGGCGCGAGGTATCCAAGAGGACCGGTCTGCGCGTGCGCGTCGCGGCCGAGGGCGTCTCCGACGATTTGCCCGAAGAGCACAAGACCTGCATTTACCGGATCGTACAGGAGTCCCTGCACAATTGCGTGCAGCACGCCGAGGCTACCACCGTGCGGGTCACCGTACGGCAGGAGCCCGCATGCATCCGGATCGGCATTCAGGACGATGGCAAAGGCTTCCCATCCAGCAATGTCCAGCGCCAGCGCGGGATGGGAATGCTGGGAATGCAGGAACGGGCGGCCCACCTGGGGGGCACGTTTTCGGTAGATACGCAACCTGGGCACGGCGCCACGGTTTCCATCGTGCTGCCCATTGGAAAGCCGGCGGAGCCGCGGGCAGAGGCGGTCTCATGAATACCATTCGCATCCTGCTGGCGGACGATCACCGCGTTGTCCGCAGAGGCCTCTGCCTGCTGCTGGAAAGCCAGCCCGGCTTCCACGTGGTGGCGGAAGCGTCCGACGGGCGCCAGGCCGTCGCCATGGCGGCCGAGCATACTCCCGACATCGCTGTGCTGGATGTGGCCATGCCGATGCTGAACGGCATCGAGGCCGCGCGTCAGATCTCCACCAGGCAGCCGCAGACCGGCATCGTTTTTCTGAGCATGCATTCCGACGAAGGATATGTGCTGAAAGCCCTGAAGTCCGGCGCCAAGGGCTATTTGCTGAAGGACTCTGCCGAGTACGACCTGATTAATGCCATCCGGGCCGTACACGATGGCAAGGCCTTCTTCAGTCCGGCGATCAATAAGATGCTGGCGGACGAGTACATGCGCCAGTTGCGCGAACAGGAAGTGGAGGATAGCTACGATCTGCTGACCACGCGCGAGCGCGAGACCCTGCAATTGTTCGCGGAAGCCAAGACCCCCAAAGAGGTGGCTGCCATGCTGAATCTGAGCCTCTACACGGTAGAGACTCACCGCAGCAATATATTCCAGAAGCTCAATCTTCACAGCACCGCGGAGTTGATCCTGTACGCGGTGCGCAAGGGGGTAATCACTTAGATGACCGCCAAAGCTCTGCGGCGCGCGCAGTATGTGACCATTGCGGGCGGCCCGCAGCGCTCCAGGCTTTCGTGCGCCGCGCGCGGGCTGGCGCTGGGCGCGCTGAGCGTGGTTCTGCAACAGCTCCTGGCTCCGTTGGTGGCTCCCGATTCGTACCAGTTGCTACTCAGCGCCGTCGCCATCGGCGCGATGTATGCGGGCGTCTGGGCGGGAGCCTCGGCCCTTCTGGTTACAGCCTCGGCTAAGTGGTTTGTGTTCCTTCCGGCGGAGAGTTCCCTCCACTTATTCGGCATCGGGCTTTTGCTGAGGTTTGGGTTGTTCGTCTGTTTGGGGCTGCTCATCTGCTGGTTAGGACAGAAGATGCACGCCTCGCGCCGGGAGGTGAGGCTGCTGAGCGGCCTGCTGCCGATTTGCGCCTGGTGCAAGAGCGTTCGCGACGAGAAGGACCAATGGCAGCCGTTGGAAGTCTACATCCACGACCACTCGGAGGCCGACTTCACGCACGGCATGTGTCCGGACTGTGCGCGTGACCTGGTGAACTGATCCTTGTGGGGCAGGCCCGTGGCCTGCTGCGGCCTCTCAGGCCGCTCGATACTCCTGTTTTTTCTTGAACCTCACCTGGCCGCGATATTTGGGTTAAGCCGGCTGCACCCTCAAACTGGTAGGAGGAAGTAAGTTCATGAGTCGGGACAAATCGGCACCAACCGCAACGGCCTATGCTGCGGAGCCGGTGATGAAGCCTGCCAAGGATCCCGCGGCTGCCAGTCCCCAGCCCGGCAAACTCTTCCCCCGTGTTCTCTACGAGCCTAAAACCAAATTCAAGATCGGTTATCCATCGGACTTCGGCTTTGGAGTTGACAGCAAGTTTCGGAGCCAGCATCGGATCTGGGTGGTCCGGAACACCGAGGGTATCTTCGTGATCTTGGCCGTTTGTACGCATCTCGGGTGTACTCCCGACTGGAAGCCCAGCGAGAATAAGCTCAAGTGCCCGTGCCATGGCAGTGGCTACGACTCTGAAGGGATCAACTTCGAGGGTCCCGCGCCCCGGCCCATGGACCGCGCGCAAGTCGAGCTGGATCCCGAAGGTGAGATCGTAGTTGACGTCAGTCACCTCTACCGTTGGCCTAAGGGCGAACGTTCTCAGTTCAACGATCGGGGCGCCATCCTCAGAGTTTAGCCCGGCGGGATGGATCGCGGCAGCCGGCGCCGGGCGCGGGTACTACAAGAAGCCGGCGGAAATACCGTGTTTGCGGTATGGGCGGGCGATAGAGCGCAGCTTATGCTGGAATCAGGCTGGCCTCTAAACGCGCCACCGCGCCAGACGGCGAGCCGGGGAAGCGAGTTAGAGTCGGCTTCGCGCCAGCCAGCCGCCAGGCTTATCGGGAGGGAAGCCGTGACCAGTGAAAATATAAAGGCCGTTTCCCTAAGAATCGTCAAAGTACTGCTGATCAGTCCATTCGATGAGGATCATCGGGACCTGCGCGAAATCCTGCGGCATTCCAATTGGCAACAACATGAGGCGCGGACGCTGGTTGGAGCGCTCGGATTCTTGCAAGACAACCCAACCCCGGTTGTGATCTGCGAGGCCGAACTGCCCGACGGCACCTGGAAGGACGTGTTGGCCCGGCTTGCCCTCATCAAGTGTCCCCCCGTATTGGTGGTCAGTGCCCGATTGGCGGACGAAAAGCTGTGGTCCGAAGTACTCCACCTGGGTGGATACAATGTTTTGGTCAAGCCGCTCAACATGAAGGAAGTCTTTCGCGTAGTCAGCTTTTCCTGGCTGCTTTGGAAGAATCTATGGGACAGGCCGCTGCCGTACGCCCGAAGCGTCCAGTGTGGCGCCATATAGGAGACAAACAATGGTGACAGCCGGTGGGCGCGTCAATTTGAGAGTCGCCGCGTGCGCGGGGTTTCGCGTCCGATGGAGCGAGATTTCAGGCAGACGCTGTGGTTATGGTGCGGCGGCCTTCGTCGCTCTCTTCCTTCTGCATGCGGCGGTGGCGCAGAATCCTCCGCCAAGCGCCCTCCCCGCGGGCGCGCCCCCAGGGGCGCCTACGTCGCCGCAGCAGCTTGACGATCTGGTGGCGCCGATCGCCCTGTATCCCGACCCCCTGATTGCCGAAGTGCTGGCCGCTTCCACTTACCCGATGGAGATCGCCGAAGCGGAACAATGGGCGCGGGACCATCCGAAGTGGAAGCCTTCCAAGCTCATGGACGAGGCCAAGAAGCAGAACTGGGATCCCAGCATACAGGGGCTGGTGGCCTTCCCCGACGTGCTCGCCCGGTTGACCCAGGATATGGGCTGGACCACCCAGCTTGGCAACGCCTTTCTCGCCCAGCAAGCGGAGGTGATGCAAGCGGTGCAGCGCATGCGGACCGAGGCCCAGGCGAAAGGGACGCTCCATTCGACACCGCAGGAAACCGTCACCACGCAAAACCAGAACGGCCAGTCGGTAATCGACATTGAGCCGGGCAACCCGGATGAATGGTACGTGCCGAATTATAACCCCGCATACGTATGGGGACCGCCGGCTTGGGGAGTCTACCCCCCGCTGTTTTACCCCGGCATCGGTGTAGGTCTGGGGTGGTTTCCCGGCATAGATATTGGTCTCTGGTTTGGCGGCTGGGGCGGCTGGGGATGGGGCGGTTGGGGCTGGGGCCCCGACTGGTTCGGTGGAGGTATTTTCCTCAACCATTCTTTCTTTAATCGTTACGGTTTCCGCGGCGGTTTCGGAGGAGACCGCTTAGGCCGTTCCGCCTGGGCGCATGATCCGGCGCACCGGCTCGGCGTGCCGTATGCCAATCGTGCGGTCGCCGGCCGGTTCGGCGGCGGCGCGGCCAGGAGCAACTTTGGCCGCGGGGAAGGCGGGCGTCAGGCGTTCCGCGGCGCGCCCGGGCAACGCCTCGGAAATAGGGGTTTTGAGCAGCGCGGGTGGACGGGTAAGCACAGCGCCTTCGGCGGTTATCACAACGGTGGCATGACGCGCATGCAAAGCGATCGCGGCTTCTCAAGCATGCGGGGCGGCCGTGGCGGATCCGGAGGCGGCGGCGGATTCCACGGCGGCGGCGGGATGCACGGCGGCGGCGGAGGGAGGCGATAGCGATGACTGGCAGGCTCTTTACTATTTGCGCGGCGCTGGCATTTGCATGCGCCGCACCTTCAATCGCGCAAGAGCGCTTCGATTCCGCGGAGGCCGCCGCGCAGGCTGTCATCGATGCGGCGGACACCCACGATTCCGCGCGGTTGTCGGCCATTTTCGGTCCAAGGGCCAAAGAAACTCTTACCTCGGGCGATGCCGCGCAGGATCGCGCCGAACAGACCGAGTTCGCGCGCCTCGCGCGCACCAAGCACAGGCTTGAAATCTCCCCCGTCAACCCGAATCGCGCCATCCTCGCGATTGGCGACGAGGACTGGCCGTTTCCGGTTCCCATTGTCCGCACCAAGGGCAAATGGAGCTTCGACGCCTCCGAAACCCCGGTCGAGATGCATGCGCGGCGTATCGGCACCCATGAACTGGACGCCATCGAGATCTGCCACGCGTACGTGGATGCGCAGCTAAAATACGCTTCCGAGGATCGCGACAAAGACGGCATGTTGGAATACGCGCCCCATCTCATGAGCACGCCTGGCCGGCATGACGGGCTGTATTGGGAAGGCGCCGGCGAGCCGCTGGTTCCGGAGGGCTTCGCCCAGGCCGCTTGGGACGGCGCCCGAAAAGGGAGCGCCAAACCTTACCATGGATACTATTTCCGGATTCTCGACGGGCAAGGCTCGCATGCGCCGGAAGGAGCGCACAATTACTTGGTCAAAAACAAGCTGATTGGCGGGTTCGGTCTGGTGGCGTGGCCCTCCGAGTATGGAGTGACCGGAATTCACACGTTCATCGTGAGCCAGAACGGTGTAGTTTATCAAAAAGACATCGCGCCGGTTCCCGGCAAGCCAGCGCCGCCGATAACCCGCTTCGACCCCGACGATTCCTGGGAACCGGTGGATTAAGACCCGCCTGCCACATGCGCCCCGCGATACTTCAATAACCGCCGGGAACTACTACGCTTGCGGTATGGGCTGGTGAGAGAGAGTGGCCTATGCTGTAGTCAGGCTGGCCTTAAGGCACCCGAAGGTGCCCCCGGTGCGATCGAGTAAATCGAGCGGCCCGAATCGGAGATGTTACCGCCCTCGCCAACCTCGGGCCGGACAGACGAGTTAGGGCCGTGTTGCACCAGCCAGCCGCCAGTTTCGATGGCAAACGCCATGCACTGCATGCGTGCGTCGATCGCGAGGCTTTTGGAACGGGTCCCATACACGCGCTGGTGCGTGCGCAGGACGGGAGGAGCGCAGAATATGGATAGAACGCCTGGAACATCCGACAAGCCGTTCTTCGCGAACCTGTTGGCGCGCTTGAAGGGCATGCTACGCCCCGTACACCGGAACGGCGCCCTGCAACTGGTGGTGCTGGCGCAAGGTGCCCATACCATCACTCCCCTCATGATCGCCGCACTCCACGAGAATTGGACCATCCGGTTCGCTCCATCGCCCGGTGATGCCATGGCGCTCTTGCGGAAGGCTCCCAGCGTTGCTCTGGTCTACGATTGGGACTCCCATGAAGGCGATTGGCGGGAATTGTGCGACGCTTGCGCCCGCTGTGGTGTCTCCTTTCTCCTGATCGCGAGCATGCCAACGGACGATCTCTTCCTGGCGGTGGCCGGCGCGGGTGGTTCAGGCGTTTTGTGGAAGCCTCTCAGCGCGAAACAGATGCTTGCCGCCATAGACTCTGCCCGGAGCTTGGCGGGTACGGCGCCGCACAACGCGCATGATCGACAGGGGGACAACGCCGTGCGATCCCTGGGCGATCCAAACATGCTGAGGTGCGAATAGTTTGGCATGCTGCGTCGTATTGCACTTGGCGCGCTCTCCTGGCTGGGCTGCGTTGCCGCTCAGAAAGGTTCACCATCGTCGAGCACCCTGAAATCGCGTGCCACCAGACCGTCGATACTTCCGGCCGTTCTTTGCCTATCGACCTGGATATGACGGAGGAGCAACGGGACAAGGGCCTCAAAGATGGTCTCGAGTTGATCAAGGACCTCCCGCTCGGCGGCAAGATCCGCGCCATTCGAGTCTTCGTCGTCGACCGGCGCTCAGGCACCAGCGGGTCCGTCACCATTCCCATCGCTGCCCCTCCGCCCTGCTGATCCAAGGACTTGCACTTCGCTGATGAATTGGGGCAGGCCCCCGACCGCGGCCGAGGGCCCCACTAAACCTCAGGCCGGGTAGCGGCCCTCGATATAGCCGCTCAACTGGTCGATGGCGTGGGCCTGCGCCGAGATGATCGAACGCACTACGTCGCCGATCGAGATCATGCCCAACAGGGCGTCCCCGTCCATCACCGGCAGGTGACGGATGCGGTGCGCCGTGATCACGCGCATGCAATCCTCCACCGAATGGCCGGGCGACACGGTGAATACCGGGCTGGTCATGATCTCCCTGACCTGCATCTCGTGGGAGTGTTTCCCCTTCAGGATGACCTTGCGGGCATAGTCCCGCTCGGAGACGATCCCGGTCAGTTTGCCGCCCGAAAGCACCAACAAGGCGCCCACGCTCTTGTCGGCCATCATGGCGACGGCTTCGTATACGGTAGCCTCCGGCGTCACCCAAAAGATGTCGGAGCCTTTGTGGCGCAGCATCGAACGGACGGTTTCCATGGCGTCCCCCCTTGTCTGAATAATCTTGCAGACTGCGGGCCGTCTGTCAACTCTTATATTTGCCTGGGGCGCTCGGTCAGTCAAGCCGGGCGAGGGGAGACGCGCTTCCCGGCCGCAGACTGTCTCGGGCGCCGCGGTCTTGTATCCTTCGTCCGCTGAAGGAAAACTTCCGTCTGGCTCGTTTTCATCTGCGTTCATCGGTGCCCAATATGGGGTTTTGGTTTTCGCTGAGGTGCTGCGATCCGGCGGCTCAAGTGGCGTTGCCGGAATCTCCACTTTTATGTTGCGCACCCGTTTGCTTTGCCGCGCGCTTTCTGGCGGGCTTGCGTTTGGCGGCGGCCTTCCGCTCCTCCGCTCGCAGGCGGCCTTCCAACTCCTGCACGCGCAGGCGCAGCGCTTCGATCTCCGGCACCTGGGCTGGCGGTGGCGCCGCCGGCTGCGAACTGAACAGGTTGCGCACGACATCCAGCGGACGCGCCTGCAAAGCGCTCTGGGCCTTTTGATACATATCGGTGACGGTGGTGAGATACCACGTCAGGAATTCATGCGTGGCGCGGTCGGAGGCCACGATCAGCTTGCGCAGCAAATCCAGCGGCAGGCCGGACTCGTGCCCTTTGGCGTCCTCCATGATCACCTGGGTGAGGATCACGCGCGTGAGGTCCTCGCCGGAACGGGCGTCCACCACTTGCACTTCCACGCCTTCCCGTACCATGCGGGCTACATCTTCCAGGTTGACATAGCGGCTGGCGGCGGTGTCGTAGAGGCGCCGGTTTTCGTATTTCTTGACGACCACTTTGCGTTCAGGCATAACAAGATAATATAATCCGAAAATCCTTGACAGGCCGAAACTGCGGGGTTATACTCAATTTGGATGCTGCAATGCAGCATTACGAAGGAGTATATCATGGAGAACGATACAAAGTCTAGCCCCGCGGCCTATGCCTCCGAGGCAGCTTCCACGCTGGCCGACTGGGCCCGTCAAGGAATGGAAAGTTTCGTCGCTACACAGAAGATTCTGTTGGATTTGGCTGCACAGCAGAATTCCCTCACGCTGGGTTTCGTGCGCGAGCGGGTGAACTTCTCGCCGCTCCGGCCCCTGACCGGGATGGTGGAAATCGCAGGCCAGAGCCTGGCCAATTTTGTCGCGGCGCAAAAAATCCTGCTGGACCTCGCCGCCGAGGAAAATTCCCTCATGCAAACCGGCGTGAAAGAAGGGCTGGGCCTCTCGGGGCGGCCGGCCGCCATGACCGATGCGATCCGCGAGGGAGTGCATGCATTTGTCGCCATGCAGAAGAAGTACTTGGACATGGTGAACCAGCAGAGCCAGGCCGTCGTGGAGGCGATCAAGGAAGGCAAGGCTTTCGAGGGCAAGGACCTCGCCGAGATCACCCGCGAGAGTGTGGATAATTTCGTACATACTCAAAAGAAGTTCCTGGATCTGGTTACGGATGTCACGCGTGCGGAGCCCAACGGCAAGGCCCCCAAGGGGGCGAAGCCGGCCGCGCGGGTGAAGATCACCGAACTGGCCAAGGAAGGCATGGACAAATTCGTGGACTCGCAAAAGAAGCTGCTGGATCTGGCGACCCACGAGATTGAAGGCGCCATGAAGACCGCGAAGGAGGTCGTCCGACCTTCCCCCGAACCTTCCACGAGTCTGGGTGAGTTCGCGCGCAAGGGCGTTGAGAATTTCATAAACGCGCAAAAGTCGTTGCTGGATGTGGCGATGAAGCCCTTCCTGCCGCCTCCGACGCACACGCACACACCCGCGCACGCCCACGCCGGACGCAAGAAGTAGACGCCCACAAGGACGCGCCATGCCTGAATCTGCTATCGCACAGCGGCACTTTCCCTACACCGCGCGCGTCGGGGACGCCAGCATAACCCTCCGCCTGATGACGCCGGGGGATCGCGAGGCGTTCCTGGCCTTTATGCGCGCGCAGCCGGAAGACGACCTCTTCTTCCTTCTGGTGGATGTGACCACGCCGGAAGGCCTCGATCACTGGATGGGCGACCTGCAAAACGGGCGCAACATCACAGTGCTCGCCGAAGAGGGCGGCAAGCTGTTGGGCTATAGCAGCCTGCACCACGGCCAAGCGCGCTGGACGCGCCATCTGGGCGAAATCCGCCTGTTGATGGCGCCGGGCCAGCGCGGCCGTGGGGTGGGTCGCCTGCTCGGCCACGAAGTCTTTTCCATCGCCCACGATATGGGATTGCAGCGGATCGTGGTGCGCGTGGCGTCGGCGCAGTCGAGCGCCCGCCACTTGTTCGAACGCCTCGGCTTCCACATGGAAGCCCTCCTGGCCGATTGGGTCATCGATCGGCAAGGGCACACCGAAGACTTGGTTCTGATGTCCTACGACGTGGCCGGGTTCCACGGGTAAGGCAGAAGAGCGGGAAGACAGAAAACAGAAGTCAGAATACAGAAGTCAGAAGTCAGCCCAGCCACCGGCCGCCCCACAGCCAGCCTCCTGTGGAATCAGCAGGCGAGGGGAGTCACAGACCAGAAGTCAGAAGTCAGCCGCGCGACCTCTGGATATTGCCGCGCCCAAAAATCGGTTACACTGAGACCCATGACCGGTCAGAGCTACTCCGTCCATGGGCGTCAGGCAGCCGATGTTCCCATGTGGCAGGAGCTCCTGGTCGGCTTCGAGTTGGTTCAGTTAAGGTTGACGTCCGTCTTCTATGGACTGGGCGTGCCGCACGGCCACGGCGAAGCTGTGATCCTGATTCCCGGTTTCCTGGGGACGGATGCATACCTCGGCGAACTGTTCTCCTGGTTGCGCACCGTCGGCTACCGGTCGTATTTCTCGGGCATCGGCTGGAACGCGGAATGCCCCAACCTGCTGATTCGCCGCCGCCTGAACGATACCGTGCAGCGTGCCTTCAACGCTACCGGCCGCAAGGTACACTTGGTCGGCCATAGCTTGGGCGGGATCATTGCGCGATCGGTGGCGGCGCAGCGGCCCGACCAGGTCGCGTCCGTCACCACCTTGGGCTCTCCGTTTCGCGGGACGGCGGCGCACCCCAACGTGCTGCGGGCCAGCGACGCCATTCGCAATCGCATCATGCGCGAGCATGCCAGCCACATTCTGCCCGGCTGCTATACCGAGGACTGCACCTGCGAGTTCATTTCCTCGTTGAAGGCCGAATTCCCTGGCGATGTGGCGCAAACCGCCGTCTACACCAAGAGCGACGGCATCGTGGACTGGCGGTATTGCATCACGGAAGATCCCCAGATCGATTTCGAAGTAGCCGGCACGCACGTCGGGCTGGTATTCAATCCGGCAGTCTACCGCCTGCTAGCGGGCCGGCTCGCCCGCGGCGTCTGAAAGGAATCGCCCCAGCACTTCCAGATACTCGGCTGCCCGGCTGAACGCGGGCGCGTGTCCTGCGCCGTGGAACGTGTGTACCGGCGCTTGCGGATAGGTATCGCGCAGGGCCTTGCGGCGCTCGGCGTTGAAAATGTCGTTATCGGACTCGATGACGAAAACCTTTCCGGGCCACGCCGCCAGGTCCGCCGGCCGAAAACGGTAGCGCTGGTGATAGTCGAGCTGAATCCGCAGGTTGGCCATCACGTCCGCCTTGGTCAGTTCGGTCGAGAATAACTCCTTGGTGTACTCTCGCCAGAACGGAAGCTCGGTGGGCGGCGCGCCCAGCAGCTTGATGATGCTCTTCGAAAGCAGACCGCGCAGGACCGGCCAGGGAATCGACGACAGGACCGCATTGGCGATCTTGCGGCCGCGCACCAGGTGCGCCATCGGCACGCCGGTGTTCGACAGAATCAGCCGCTCGATCCTGTCCGGATGCCGCCGGATCATGCACTGGGCGACGGCCCCGCCGAACGATGCCCCCAATACCGAGACGCGGGCGATCTTCTCGGCATCCCTAATGGCGGCGATGCCATCTGCAAGGTCATCGAGCGACTCGACGCGAGGGTACGCGGGGTAAACGATGCGGAACCGCGGCGCCAGCGCGGCGATCAGATCGAAGCCCATGTCGTTGACCAGTTCGCCGCCGGGCAGCATCAAGAGCGCCCGCGCGCCCGTGCCACAGATCCGGTATTTCCATTTGGCGCCGGCCACCGCCAACGATCGGTTGGGATAACTCGCGCGATAGGCGCGCAATCGTTCTTCCTGGTTCATTGCCGGCGAAGTCATCGTACAACCATTGTAAGCGCGCTACTATTCGTTCTGATGAACACCGATCACTCGCCCGGACGGCGGTCGTTCCTGATGGGCATAGGCGCCGC
Source organism: Bryobacterales bacterium (assembly GCA_003166475.1). GTDB lineage: Bacteria > Acidobacteriota > Terriglobia > Bryobacterales > Bryobacteraceae > Bog-159. The sequence continues at coordinate 1,008 of PMVV01000129.1, read as the reverse complement.
CGCCGCGGGCGCCACCGGACGCGCGGCAGAGCCGAGTTTAACCGCGCCCGATCCCCTGCGCCCACCCGACAAGGCGACGGCGTTCGCCGAGGGCACATCGGCCGGCCTGCAGTTGACTCGCTCGGGCCAGCGATGGCAACGGGACGATATCGAAGTCGACGCGGAGTTGCGTAAAGGCGGAACGGAGCTAGCGATTCTGGTGACCGCGCCTCGGACCAGGCTGACCCGCCTCCGCTTGCGCTGGCACGGGGAGTTTCCCGGCGACTGCCGGTTTCTCGGCGACCACTGGGAGCGCTCCTATGGCGACCTGGAGTGGCGCGGCCTGGCGGGCGACCGCTTGATGCCCTGGTACTTTCTCGCCTCGAATCGCGTGGCGACGCACGGCTATGGGGTGAAGACCGGCGCGGCCTCGATCTGCTCCTGGCAGGCGGACGCCGGCGGAATCACGCTGTGGCTGGATATCGGCAACGGCGGTGGAGGAGTGGAACTGGGCGAGCGCCGTCTGGAAGCCGCCACGATTGTCTTCCGCAAAGGACATCCCGGCGAGTCGCCGCTAGACGCTGCGCGCGCGTTTTGCCGCATGATGTGCGACAAGCCGATCCTGCCCGCGAAGCCCATCTACGGCAGCAATAATTGGTATTACGCATACGGGCAGAACACCTCGGCTGCCGCCAGCGTGAAGGATGCCGCACTGCTCGCCGAACTGGCGCCGGCGAACTCCGGCAACCGCCCGTTTGCGGTGATCGACATGGGATGGGGAGCCGCACCCGAAGGCGCCGGCCCGGTGAGCCAGACCACCAGCAGCTACCCCGACATGGCGGGATTGGCCAGCCAGATGAAAGGGCTGGGCGTGCGGCCGGGACTCTGGCTCAGGCCGGGCCTGACCACGTATAAGCGGGCCGAGAGCTGGCGGCTGCCTCCCGCCGGCGGCCGGCCGAAGGGCGACTTGATCGTGATGGACCCCAGCATCCCGGAAGCGCTCGACTACATCGGCGCGAGCATCGCCAC
>PMVV01000014.1 GCA_003166475.1 Bryobacterales bacterium | reverse complement strand
CCGATTGGCCGGTTTTCGGTCACGCAGATCGAAGTGAACTTTACGCTAAGTCAGTAAGCTCCTGCGCGCTGCGACATTCTTGTGAATCTGGCAATGTAATGTGGGGCGGGCGTCCACGCCTGCGGCGGGTCTCCAGACCCGCCGGGCTAACTAACGTTGCCAACCTCAAGGCCGATTGTCAATCGGCCTTTCCCACCCATCCCTCACTGGACCCAGATCACCGTGCCTGTTTGCGAACTGAAAACCGGGATCGTCGGGATTTGGGTAATCGCAACTGAAACGGCCCCCGCTGCAAGACCGGCCGGCAACTGGATATTGATCTGAGTCAACCCATAAATCTCCCCCGGAGCCGGCCCGGCATACAGCACCTGTGCCGGCAGTCCGTCGACGGACGCGCCCGGAAGTGTTACAGGAACCGCGAATGGCGGATTAAGCGGCGCCAGGCTCCCGTCCGGCAAAACGGGCATAGTCGCGCCCGTGCCCGTCACAAATAACGAGACGACCGACCCGCTGGCTGCGGGATTGGATTTGGAGTTGATGCTCTCATCCTGGTTGAGCACCGCGGCTGGACCGGCGCCGCTGGCGTCCTGAGTGAAAACTCCGGGTGACGCTGCATTGACGAAAACTTCGGCGGGTGCGGAAGCAACCCCGTTGCGAACCACAGTAATGGTGGTCGCCTGCTGCCCAGCCAGGCTCGCCGGCGTGACCGCCGCAGCTTGAGAATCCTGCACATAAATCAGCGGCGCCGGTACGCCATTAATAAAAATCTGTGTCTGTGCCAATTCGGTGGGGAACGCGCCTTTTACCGGACTGCCCACCTGCAACCCTTCTGGCCCGAGAGCGCTCCCAAAGATCGTGACGATCTCGGCAGGCGATACGGCGGCATTCTGGTAGCTGGCGGCGCTCGTAACTCCGCCCGGTGCAATGGCCGGCACGGTTGGGTCGATGAACAGCGACAGGCTGGCTGTCGCGGTATTGCCGGCGGAATCCTGGGCCGTCACCGCTACCGGCGCGGACTGCGCCTGCGTCGGCGTTCCGAAAATAAAACCCGCTGACGACAGTTTCAACCCGGCGGGCAGTGCGGACGCGCTCCATTGATAAGGCGGAATGCCGCCGGATGCCAGCAGCGGGCAGACGTAGGCAAAGCCCGGGTGCCCATTAAAAAGCTTTTGCATAGCAACCGCGAACGGCTGGGGCTGAATCGCCATCGGCAATGAGACGGAGCTTCCGAACGATGCGCCGGCCTCGGCGACATCGGCGCCCAGGGTGAATGTTCCCGCCTGTTGAGGGACGCCGGTAAGCAACCCGGCAGGAGTAATCACAAGACCGGGAACGTTCGGCTGCGTGAAGCTGTACGGCGGAGTCCCGCCGGTGATCTGCAGTTGATACGAAAGCGGCACGCCTACCGTGCCTTGAATCGGGGAAGGCGGAACGGTGACGGTCGGGGTATTCACAAAGGTTACCGTATAAGTGATCGTTCCCGTGCGGCCCGTGGAATCGGTGACCTGAATGGTGACTGTCGACGTTGCGTCGCTGATCTCTGCGTAGCCGCTGTAAGGGTCCCCCCCAAGGTATCCCGCGCCGCTGGTGATAACCCACTGGTAGGGCGGTGCTCCGCCGCTGACGCTCAAAGTGCTTCCCTGGTTCTCGCTGTCGAGTGGCGGCAGCACCGCGGGACTGATGGTGAGCGCAGAAGACGACGAAACGACATAGAAAGTATAAACGGCGGCGTCGCTGACCCCTTGGTTGGCAGCCGTGGCCACCTGGCCGTAGAGGCCCGGCGTAGTGGGTGTACCGCTGAGCGTGCCCGTCGCGGGATCGAACTTCATTCCGGGCGGGAGAGAGGCAGGCCCCGCAGTCCAGGAAGAAGCATTGGTCAGGGTCGTGGGCAGCACCATGGAGTACGCGACCCCAACCTGTGCGTTCGGCAGGCTGCGGGAGGCTAGCGCGGGGTTGGGTCCGACTACCAGTGTCTGAAGATAAGAATCCGGTTCTCCCTGCCCGGATACTGCGTTAGTCCAGAATTCGTAGACTCCCGTGACCAGCGGCAAGCCTCTGATGGTTGCCGAGGCGTCGCAGGTTAGCCCTTGCGGCAGGCCCTCCGGGAGTTGGCACGTATACGGACCCGGCGGCGCATAGGGTCCGAGGATCGATCCGGCGTATGGTGCGCCTACCATGGCCGAGGGAAGTGGCGCGAGGAACTCCCCGCCACTGCCAGTCGAGATCTTAAATACTTGATAGGCGGTTGCCCCAGCGGCGTCGGCGACCTGGATTGGAAAGAAATAATCTCCCGGAACGGTGTACGTGCCAGTCAGGTTGCCGGATGAATCCAACGAGAGAGCCGGCGGCAGCATCGAGGGGACAGGGGCCGAGAAGCTGTAGGGAGGAGTGCCGCCCACCGCCAGGATTTTCTGAGGGAAGGTGCTGCCCGATTGCACGCCGATCAGGTTCGAAAGGCCGAATTGCAAAGCGGAGGGTACCACAACCAGCGGAACGGTCCTTTGCGCTTGGTCGCCGGCCGAATCGGTCGCCGTGATGGTGGCTTGATAAGTGCCTGGCACCAGGGAAGAGAGTCCGACCTGGCCATAATTCCCTTCCGCGTCCACAGTGATCGTCGGCGTGCCTTGGCCGCCGGATACCTGTATCTGCGACGAGATGTCTTGGGTGGCAAACACAGGGTCCAATGCAGACGTCACGATAGTTAAGGGGTTGGGGGTTACCGTGAGCGAGTAGGTGGTAGTCTCCTGTTGTCCCACGCCATTCGTTGAGGTGATAGGGACTGACAGGGTTGTAGGTTGGTCGATTTCTCCCTGAAGCACACCGTCGGTGGGGTCCAAAGTCACACCCGGTGGAAGCTGACCCGACCAACTGAATGGCGGGTTGCCGCCGGGCGCAGGCAGGTAGAATGCAAAGGGACTCTGCTGTAGCGTGCTCAGGGCGGTGCCCTCAAATGGAGTGCCGGGCGGTGCGATGGGGACGGTGATCGGAAGGTAGATGGTCGCTCCGGTCGCGTCGGTGAAGATCAGGGATGCGGAGCCGGACGGATACGCGGTGCCGGTCGCCCTGCCGCTCGAATCGACACTCAGACCGCACAGGACGGCGGTCTGGAAGTGGAAAGGGGGCAGGCCGCCGGTGACGACAATCTGAAAATCGTAAGCCAATCCTTGCCGGAGGGTGGGGAAGTTTCCTGCAAACTTCGCCGGCGACACGATCACCGCCTGTTTCACGGGCACTGTCAATGTCGCCCCAGTGGCGTCCGTGACGAGCAGCGTAAAATTGAACGTGCCCGGCGTCGCGTAAGTGCCGTCCACGGTCGTGCCGTTGGGATCCAGAGACAAGCCGGGAGGGAGCGCTCCGGCCTGCAACGACCATTTGTACGGCGGCGCGCCACCAGTCGCGGGAGGAAGGTCAAACGTCTGGCCGACGACTCCCTCTTCGAGCGCCGGAGTATCGATAATCAGCGACAATAGGCTCGCGAACTGAACCGTGACAATCTGCGTTGCGGTGTCGCCGTTAGCGCCGTTGAGCTGCACTCGAAAGGAATAGAAACCGCCGCCCAGCGGCACACCGCTCAGTGTCCCGGACGACGGCGCCAGCGTCAGGCCTTGGGGCGGCGAACCGGCCGCGATGCCCCAAGCCCCGTTAGCGGCTCCGCTGCCGGTAAACGTGAAGGAATAAGACTGACCGACTTTCCCGGACGGCAGGATCGGGCTCGACGTGATTTGGATAGCGCCAAATACGGTGCGGGAGAAGACCAAAAGCAGAGCAGCGAGTGTTAGACGCGACACTCCCAATTCTATCTCTTATCCAGCCGTGCGCCGCATCATCGCGCGCTTCACTTGCTCCAGCAAAGCGTGCGCCCGCGGAAGGCTCTCCACCGCCTGCCGCACTTCCGGATCGTTGCTCCAGTCCAA
>PMVV01000159.1 GCA_003166475.1 Bryobacterales bacterium | reverse complement strand
GAATATGTGATGTCGGAACGCGCGGAGGCCCACCCGGTCTTCTGTGCCCCCGAAACTCCCGACACGCGTTAGTAACCCGCCCCCCTGATCTTTGACAATCCCGCAAACGACTCCAACTGATACGCAACCACTGTCTCCCCACCACCCCAAAAACACAACCACCAGCCACCAGACACCAACCACCATCCACACAACCACCAGCCACCAGCCACCAACCACCATCCACGGCGCTTTAGATCCCGCCACCTGGGCTTTGATCGTTCAAGCCCCGCCAACCGAAAACCGTGCCCGCACCTCCGCGCTGACCGCCACCGGCCGGTGCCGCTCGGCATCGATCGGACACCACATCGTGCGCGCTTTCGCCAGCAGCGTCCGGTCGCCCGCCCGCAGCAATTCGGTGAATCGCTCGAACCGCACCCGGCTGGCGCTGCCTACCCAGGTGCGCGCGATAATCCCATCGCCCAGAAACGCCGGCTGCCGGTAGTCGATTTCATGGCGCAGCACGATCCACTTTATTTTGGCCTGGTCGGCGACCGGCGCGACGGCCGTCCAGTGCGCCACGGCAGCCTCCTGCACCCACCGCAGATACGTGACGTTGTTGACGTGCCCAAGCTGATCGAGATCCGCCGGCTCCACCGGCAACACGATCTCGAAGGCTTGTGTAGCGGGACCCATCTCTCCAGTATCCCGCCCCCCTGCTATCCTGGAAACTTCGGGAATCCAAATCATCCTAAATCGAGGTAACCGCCGTGCGCGTAGTGGCCGGAGTGGATCTTGGCGGAACCGCCGTCAACTATACATTAGTCACCCAGGAGGAGGCGTTCTTAATCGAAGGCCTGTGCGAACATCCCGCCCGATCCAGAGAGGGGCCCGAGGTGTGCCTCCAGCAGATCGTTGACGGTCTGAAAAGGGCCGTCGAACAGGTCGGCCTGTGCGATGCCGACGTGGTCGTTGCCGGTCTCGACACCCCTGGACCGGCCAGCGCCGCGGGCGTCCTCAGCGCCGAAGGCTCCACCAACTTCGTGCACCGCGACTGGGGCGGGTTCGACATTCGCGGCAGCCTCTCCGCCCGGCTGGGCATCCCCGTCACCTATTTGAACGACGGCAACGCCGGCGCACTCTGGGGCCACTTCAACATCTTCGGCACCAACCGGTCGGCCACCTCCGTCACGGTGGTCATCGGCACCGGATTGGGCGGCGGCGTCATCATCGAGGGCCGCGACATCAAGGGCCGCAAGGGCTTTGGCGGCGAACTGGGACACGTGCTCCTGCCCTATCAGAATATCCGCGGCATCCACGGCCTGGTCCCCGAATGCAATTGCGGACGCACCGGCGATCTCGAATCGGTGTGCTCTCTCACGGCCATCGGGAAATCTTTTCTGCCGTACTTCCTGCCCCGCTATCCGGATCACGAACTGGGCAAGCTCGGCAACCTGAATCAGGCCGCCAAGCTGGTGCGCGGCCTCGCTGAGAAAGGCGATCCCATGTGCAAGGAGATCTTCCGCGTGCAGGCGCATGCGCTGGGCATATTCTTCGACGAGATGATCAACACCTTCGACCCCGATGCGCTGGTGGTCGGCGGGGGCGCGATCGAAACGTCCGAAGAGTTCCAGCGCTGGTTCGTCGCCGAGATTCACGCGGGCATGCCGCCGCAGCGCGAGGAACAAGCGGATATCCCCATCTACATCATGCCTAACGGCGATACCGCTGGCGCGCGCGGCGCGGCCATCGAAGCGCTGCAGTTCGCGCGCGCCAACGGTCTGTTGTAACCTTAAACTGCATATGAGCACACTCCAAAACCGTCAATTCAAGTTGACCGCCCGCCCCGTGGGCATGGTCAAACGCAGCGATTTCGAATTCGTTACCACGCCCGCAGGCGAGCCCGGTCCGGGCGAAGCGCTGGTCAGGGTCCAATACCTGTCGCTCGATCCCGCCATGCGCGGCTGGATGAATGCCGGCAGGTCTTACATCGCGCCGGTCGGCTTGGGCGACGTGATGCGCGCGGGCGGCATCGGCCAAGTGGTTGCCTCCAACGACCCCAGCCTTGCGGTCGGCGATACGGTGGTCGGCATGACCGGCGTCCAGGACTACGCCATCGTCAAAGCCAAAGACGTGACCAAGGTCGATCCGCGCTTGGCGCCTCTCCCGCGCTTCCTGGGCGCGCTCGGCATGCCCGGACTCACNNGTGGGCGCGGTCGTTGGACAGATTGCCAAGATCAAAGGCTGCCGTGTGATTGGCATCGCAGGCGGCCCGGATAAGTGCCGCTACGTAGTCGAAGATCTCGGCTTCGACGCCGCCATCGATTACAAGAACGAGGATGTGCANNGGCATCCTGGATACCGTGCTGTCCATGCTGGCGCGCCGCGCGCGCGTCGTCATTTGCGGCGCGATCTCGCAATACAACAACATGGAATCGATCGAGGGTCCGCGCAACTACATGTCGCTGCTCGTCAACCATGCGCTCATGGAGGGCTTCGTGGTCTTCGACTATGCCGCGCGCTATCCCGAAGGCATGCAGGCGCTGGCCGGCTGGACGATCGCCGGCAAGCTCAAGGCACGCGAAGACATCGTAGAAGGGTTGGAGACGTTCCCGGAAACCCTGCAAAAGCTCTTCCGAGGCGAAAACTTTGGCAAGCTGGTAATAAAGGTGTCAGAGTAAAGTGGGGAAGGCCCCCGGCCTGCGCGGGGCCCCCGGCCCCGCNNCTTGGTGTGTACAAAGTAAGGATGATACAAATATGTCCCCCAAAAAACGACTGCTTATCTTCTCCCTGCTAACCGCAGTGCTCCTGGCGCCGGCGCTGTGCCCCGCGCAAGGCCTGCCGAACGGCGTGCAAAAGGTGACCTCCGTCGAGGGCATCACCGAATACAGCTTGACCAACGGCCTGCATTTCCTGGTGTTCCCGGATCCGTCCAAGCCTACCATCACGGTCAACATGACTTACTTGGTCGGCTCGCGGCAGGAAGGCAACGGCGAAGGGGGCATGGCGCACCTGCTTGAGCATATGCTGTTCAAGGGCAGCACGAAACACACGAATATCATGCAGGAAGTTACCGAGCACGGCAGCCAGTGGAACGGCACCACCAGCTTCGATCGCACCAATTATTTCGAGACATTCAAGGCCAGCGATGAAAACCTGAAGTGGGCCCTCGACCTGGAATCGGACCGCATGGTGAATTCCTTCATCAAGAAAGAGGATTTCGACAAGGAATTCTCGGTGGTCCGTAACGAATTCGAGATGGGCGAGAACAACCCCATGGGAGTGCTGTACCGGCACACCATGGCGGCCGCTTACATCGCGCACAGTTATGGCCGGCCCGTGATCGGGAACAAGTCGGATGTGGAACGTGTGACCATGGACAAGCTGCAAGGGTTCTATCACAAGTATTATCAGCCGGACAATGCCGTACTCATGGTGGCCGGCAAAGTGGATGAGCCGCAGATAGTGGCTCTGGTGAACCAATACTTCGCCAAGATCCCCCGGCCGTCGCGCACGCTTACGCCCACTTACACGGTGGAACCCGTGCAGGATGGCGAGCGGCTCACGGTGGTGCGCAGAGTCGGCGAGACACAAGCCATTTTCGTGGTCTATCACACTCCGGACGGCAGCCATCCCGACCAGCCCGTGCTGGACGTGCTGGCGAACGTTATGGGGGAACAGTCCTCGGGCCGGCTGTACAAGGCGTTGGTCGACAACAAGAAGGCCGCCCGCGTATTCGGCAATGCGATGCAGTTCAACGAGCCTGGATTAATCATGTTTGCCGCCATGCTCAACAAGACGGATTCGCTGGACGACGCGCGCAACACCATGCTGGACACCATCGCCGGCGTGGTGAAAGAGCCGCCCAGCAAGGAAGAAGTGGACCGCGCCAAGGCCCGCCTCGAAAAGGAGGCTGAAATGGTCTTGCGCAATTCCGAAGAAGTTGGCTTGTTCCTCAGCGAGTTTATGGCCATGGGCGACTGGCGCCTGTTGTTCCGCGACCGGGACATTCTGCGCCAGGTGACACCGCAGGACGTGCAGCGCGTGGCGGCGGCTTATTTGAAGACTTCGAACCAAACCATCGGCGAATTCATCCCCGATCTCAAGCCCGACCGGGCCGAGATCCCGTCTAAGACCGACGTTGCGGCCTCTCTCAAGGACTACAAGGGCGAGGCTGTCATGGAAGCAGGCGAGGCGTTCGACCCGTCGCCGAAGAATATCGAGTCGCGAGTCCAGCGCTACACGTTGCCCTCCGGCATGCAGGTATCGCTGCTCGAGAAGAAGACACGCGGCGGCAGCGTACACGCCGTCATCACGCTGCACTTCGGCGACCTGGAGAGCCTGGCGGGCAAGAGCGACACTGCGGCACTGGCCGGCGCCACGCTGATTCGCGGCACGGCCCACAAGAACCGGCAGCAGATCCAGGACGAGATCGATAAGCTGAAAGCCCGGCTCAACGTGAACGGCGGCGCAACCAGCGCGAATGTCAGGATCGAAACCACGCACGAGAATCTGCCCGCGGTCCTACGGCTGGCCGGCGAGATTTTGAAAGAGGCCACGCTGCCGGAATCGGAATTCGAAGAGATCCGCAAGGAACGGTTGACCAGTCTCGATTCCGGGAAGACCGAGCCGACTTCCCTGGCCTTCACCGAAATACGCCGCACGATGTATCCGTATCCCAAGGGCGACGTGCGTGGAACACTCTCGATCCCGGAGGAAATCGAGGAAGTAAAAAGTGTAAAGCTGGAAGACGCAAAGGCCTTCTATAAGCGGTTCTATGGCGCGTCGTATGGGCAACTAGCGGTGGTGGGCGATTTCGATCCGGCGGAAGTGAAGAAGGAGATCGAAGCCCAGTTCGGGTGGAAAAGCCCAGCGCGGTTTGAGCGCGTCAAGTACGGGTTCCAGAAGATCGCGCCCGTGAACCAGACCATCGAGACGCCCGACAAGCAGAATGCGGTGTTCATCGCCGCCACGCGGCTGCACGTCAGCGACAAAGATGCGGATTACCCGGCGCTGGTGATGGGAAATTACATGCTGGGCGGCGGCGGCCTCAATTCACGTCTGGGCGCGCGCATCCGCGTGAAAGACGGTTTGAGCTACGGTGTGGGTTCGACCCTGTCGGCCAAGCCCAACGAGGAGGACGGTCAGTTTCAGACATACGCCATCGCCGCGCCGCAGAACGTGTCGAAGGTGGAGGCCGCCTTCAAGGAGGAGATGCAGCGCGCGCTAGCCGACGGCTTCAAGCAGAAGGAACTGGACGACGACCGGACCGGATGGCTCCAGGAACAACTGGTGGAGCGGTCGGACGACGACTCACTGGTGGGCATGCTGGTGTCCAGGGATTACGACGGACGCACCATGGCCTGGGATGAGGGACTCGAGAAGAAAGTCTCCGCGCTGACGGCCGACGATGTCGGCAAAGCCGTGCGGCGCACCATCGACCCGGCCCAGATTTCGATCGTCAAAGCCGGCGACTTCAAGAAAGCGGCAGCCGCCGCGAAGTAAGATAGCGCGGTGTTACCGAGCCGCGACCGTCACGGAGCGGTCACGCCACATTCTTGTGCACCGCATCCATCTGCGCCCTCAACAATCGCGTCGGATATACCCACTCCAGCAACGGCGTGGTCATGAACGTGGTCACCAGCGCCATCAGCACCATGATGGAAAACATGGCCGGAGAAATCACGCCGATATCCAGGCCGATGTTCAGAATCACCAGTTCCATCAAACCGCGCGTGTTCATCAGAATGCCGAGTGACGCCGCCTCGCGCCAGGGCATGCCGGCCAGGCGCGCCGCGAACATGGACCCGCCGAGTTTCCCGGTGATGGCCACCACAATGACGATGGCGCTGTAGAGCCAGATCGCCCGGCCGCCACCCACTCCGATGCGCGTGCGCAGACCCGTAAAAGCGAAGAACAGCGGCAGCAGCAGCACCACGGTCACCGATTCGAACTTGTGCAGCAGGTAATGCGTGAACTCCTGGGTCTTCGGCATGATCGCACCCATCAGGAAGGCGCCAAACAGTAAGTGGATGCCCAGCCACTCGGTGGCCAGCGCGGAGACCAGCACCAGCACCACGATCACGGCCACCAAATTGTCACTCAAGCGGTCCCGCTTGCGAAACTCGCGCTCAAACGCGGGCAGTATGCGGCGCACCACGAACACCATGATTAAGACATACGCCAACGAACCGGCTATCGTCACCCAAGCCGGTCTGGCGGCGTGCGTCACGCGCACCAGCACCACGATGTAGGCCAGAATGCACCATCCGGTGACATCGTCGACCGCCGCGCAGGCGATCGCCATGGTGCCCATTCTGCTGCGCAACAGCCCGCGCTCGGTCAAAATCCGCGCCAGCACCGGGAATGCCGTGATGCTCATGGCCGCGCCCATGAATAGCGCAAATCCGGTGAACGTGACCCCGTCGTCCGAGAGCCGGGGATAGAGATACAGCGCCGTCAATCCGCCCAGACAGAAGGGAGCCACAATGCTCACATGGCTTGTAAGCACCGCCGCGTGGCCATACCCGTGCAAGTCCGAAGGATTCAGCGCCAGCCCAACCACAAACATGAACACCACCAGGCCAACCTGGCTCAACGCGTTGAGGTAGCTCAGGCTGGCTGGAGGGAACAGCGCGGCGGAAACACCCGGCACGAGCCAGCCCAGCAGCGATGGCCCCAGCAGAATCCCCGCCACCATCTCGCCCATCACTTGCGGCTGATGGATCTTCTGAAATAGGAACCCCACCAGGCGCGCCGCCACCAGAATCACGGCGATCTGCAGCACCAGATGGAAGAGATCGAGCATCACTCTCCTCGCTTCCCGGGCGTCTGGCGGACGGCCCGGAAGGCTACTGGCGCACAGCCAACCAGGCTGATTTTGCCTTCCATGGTCCGCTTGCCAAGCTTGCCGGCGATGGTGGCGGCTATGGTCCCGCTTGGCGATTTGGCGGTTAGAGTGGAGCCGTCGATGGTGGCTTCCAGCGTGGCCGCGTGGCCGTCATGCAAGGTGATGAGGGCCTCGGTGCCCGATTGGGAAATGCTCCAAGCCAGTTGCCGCTGCAAACTCCCCGGCGGGTTGGCGCAATTGGCCGTGGGATCGGACTCGATCGCCCATTCGCCGCCGATGGACAACGGCGCCGGGATGCCCCGCCCGGCTTCCAGAATGCCGAGCAGACCCATCACCGGCACACCCACTAAGAGCAGGTATGCGGCCACCAGATTGTTCTTGACTAGATTGGCGATCCTCCGATTCTAGCGTGCGCGGTCCCCGGCAGCAAGGCTGGCAGTACCAGAACCGGGCGCCGCCGCGCTATAAGATAAAGAGGGGTTGTCATGATGCTTCGTCCGTATCTTCTCGCAGCTTCCTTTTCCGTGCTGGGCCTGCACGCCCAGGCGCCCACACTGGCCGTGGATGCCAACGCCAACCGCCATCCCATCAGTCCGTTCATCTACGGCATCAACGAGTGGAGCGACCAGGGGCTGATGGCGCTGATGCGCATTCCGGTTCTGCGCTGGGGCGGCGATGACGCAACCAGTTACAACTGGCAGACCAGCGTGAAGAACAACACCGGCGACAACCCGTGGTGTTACGAAAACTATGGCGTCAGCCCCGACTTCGACGCGTTCCACACCGCCAACCTGGCCGCCGGCACCGTCAGTCTCGGCACCATCCCGCTGATGGACTGGTCTCCCAAAGCCGCCGGCGAATGCAGCTTCAGCGTACAGAAATACGGCGCGCAGAAGTCGGCCGCGCCCGACAATCCCGACTGCGGCAACGGCGTGCTCCTCAATGGCAACCAGGTCGCCAACGATCCCAACGACGCCTACGTTCCCGTCACCACGTCCTTCGCCCAACAATGGGTCGCGCACATCATGAGCACCTTCGGTCCGGCCAGCGCCGGCGGCGTGCGCCTCTGGAGCATGGACAACGAGCCGGAGTGGTGGTATTCCAACCACATCGATGTGTACCCGCAAGCCGCCAGCTATGACGACATGCTGGCGCGCAATATCAAATGGGCGACAGCGGTAAAAGCCGTGGACCCCACCGCGCTCGTCACCGGACCGGTGCCCGGAGGCTGGTCGGGGATGCTCTTCTCCAGAGTGGATATGGATAGCGGCTGGAGCAAGGCGCCCTTTCAATACTGGGACAACCCGACCGATCAGAACGCTCCTACGCACGGCGGTGTCGCGTGGATTCCGTATTACCTGAAACAGATGAGCCAGCAGCCGGCGCGGCTGCTCGATTACCTGGACGTACATGCCTACATCGCGCCGTCGGGCCTCAGCGGCTCGCAGGGCGACACCGCCATGGAAACTCTGCGCATGACGTCAACGCGCGCGTTGTGGGACCCCACCTATCTGGTGCCCGGCGGCGGCTTTTGGGACGCCACCGGAGCCGAGGTAGCGCCCCATCTGATTCCGCAAATGCAGCAGTGGGTGAACCAGAATTATCCCGGCACCAAGCTGGCGATCACCGAATACAGTTGGGGCGCGACGAACGTGATCACCGGAGCCATCGCGCAAGCCGATATCCTGGGCATCTTCGGCGCATACGGCCTCGACCTGGGAACGCTCTGGGGACAGCCGGCGACCACCGATCCCGGCGCATTCGCCTTCAAGATCTTCCTGAACTACGACGGCAACGGCAGCCAGTTCGGTGGCACCGGCGTCTCGGCCACCAGCAGCGACCCGGATACGCTCTCCATCTTCGCCGCACAGCGCGTGGACTCGGCTTTGACCGTCCTGGTGCTCAACAAGACCACCGGCGCTATCGGCGACTCCATCAGCCTCGCCAACTTCACGCCGGCCGGCGCCGCGCAAGTGTGGCAGTACAGCCCGGCGAACTTGGCGGCCATCGTGCGCCAGACTGCGGACATCAATGTCGGCGGCAACAGCCTCACCGCCACGTTTCCGGCGTATTCCCTGACCCTGCTGGTGATTCCGCAGGCGCAGAGCGCCATGAGCGTGCCGCAGCCTGTGGTCTCAGCCGTCACCAGCGCCGCTTCGTATGATGCAACCGGCGTCTCGCCCGGACAGATCGTGAACGTCTGGGGACAGTCGCTGGGACCGGCGAGCGGTACACTGGCGCAACCCGCCAACGGCGTGTGGGGCGCTTCCTTTAGCGGCGTGCAGGTCTTCTTCAATGGCAATTCCGCGCCCATCTATTACGTGTCCAATACGCAACTGAATGCGATCGTTCCCTATGAGGTCGACGGGCAGACCACCGTCAACGTGGTCGTTGTGTATCAGGGCAACGCCTCGGCGCCATTTCAGGTAGCCGTTGCGGCGGCCAAGCCCGCCATCTTCACCGACGATACTTCGGGGCATGGCCAGGGCGCAATCTTGAATCACGATTACACCCTTAACAGTCCGGCCAACCCGGAAGCGCGCGGGCAGTATGTCTTCATCTTTGGCACCGGCGAAGGATTAACCACACCGCCGGGTGTGGATGGCCGCATCACGGGGACGCCACTGCCCACGGCGAACCTCACCTGTTCGGCCATCATCGGCGGGCAGACCGTCACGCCGGAATACTGTGGCGAAGCGCCCGGAGCGACCGCGGGGCTGGTGCAGGTGAACGCCCTGATCCCGCAGTCGGTGACGCCCGGCGGCGCCGTGCCGGTCACCATCGCCATCGGCGGCGCAGCCAGCCAGGCCAATGTGACTGTGGCCGTGAAGTGAGTTTTATGCAGTTCCATATTTGCCTGTTCACCGCGATCCCGCTGTGCGCGCTGGGCCTGCACGCTCAGTCCGCGCCCACGCTGGCCGTCGACGCCAATGCCAACCGCCATGCTATCAGCCCGTTCATCTACGGCATCAACGAGTATGCCGACACCGGCCTGGGCGCCATCATGCACATTCCGGTGCGCCGCTTCGGCGGCGACGCCACTACGAGTTACAACTGGCAGATCGATGTCAGCAACGCCGCCAGTGACTGGTACTTCGAAAACTATGCGCAGTACAACGGAGCCGTGCCCCCGCTGCCGGACGGGTCGTCCTTCGACCTGTTCCATGAGGCCGATCTACAGACCGGCACACTGAGTCTGGGCACCATCTCGCTGATGGACTGGACGCCCAAAGACGCCGCCAGTTGCAGCTTCAGCGTCGCGAAATACGGCCCGCAACAAAAGGTGAACCAGTACAATCCCGATTGCGGCAATGGCGTCCTGGCGAGCAACGGCCAACAGATTATCAACGATCCGCACGACGCCTACGAGCCCATGGACCAGACGTTCGCCCAGGACTGGGTCGCCTACCTCATGAAACGGTACGGTCCGGCGAGCGCCGGCGGCGTTGCCCTGTGGAGCATGGATAACGAACCGGAGTGGTGGTGGGGCGTACACATCGACATTTACCAGAGCGCCGCGACCTATGACGACATGCTGGCGCGCAACCTCAGATTGGCGCAGGCCGTGAAAGCCGTGGACCCCAGCGCGCTGGTCACCGGTCCGGTGGCCGCCGGGTGGCCCGGCTACTTCTACTCCCGCGCGGACTTTCAGAGCGGATGGAATACGCCCCCTTACCAATATTGGGACAACCCGACGGACCAGAAGAACAACGGCGGCGGCGTGCCGTGGGTCGAGTATTACCTGCAGCAGATGAAGCAGTTCGAGCAGCAGCACGGCTATCGCTTGCTTGACGTGGTCGATATTCACGGCTACATCACGCCGGATACGCTAACCGACACTCCCGGCGATACCGCGACGGAAGCGCTGCGCATGACCTCCACGCGGGCGCTGTGGGACCCCAACTACATCGTGCCGAACGCGACCGCCGGCGATAACGAATACGACGCCAACGGCAACCTCACCGCGCCGCAACTCATCCCCCGCATACACCAATGGGTGGACCAGAATTATCCCGGCACTAAGCTGGCCATAACCGAATACATGTGGCACGCCCTGGGAAGTATCACCGGCGCCATCGCGCAGGCCGATATTCTGGGCATCTTCGGCCGCGAAGCGCTGGACTACGGCACGCTGTGGGGACCGCCCGCGCCCACCGATCCCGGCGCATTCGCGTTCAAGATCTTCCTGAATTACGATGGCAACGGCAGCCAGTTCGGCGGCACCAGCGTGTCGGCCACCACCAGCGATCCGGATACACTCTCTATCTTCGCGGCCCAGCGCGTGGACTCGGCCTTGACCGTGCTGGTGCTCAACAAGACCACGGGCGATATCAGCGACTCCATCAGCCTCGCCAACTTCACGCCCGCCGGCACGGCGCAAGTGTGGCAATACAGCCAGGCGAACCTGACGGGTATCGTGCGCCAGACTTCGGACATCAATGTCAGCGGCAACAGCCTCACCGCCACGTTTCCCGCGTATTCGATGACGCTGCTCGTAATTCCGCAGGCGCAGAGCGCCATGAGCGTGCCGCAGCCGGTAGTCGCCGCGGTCACCAGCGCCGCGTCTTATGACGCCAGCGGCGTCTCGCCCGGAGAAATTGCAACCATCTGGGGACAGTCGCTTGGACCGGCGAGCGGCGCGCAGGCGCAGCCTTCCAACGGCGTATGGGGCACTTCCTTTAGCGGCGTGCAGGTCTTCTTCAATGGCTATCCTGCGCCTATTTACTTCGTGTCTAACACGCAACTGAATGCCATCGTTCCCTATGCAGTCGCCGAGCAGACCATGGTCAACGTGGTGGTGGTGTATCGGGGCAACGCCTCC
>PMVV01000030.1 GCA_003166475.1 Bryobacterales bacterium | reverse complement strand
CTGCGCCTATTGCCGCCCTTTCCCGCGGTCGCCCAGCGCGTCCTCGCCCTCGTCAGCAACGAAGATGTGGCCATCCGGGAACTCGGCGATCTGGTCAAGATGGACCCATCCTTCTCCGCGGAATTGCTCCGCTTCGCCAACTCCGCTCTCTTTGGCGCCCGCCATGAGGTCAAGAGCGTCTCCCAGGCCATCGTCATGCTGGGCCTCGATCGCATCAAGACCATGGCGACGCTGGTGGCTGTCNNCGCCGCGTACACCGCCGGCCTGCTGCATAACCTGGGCACCCTCGGCCTGATGTCCGCTTATCCCGAGGAATACTCGCGGATGTTGGAAGTCACTCAGGATTTCGGATTCGATCTGCTGCAAACCGAGCACGACCTATTCGATATCGATCATTGCCTGGCCGGATGCTACCTCGCCCAGGACTGGGACTTTCCCGATGAATTAGCCGCCGCCATCGCCGTTCACCACGAAGATCCCGTCGCCGGCGAGGTCAGCCTCGACAACGTAGTGAAGGTGAGTTGGCGTCTCGCCGACGCGCTCGGCTATGTGGCATTCCCGCCGGACAAGGCGTGGACCTATGCCGAGTTAGTCGCCTTCCTGCCCAACGCATCTTCTTTCGCGCGCGGCAAGTCGCCGGAAGAGTTCAAGGCCTCCATCGACAAGCGCATGGCCACCGCCCCAATTTAGTGTGGGGCAGGCCCTCGGCCTNNCTTTTTGGTTGCGGCTGCGCCGCTCTGTGGGGCAGTACGTGGGGGGCGGGCGTCCACGCCTGCGGCGGGTCTCCAGACCCGCCCGGCGCGCTCTGCGAACTGCTGTTTGCGTGAGCGCATTCCAGCGCCTGACAATCCCCTATTCCCTCCTCCGAGCAACGCGTTCTTGCGGATACCATGCCTCCTCTTGAGCGCAGCCGTCGCCAGCGAAGCATAGAATAGAAGTAAGGAGTGAGTGCGTGGGCTAAAGCGCGGCGGGCGTCACGTGATAAACTAACCCCGACCTGGAGGTCACATGCGCCCACTCTACAAGACCCGCTCCCTCGCCGCTTGTCTCCTATGCATCGCCGCCGCCACCGCGCAGCAAAACCAGGGCACCGCCGCCGTCACGGCCGTCCCCAGACTCGTGCGTTTCGCCGGGTCCTTCCATCCTCCCGTAAATCAGCCGGCCGGACCCGTAGGCGCCACGTTCGCGATATACAACCAGCAGGAAGGCGGCACGCCTCTGTGGACCGAAGACCAAAACGTGGAGCTGGACGCCAACGGCAACTACACGGCTCTGCTGGGATCGGCACGCAACGAAGGCGTGCCGGTAGAGTTATTCACCGCCGCCGAAGCGCGCTGGCTCCAAGTGAAATTCTACGTGCCGGCCGAAGTGGACCTGCCGCGAGTATTGTTGGTGAGCGTGCCGTACGCGCTGAAAGCCGGCGATGCCGACACGCTGGGCGGCAAGCCCGCCTCGGCTTACCAATTGGCCGGCTCTGGCTTGTCCGTACAGCCAGTAGAATCTGCGAAGCCGACGGCCGCGGTGTCGGTCGAGACAGTGCCAGCCGTAGCGCCATCCTTTACCAGCGGCGGATCGCCCAACTACATCGCCAAATTCACCGACACAACCGGCGACGTGGAGAAACACTCCGCCCACAGGATTCGGCACCGGATCGGTAAACTTCTACACCTACCCTGGGCAAACGGTCCCCTCGGCGCAATGGCAGGCGAAGGACATCGGAGGATTTACAGCCGACCAGACGCTTTACACCGCCGGCAACTTGAACCAGAGGAACCAGCCCCTCATCGCCCGGCTGACAGTAAAGGGCGGGACGGGCAACGTGGGCATCGGAACCACAACCCCAGTAGCACCCCTGGAGGTCAATGGCAACGCTCAGGTGGACGGCAATCTCACGCTCAGCGGGAGCATCTTGTCGCCAACCAGCGGCATTCCAGTAATCCAGGCTCCCACCAATGGGTCTGGCAACTTCAGCGCGGGCTTGGGAGCGTTGCCACCGACTACGACCGGGAACAACGACACGGCTGTTGGGGACGGATCCCTGCAAAACAACACTAATGGGGCCGACAACACAGCCATCGGTTCAGATGCGCTGTCCCTCAATACCACTGGACACGACAACACGGCGATCGGTACCCTGGCGCTGGGGTTCAACACGACCGGGAGCTACAACACGGCAAGCGGTATCTCGGCGCTGGTCTCCAACGGTGCCGGGGCAGACAACACGGCCAGCGGCTCCCTTGCGCTGGCCTTCAACACCACCGGGTGGAACAACACGGCCAGCGGTTCCTCAGCGTTGTACTACAACACCACGGGGAACTACAACACGGCCATCGGCTATCAAGCGGGGTTGGGAAGCACCGGAAGCCACAACATCGCCATCGGGTACGCCGCCGGGTACAACATCACAACCACCAGCAACAACATCCACATCGGCAACGTGGGCTACGACACCGACAGCGGCATCACCCGGATCGGAACTCCAGGCTCTCAAACCTCCGCTTTCATCGCGGGCATCTGGNNCTGGTCGATTCCAACGGGAACCTCGGCGTCGTCTCCTCCTCCCGCCGCTACAAGGAGGACATCCAAGACATGGGCGACACCAGCAGCGGCTTGCTCCGTCTGCGCCCGGTCACATTCCGCTACAAGAAGCCATACGCCGACGGGTCGCAGCCGATCCAATACGGCCTGATCGCCGAGGAAGTGGCCGA
>PMVV01000208.1 GCA_003166475.1 Bryobacterales bacterium | reverse complement strand
TCCGCTGGAGTTGGTGGATATGGTCGGCTCTGCGATCCCCGTCGCCATCGATACCGCCGGCAACGTGGACCACTCGTCCTACGTGGGCAACCGCTTCGAGGAAGTTGACGGACAGTGCATCGATCTCGACGGCTTCCACGACGGCGAGGTGCGCGAGAACTCCTGCATCAGCCGCGGCTCCTACGATCAATATCCCAATGCGCAGTACGGCATCGTATTCGGCAACTCCAATCCCGACATGCAACCGGTCAACGTCGCCATTGCCAACAATCTGATCGACGGCGCGGGCTATGGCGGCATCTTTCTGATCGGATCGCGCCACATGGTGTCGGGGAACCGGCTGCTCGGTTTGAACCGCAATCGCTGCACCGGCGACATGCGCCAGCCGCGCTGCAACTACGCTCCCGATCAGCCGGCGCTGTTGCACAGCGGCATCTACCTGGGGAGCGGTGCGGCCCGCCCGGCCGATACCGTGAGCAACCGCATCCAGGGCAACGAAATCTCCGGATTCGCCATCGCGCAAACCTGCGTGACCGCCGCGCCGGGAGTCTCGCTCAAGGCCAATCGCATCGCCGGAAACCGGTGTCTCGACACTACGTGCCCCGCAAACTCCCAGTGATCTTGCCCGTGGCGCCGGCAGGTTCTTGGATGGCGCTCTCCCGCACTGGCGCCCAGCCTGACGGCGATTGCCGCCGTCCGCAGTCGCCGCAGCCTATCGGGCCCTCAGCCTCATGATCGATTAAGCGGGCCATTTTGCGGGGGCTTGAATGCCTCCCCATCGGAAACCACGAACCTCTGTCAGCGGCGCCTCGTGGCGTTCAAGGACTACATCACGCCTTTTTGCCGCCGGACGACGAAACGAGCAGTGGACCCGGGCGTTGCGCTTGGTCCATCCTCGACGCGCACTTGTCCGGGCCGTGCGCCCGCAACTCCACGTGCGGTTTATCACATGGCGTCGATATAAGAGTTTGACATCCGAATAGCCTTTTTGTAACATCACTCATGTAGGGCGACGTTCGTCTCCGTCGCTCACCTCCCGATTCGCCTTGTCTCGGCCAATCCTGACTAACTGACTAACTAACCAACTAAGAGCATCGCATAGGGTAACATCAGCCCGCGACGCGGAAAGGTACCACAGTGTCACGCATCGGTGAACGAAACACCTCAGCACGATCTATCACATGGGCGATAATTCCAGGCTTGCTGCTCGTCGGGCAGGCAGCGCTCGGGCAATTTCCGGCCCCGCCAAGCTGGACCGTCGTACCGCAGACACAATATTTTGACTACGGGCCGGGGAACGGCCAGGCAAACCTAAACGGGACGCAGCCTCCGTACAACTACAACTTTGTCGGATCGAACCCGCCGCAGGTGGACGACCAGCTCGGATGCACCTGGAACACGTCAGATTTGACCCCGCCGCCTTATTGGTATCAGTTTGTGGGGTGGAACCCACTCCTGCAGGAGTATACGTGGAGCCCCCTATCGGGCCCGGTCATGCGCGGGGGAAACGGGGCGCCCGCAGCAGTGGGCTCCTGGTATCAGCCTTCGCAAACTTTTAGGGGAATCAAGGTTATCGCTTCGTTTGTCCCGGGTGACTTCCTCTCCAGCCCGTTCGGGGAGTCCGCTGCTATATACTACAGCCAGAACAAATGCTTCGGCGGTGACCAGGAATACGGCTTTAGCTACAGCCCCGACGTAGGTCCGCCTGTCGGCGGCATGAGCGGGAATTACGAGGTCGTTTCCTTCTATTTCTCGCAATATACGAATTGCCCGACCGGCCAGCTTATCACCGGCGCCGATTGGTGCGCTCTGGGCACCCTCGAGCAAAGCCCAGCCACCGGGGTCGGCCACAACAGCGTCGCGGGATGCGGCGCCCAGGTCGGCTTCCTCCTGCCGCCGAACCCAAGCCATGGGAACTACTGGTACAATTTCACCGCGTGGGCCTACAACGCCGGGACTTCAGGCAGTCCCCACTACCAGATTGCGGCGCAGGTAACGGACGCGTACACCGGGGCCATGGCCTGGCAGATTATAGCCGACCCGGCGAATAAAACGACGACGTGGTCGTCGGTGTCTCCAGCGGGCAGTTTGACTTACCAAGACAACTACAACTGCCCCTCCAGTTATACTCCCTTTAACACGGGACAGTTACTAAGTGCGTCTGGCGGCATCGTCGTCGGCATCTCGTCCAATGGAGACACGGACCCCTGGAACACATCGAGCGGGACGGTCGCGATGACATCAACCTTCGTTTATACCGGCAATTAGGCCTCGGCGAGCGAAACGCTTCGCGACAGACTGGAGGCAGTCTTGCGGTCGCGTTCCGGAGAGAGCCGGGCGCGGCCGGTTGCCAGGGCGGCCCGCGCGCCGTCGGCCACGGGGGGCCAGGCCACCATGTCGAGTCCATAGGGCTGCAAAATCGCCGATCGGCGCGGATCGCCCCCGCCCCCCCTTGTGCGGGGCGCGTCCCAGGGCGCTCCGAGGTCGGCCTGCCGGGTGGCGGGCGTGGTGTCGCTCGAACGGGTCAGGGCGACAAGGTCGGCTCTCCTGACCTGAACTCGGCTCGGATCCACGGGGACTGGTCGAACCTCGCCCCCCGGGTCGTCGTCTGCTCGGCCTGGGACCTGCGATAATGGAGATCGATGCAGCGGCCTGGATTGGGACCCGCGCTTTCCATGAGATTGAACCGCGGCTCCGCAGGCCACGGGCTCCGGCGGCTGTTGGAGGCGCACCCCCTCCTGGTCGCGTCCATCTTTATCGCCGTCGGGTCGGGCCGCATCGCCGCCACGTATCAGGTCTTCAGCTTCACCATCGATGAACCCGGCCACTTTGCGTGCGGCCTTGAATACCTAAGCAAGCACGTCTATCGATACCTGACCGAGCAGCCGCCGCTGGCGCGGGCCGCCATCGCCCTGCCGCCCTACCTGGCCGGAGCCCGGCCGCTCGGGGGGGAGGAGTACAACACGGAGGGCAGGAACGTGATTCTCCAGTCGCCCTGCCCGAATCGCACCTTGGCCCTAATGCGCCTCGGAATCCTGCCCTTCTTCTGGCTGGCATGCGGGGTAGTCTATGTCTGGTGTCGGCGTCACTTCCCGCCGACTGTGGCGCCGTTCGCCGTGGCGCTGTTTTCGCTCCTGCCGCCCGTCCTGGCCCACGCGGGTCTGGCATGTACGGACATGGCCTTAGCCGCTTGCCTGGGCGCGGCGTTCCTGTCGCTGGTCCTGTGGGCGGAGTCGCCCAATTGGAAGTTCGGCGCTCTGCTGGGCGCCGCCGCGGCGCTCGCGGTCCTCTCCAAGTTCACCGCCTTGCTCTATCTCCCGGCGGCGGCCACGCTCGCGCTGTTGCTCTATTCGGCGGCGGAGCGGCCCGGGCTGCGAAAACTGGCGCCTATGCTGAGGGCGCGCATAGCGTCCTTCGCGCTCGCGGTGCTCGTGGGCGCGCTGGTCGTCTGGGCCGGATATCTGTTCTCATTCGGCAAGGTTCCCGCATGGAACGTTAGCCTGCCCGCCCCTGAGTTCTTCGACGGCCTGCTGGTCGCGCTGTCCCACAACAGGAGAGGCCACCCCAGCTACCTGCTAGGCCATTACAGTCTCAAGGGCTGGTGGTATTACTTCCCGGTGGCTCTGGCCGTCAAGACACCGATTGCGTTTCTGGTACTCACGGCTCTCGGAACATACACCTGCTGCCGGAAGTTCTCGCAAGCCGCGCGCGGCCTGCCTCTGGCATTCTCCCTTGGGATCTTGCTTCCGGCCATGGCTGGCAACGTGGACATCGGGGTTCGGCACATCCTGCCGGTCTACATCGGCCTTTCGGTCCTCGCCGCGGTGGGGCTGGACCGCCTGCTGACGCCTACCGAGCCGCGACCGTCAGGGAGCGGATTCCTTGGCCCCGCAGCAGCTATCGTGCTGCTGTTATGGATCGCCGTCGCGGGAGCCATTTGCCATCCCGACTACCTGTCGTACTTCAACGAATTCGCTGGGCGCGATCCGGCCGGAATCCTGGTGGACTCGAATCTCGATTGGGGGCAGGATACAAAGCGGTTGGGCCAGCGCTTGCGGCAACTGGGCGTGCAGGAGGTCTCCGTCATGCTGATCGAGCCGCTCACGCTGCCCCTCCGCACCGAGGAGGCGGTCAGGCGGTTCTACGCCCTGCCGCGCATCAAGCCAGTCGCCGACGCGTCCTCCCCTGGCGAGGGCTGGAGCGTGCTGAGCCCGACCATCGCCAACACGCTAGGGCTATCGTTCAAGCCGTGGTGGGAGCGCATGCCGCCTACGGAGAAGGTTGGCGCACTATGGCTGTACAAGATTCCACCCCGCCGCCGCCACATAAATCATGCAAGTATCCAGCAGAAGGTTGAAAAGGTACATGTGCTTGATCACGTCGAAAGCGTCGCCATAAACGGCGGTGAACAATGCCGCCAGGCAGCACACCGGCAGAAGCGCGACCAGTTCCAAGCGCCGGCGCTGCGCGATGTCCCGGGCGCGAATCCATCTCCACGCGGCCAGCAGCGGCCACCCGGCCAGTGCGAACACCAGCCACTTGTTCACATACGGCAAAACGTGTTCGTGAAAACCGCCCCACAGGTTGAACGCACGGCTCTGTGCCGCCGGAGGCAGCCCCGCGGATGGCTCGAAATTTCCATACCCGTACCACCGCAGGAACGTGATCTTGGGCAGCAGTCCGTGCAGGCGCCGCCACATCCGCGCCGGTCGCAGCACGTAGAAACGCAGAACGGTAAACGTGTTCACGCGC
>PMVV01000373.1 GCA_003166475.1 Bryobacterales bacterium | reverse complement strand
CCGAATTGGTTCTTGGTCATCAGCTCGATGGCCGTATTCTCCATGCGGTAGAACTCGGTGGCCACCGGGTCGATCTTTTCCAGGCCTCCCCGCGGAATGTTCGCGAACTCCGGCAAGTTCACCGCCCGATTCGCCGCCGTGGTGTTGTCGACAAGGATCGGCGGCGTATCGTTTCCGTTTGCGTCCACGTGCGTCAGGTACAGTTGCGTGTACGGCGAACGGCTCTTCGACGAGAAGGCCAGCCAGCGTCCGTTAGGCGAGAAGGTGTGCCACGAGTTCATCAGCGGCGTGTTGCATTTCATCAGCCGCTCTTGGCCGCCCTCGAAAGGCACGATGTAGAGTTTGCCGTCCGGGCGCATGATCTGCCCGTTCCGGCATCGCACAAACACGATCCACCGGCCATCCGGCGATACCTTCGGAAAGTTGTTGCTCATGCCGTTGGCGGAGGCGCCGGCGATGCGCTCCGGCTGGCCGCCTTTTCCCTCATTGAACGGCATCCGGTAGAGGTCGTATTGGATCTGGGTTTCGTTGGGGTCGTTGGCGTAGAAGGCCATCCTGACGCCGGGCGGATACGGTGTCTTGGCTTCCGCTCTGGCGAACACGATGTACTTCCCGTCGCGGCTCCAGACACCATCCGTCTGCACGTAGCGCGAGTCGTCGGCGCCGGGCAGCGGTTGCAAATGTTTTGTGGCGCGATCGTACCAGGCCAGAATGCCGCGCGTCGGATAAAACACCTGCAGGAAGCGGTAGTCCAGGAAGTTGGCGACGTAATACTTGTCCTCCAGCGTGCGCCCGCCCGCGCGCCGCGCTGCATCGGGATCGTCGATCGTCGACAGAACGTATCGCCCGTCCGGCGAGACCTGCGACATGAACGCGGCTCTCAACCGTTGCACCTTGGGATCGCGGACGGTGGGCCATTTGATCACATCCTGCGTGCGGATCGAAGTTTGCTTTGCCACCGGGATCAGGGCGTACAGCCCGCGGTCGTTCGCCGGCCCGTCCACGTCCAATCCCAACGTCTTGCCGTCCGCCGAGAAGGAATGGCAGTTGGCGCAGGTCGCGATCTTCTCCATCACCACCCGGCTGCGCGGCTCGTCGAGATAGCGCAGTCTCCACTTGATCAGCCCGATTGCCTCGGGCGCCAGCGGCCTGATCACGCCTTTCTCGCCCTGGTTAGGCATCAGCGGCACGTCGCGATAGAAGATCGGGGCCCCGGCTGGGTCACGGGAGGTCTGAATTCTCACTTGGCCGCTGGAGACCGGTTGCTTCAGGTCCGCGTCGCGAAAGCCGGTGATGGCGATCGTCGCCGGCGATTCCACGGAACGTTTCTTGATCGCCGCCCACGTCTCGGCATCGGGCGTCCACGTGCGCGCGGCCGCCTGCTCCGGGGTCAGCTTGGGAAGTTCGTTGTTGCGCGAAACGGCTTCCGGATCGATTTCGCCGATGTGCATCCGATCTCCCGAAGCTTTCACCCGGATGCCGCGGGCGTGGTCCGGGAAGGTGATGTCGATCGCCCACGACGTTGCGCTCGCATCCGTGTCGCGCCAGAGAAAAGTGGGAGGCGTGATTTCGGGTGGAAAGACGGAGCCTTCGGCCGGGTAATCGACGGTGATGGCCGCCAGGTGGTTGGGCAATTGCTGCGATCCGAATCCGCGCAGCAGAAGGAATGAACCCGCCCCGGCAATTCCGGCGACAAGAAGGCAGGCGGTGGATAGTTGCACGGGATTCCGGGCCGCAGCTATATGGTCCAGAATTTCCATTTCAAGACCCAGTTTCAACCAGTATACACCCAACCGCCTCCCTTGGTCCTTTTCAGTGGGGCAGGCTCTCAGCCTGCGCGGGACTCTCAGTCCCGCCTCCGTGCGGGTTGCTATTCTGATCGATATGGGTTCGCGCCGCGCGATTGCGCCGGTCCTGATGTGTCTGCCGCTGCTCCTGCTGGCCGCCATGATCTGGCTGCCGCGCGCCGCGGGCGTGCCGGCTTCCGCGATCCGGTTCGAACTGAAGCCCATCCCTTTCCAACTCGAGCACGGCGAAGTCGCCGCGCGTCACGTGCCCGCCACCATGGCCGGCGGCGTGGCCGTGTTCGACTATAATCGCGACGGGCGTCCCGACATCTTCTTCACCAACGGCGCCAATCTGGCCACGCTGAAGAAGGACGATCCCAAGTACCGCAACCGGCTGTTCCGCAACGACGGCAATGGCGTGTTTACCGACGTCACCGAAGCGGCGGGACTGGCCGGCAGCGGCTTCGACAGCGGCGTGGCCGTGGGCGATTACGATAACGACGGATACCCCGATCTCTTCGTGGCCGGCGTGCACCACAGTACGCTCTACCACAACAACGGCAACGGCACGTTCACCGACGTTACCGGGAAGGCGGGCATCTC
Organism: Bryobacterales bacterium; assembly: GCA_003166475.1. GTDB lineage: Bacteria > Acidobacteriota > Terriglobia > Bryobacterales > Bryobacteraceae > Bog-159. Next base: position 7,182 of record PMVV01000373.1, on the reverse strand, counting down.
CAATCGCCCGGACCCCCAGTTCGGGCCGATGTGGGCCATTACAGCGGTGTGGGTGGACGTGAATAACGACGGGCTGCTCGACTTGTTCGTGCTCAACTATTTGCAATGGGACTACGCCACCGAGCCCATCTGCGGATACAAGGGAGTCGCCGACTATTGCCTTCCGCGGGCCTACAAGGGCTTGCCCAACCAGTTGTACCTGAACAAGGGCAATGGCACGTTTGAGGATGTGTCGGAGAAGTGGGGCATCCGCGCGCACGTGGGGAAGGGCATGGGCGTCGGCATGGCCGACTACGATCTGGATGGCCGCCCCGACCTTTTCGTCACCAACGACGGCTCCTATAATTTCCTTTTCCACAATCTGGGCGGCAAGTTCGAGGAAGTCGCGTTTCCCAAAGGCGTGGCGTTGCCGGAAGATGGGAATTTCATATCCGGAATGGGGACGGATTTTCGCGATTGCAACAATGACGGATATCCGGATCTGGCAACCGCGGCCCTGGAGAGACAGACGTTTCCGATCTGGTTGAACACCGCCGGCCGCGGGTTCGAGGAAGTGACTACACCGAGCGGAATGCGCGCGCTGAGCATGCGCATGGCGGGTTTTGGCGTAGGATTCTACGACTTCGACAACGATGGATGGAAGGATCTCTTCGTGAGCCGCGGCGATGTGCTGTCGCAACCGATGCCGAACACGACTGTGGAGCAGCACAATACCGTATTCCGCAATCTGGGCGCGAATGGACGATGGGCAGCACTAACCGCCGAGGCGGGTTTGGACGCCTCGCCCCCGGCGCGCCACCGCGGCTTGGCGTTCGGCGACCTGGATGGCGACGGCCGCACCGATGTGGTGGTCACCGCGCTCGCCCACCCCGCCGAGATTTGGATGAATCGCAGCCCAGGCGCGGGACATTGGCTGGACATCGCGCTGGAAGGAACCAAGAGCAACCGCGACGGTATCGGCGCCAGGATCCAGGTCACGACCAAAAGCGGCACACAGTACAACCACATGACCACTAGCGTGGGCTACGCGTCGTCCAGTTATGGACCGGTGCATTTCGGATTGGGCGCGGATGGGACGGCGGCATCCGTAGTCATCCATTGGCCGTCGGGAATCGTGCAGACGCTGAAGGACGTCCGCGGCGACCGCGTGCTCAACGTAAAGGAGACACCGTAGTGGGGCAGGCCCCCGGGGGTACCCTCTGGGCCCGGCGGCCTCTCAGGCCGCCTGCCTGTACCATCTGCCTCCTCGCTTTCCTCGGCCTGCTAACCGCCGGCGATACCTTCGACCATCTGTCGCAGCAGGCCGCCGAGGCGCGCGCCGGGAACCGCATCCAGGACGCCACCGGGTTGTATCGCCAAGCAGTCAGGATGCGCCCATCGTGGGCGGAGGGCTGGTGGTTCCTGGGTGAGCTACTCTACGACCAGGACAAGTATGCGGATGCCCGGGATGCCTTGCGCCGGCTGGTGTCGCTGGACCAGAAGGCGGGTCCCGGTTTCGCCCTGCTGGGCCTCTGCGAGTACCAAACGAAGGAATACGCGCAGGCGCTGGAGCACATCGACGAGGGACGACGTTTAGGGCTGGGCGAAGACCCGCAAGTGCGGCGCGTAGTGCTGTATCACGCGGTACTGCTGCTCACAAAGTTCCAGCAGTACGAATCCGCGATGAAGGTGCTGGAGGCCCTCTTGAGGTCTGGCGACGAACATGGCGACATGTACAGCTTGGTGCCCGGCCCCGCTATATTCGAGGCCGCGGGGTTGGCCGGGCTGCGTCGGCCCGTCCTGCCGCAAGAGATGCCGCCCAGCGACAAGGACCTCATCGAGCGGACCGGACGGGCCGTCTGCGCGGCAGTCGGGCGCCGGCCCGCGGACGCGCAAACGTACTTCGCGGAGCTGCTGGCCAGCTATCCCCAGGTGCCCAACGTGCACTATCTCTACGGATCGTTGCTGCTGGCCAGCGATTCGGATGGAGGCCTGCGCGAGCTTGAAAAGGAGCTCGAGCTGAACCCGAAACATGCGGAGGCTTTGGTCACCATCGCCCTGGAATATGAGAAGCGCGGCGAACTCGAAAAAGGAATCCCGTATGCGCAGCGTGCGGTCGGGGCCGATCCTCAGTTCTTCGCGGCGCACGGTGTGCTCGGCAGGCTGCTGGCCAAAACGGGGGAGGCGGAGAAGGGGATTAAAGAACTCGAGATCGCCAGGCAGCAGGCTCCGGACAGCCAGCAGGTCCGCTTCTCCCTGGCTGCCGCCTACACCCTAGCGGGCAGAAAAGACGACGCAGCCCGCGAGCGCGCCGAGTTCGTGCGGCTAAAAAAACTGTCCGACGAAATGGCGGGCAAATGACGATCATGTGGCACTTGGAGGGCGGGCAATCATGCCCGCCGCCGCCTTTCAGGCGGCTCTTTTTAGCGCTTGCCCTAATCTTGCCCGCCGTGTGGGCGCAGCAACCCGCCGCCGACCCTGATGCGCTCCTCAAACACGCCGTCGCTCTGCATCAATCGGGCGACCTCGAAGGCGCCATCCGGGCCTACCGCGAATATCTGGCCGCCCAGCCGGATTCGTTGCAGGCGCGTTCCAACCTGGGCGCCGCGCTGGCCCGCGCCGGCCGCTACGACGAAGCCATTGCGGAGTACGATCGCGCCCTCTCGAAGAGCCCCGACAATCCAGCCCTGCTGCTGAATCTGGGGCTGGCCTATTACAAGACCGGCCGCCCCGCCGAGGCCGCCGCCCGCTTTGAACGGGCCGCCTCTCTCGCGCCCCAGTTCAGAGACCAGGTCACGCTGCTGCTCGCCAGTTGCTACAACAGCCTCGGAAAGTACCAGCAAGCCATCGCGCTGCTGGCACCGCTGGAGAAGGAGAAGTCCGCCGATCCGGCATTCAACTACCTGTATGGAACCGCTCTCATCGGCGATGGCCAGAGCGCCAGTGGCGCAGCCGCAATCGATCGCATCCTCAGCCAGGGGGACTCCGCCGAGGCCCGTCTGCTGCGGGGCACTCTCAAACTCCGGGCGCACGATCACGACGGCGCGCTCGCCGACCTCGAGAAGGCCATCGCCCTCAACGCCCGGCTCCCCGGCGCGCATGCCCGCCTGGGCGAACTGCTGCTTGCCATGCGAGAGATAGACCGTGCGCGTACCGCCTTCGAACAGGAACTCGCCTTGGATCCCGACGAATTCGTATCGAACCTGAACCTGGGCGTGTTGGGGAAGCAGGATCAGGACTATGTCGAGTCGCGCCGCTACTTCGAGCGCGCCCTCAAGGCGCGCCCCAACGATCCGGGCGTTCGCTATCAACTGGCCATCCTCGACCTGGCCACCGGCAATGCGGACCAGGCGCGCAAGGCGCTGGAGGCCCTGATCGCGGAAACGCCCGATTTCGCGGAGGCCCACGCTACCCTCGCCGCCGTCTACTACCGGCTGGCTCGCAGCGCCGACGGCGACCGCGAACGGGCCATCGCGCAGAAGCTCATGGACCAGCGGGACGCCGCCGGCACTGGAGCCAGAGCCAGATGAGACGCTGGCTGGTGTTTGGCGCATGGTGGCTGGTGTTGAGTGGCTGGTGGCTGGTGTCTAGCGCCGGGGAGCCTGAACCCACACGTCCGCACTTCACCGATATCGCTTCCAAGTCGAACTTCGCCTATCGCACCGACAACAACTTCACCGGCCGCAAGTATTTTCCGCAAACCATGTGCGGCGGAGTGGCCGCCTTCGACTTCGACAACGACGGCCGCATGGACCTCTTCTTCACCAACGGCGCCAAGCTGCCCGAACTGGAGAAGACCGATCCGCGCTTCTACAACTGCCTGCTCCGCAACCGCGGCGACGGCACTTTCGAAGATGTCACCGCGCGCGCGGGCCTGCTCGGCAAAGACCTCGGGTTCAGCTTCGGAGTGGCCGCCGGCGACTACGACAACGACGGCTTCGAGGATCTGTTCGTCTGCAACGCCGGACCGAACGTCCTCTACCACAACAACGGCGACGGCACCTTCACCGACGTCACTGCGCGCTCCGGCATCGTCAAGCCGAAGGATGTTCTGAGCGTCGCGGCCGCCTGGTTCGATTACGACAACGACGGCAAGCTGGATCTGATCGTTTCCAACTACACTGTCTGGACCCCGCGGACGGACAAAATCTGCGCGGCAAACGGCCGCGAATACTACTGCCATCCTTCGGTCTACACCCCCGTCGCGCACCGCCTCTATCACAACCTCGGTAATGGCCGCTTCGAAGACGTCACCGAGTCTTCCGGTTTCGGCAAGGAACTCGGCAAGGGCATGGGCGTCGCCATCGCGGATTTCAATGGCGACGGGTATATGGACGTATTCGTGGCCAACGACACCATGCGCAATTTCCTGTTCATCAATCAAAAGAACGGGACCTTTAAGGAGTCCGCGTTCGAGTGGGGCGTGGCCTACGATGAGAGCGGCAAAGCGGGTTCTTCCATGGGCGCCGACGCCAAGGACTACAACAACGACGGCTGGCCCGACCTTTTCTATAACAACCTGAAGGGAGAGATCTGGGGCCTCTACCGAAACATGGGCGGCAAGTTCTTCGACTATGCTTCCGGCGTTTCGCGCGTGTCGCGCTTGAGCGCGCGCAGTTCCGGCTGGAGCAACGGATTTGTGGACTACAACAACGACGGCTGGAAGGATCTGTATTCCTCTAATGGAGACATCGACAACATGGGCGATACCTCGCGCCAGCACGACACCATGTTCGAAAACGTGGATGGCAAGGAGTTTCGGGATGTCTCCGGCCTGCTGGGCGCGGACTTTAGCCATGCGGGCTTCCAGCGCGGCTCGGCCTTCGTGGACCTGAATAACGACGGCTTTGAGGACCTGGTGGTGACGTCTCTCGACGAGAAGCCGCGCATCCTGCTGAACTCGGCGGACAATGGCAATCACTGGCTGCTGGTGAACACCATCGGCCGCCGCAGCAACCGCGATGGAGTGGGGGCCGCGCTGAAGCTCACCACCGCCTCCGGCCGTACACTGTACAACCACGTGACCACTTCCGACGGGTTCATGTCGTCGAGCGACAAGCGGGTACACTTCGGGCTGGGACCGGAGAAAGCCATCGCCTCGCTGGAGATCCACTGGCCCAGCGGCATCGTGCAGACGCTGAAAAAACCGCGCGCCGATCAAATCCTGACCGTCAAGGAACCCTGAGTGGGGCAGGCTCTCAGCCTGCGGCGGCCTCTCAGGCCGCCTGCCCGACCTACGATTCCAACCCCATCTGCGTCAGCCGGTACCGCAGCGCATTGCGCGTAAGCCCCAACAACCGCGCCGCCTGGCTCTTATTGCCATCCGCCCGCCGCAGCGCCTCGCGGATCAGATCCTGCTCATACTGATCGAGCGTCAAACCGTCCGGCAAAAACCGATCCGCCTGGTCCGCCTGCGCGCGGCTGCGCGGCGCCATTTCCAGCTTGATATCGGCCGCGTCCAGCCGCTCGCCGGAGCACATCACTAGGCTGCGCTCGATCACGTTCTCCAGCTCGCGCACATTGCCCGGCCAGTGATACGACATCAGCTTGACGATCCCGGCATCGGTGACGTCGCGCACGCGATTGCCCGTGTCCGGCCCCAGCTTGGTGACGAAGTGCTGCGCCAGAAACGGAATATCCTCTTTGCGCTCGCGCAGCGGCGGAATGTTCATGGGCACCACGTTGAGGCGGTAATAAAGGTCCTCGCGAAAGGTGCCCTGCTCCAGCGCGGCGCGCAAATCCTGGTTGGTGGCCGCCACCACGCGCACGTCGATATGGCGCGTGACGTTGCTGCCCAGGCGCTCGAATTCCCGTTCCTGCAGCACGCGCAGCAGTTTCACCTGAATGGAGGCGGGCACGTCGCCGATCTCGTCCAGAAAAACCGTGCCCGTATCGGCCTGTTCGAACTTCCCCGGCTTGGAGTTCATGGCGCCGGTAAATGCGCCCTTCTCGTAGCCGAACAGCTCGCTCTCCATCAGATTTTCGGGGATGGCGGTACAGTTGATTTTCACCAGCGGCCGTTCGCGGCGCGGCGAATGGAAGTGGATGGCGCGCGCGATCAGATCCTTGCCCACGCCGCTTTCGCCCGCCAACAGCACCGTGGCGCGCGTGGGCGCGACCCGCATGATGGTGGCGAAGACTTCCTGCATGGGCGCGCTGCGACCGACGATGTTGTCGAAAGCGTAGCGCCGCCCCAGTTCTTCGCGAAGCTGTAGGTTCTCGTCGCGCAGCGCCCGCATTTCGAGCGCCTTCCCTACCACGGTCATCAAGTGATCGAGCGAGAAAGGCTTCAGCAGGAAATCCGTGGCCCCGGTCTTCATCGCCGCGACCGCCGTTTCGATGGTGCCGAAAGCCGTCATGACGATGACGGGCGTCTGCGAGTTCTGGCGGCGGATGGCGGCTAGCAACTCCAGCCCATCCATTTGCGGCAAGCGCAAATCGGTCAGCACCAGGTCGGCGCGGTCTGCGACCTTCAGCGCTTCTTCGGCCGTGCGCGCCTTCTCCACTTCAAAGCCGGCGGAGGCAAGTTGGAGTTCCAGAACCCGGCGCAGCTTCTCTTCGTCTTCGACCACCAGGATGCGTCTCTTCATGGGAACGGTGTTGCCTTTTATCTTAACGGATCGGACCGGGTCCAAAAAACATTCCCGAAATAGAACTTGTATTTCAGCGAGAACTTTGATACCCTCTCTTGGCCATTTAAAGTGCTTACGGTCTGAAATGACCCGTTCGCAAGGGAGGTGCCAGATCATGAACAAACGGACAAACGGCGCAGTGCTGTCAAACTCAACCGAGACGTATCGCCAGATGCTGCTCGAAAAACGGGAGGAGGTCGTCTCCGGCCTGGGGGTCAAGTTCGATACGCTGGCCAAAATGGGCCGGGTAGCGGAAGAAGATCAAGCGCAGCTCTCGCATGACGAATTCGTCTCGCTGCGGTTGAACAGCCTCGACTACGGGCAGCTTCGCCTCGTGGAGGAAGCGCTGGACCGCATGCAATCGGGGGATTTCGGCGTTTGCCTCGCGTGCGAACAGCCCATTCCAGCGAAGCGGTTGCAAGCCCTGCCATGGGCGCGCTATTGCGTCCCGTGCCAGGAAGCCATCGGCATCATGCAGGAAGAAGACCACGAGGCGCGCGTTGGAGGGCGGGCTTGAGCCCGCGCGGGGCTTTAGCCCCGCACGTCTTACTCGGATTTGAGGGAAGCCATG
>PMVV01000323.1 GCA_003166475.1 Bryobacterales bacterium | reverse complement strand
CGGCCGTAGGCCGGCAGGGCGTCCGCGTCTTCAACGGAGGCGATGTCCTGGTTATCGCGAGCGGAAGACACCAGGACTCCTGCTTCGGGGCCATCGGCGAGACCTGCCTGATGAGGAAGTTTGACAAGGAAGCCCGACACGGCATCCCTGGATATTTTGAGAGCGGTCGGAATGTCGTTACGGTCGGCGCGACCGGCTTAGTGGGCATCGTTCACATTCGGGACGAGAAGAAGTGGTTTCTGCACGACGGCGCGCCGGAACTGGCGTCCCTGATCGTTGTCCGTTATTATCTTCATTCGAGAGTCAAACATGATTTTTGCCTCGCCTTCGAAACAACCGTTATCGGGATTCGCCGCATTGAGCGCTTTAACGGTCCTTGCTTATCAATTGGCCCTGTCACAGCAAACCCCCAGCCCGTCCGCGGGCGCGCACCCCTCGTCCAGCGGCTGCGTATCGCCGTTGAACTGGACGACCGAACAGGACCATCGGAACATGATGGACCAGTTGGGCATCACGGTACTCCGTCCGGGGGCGAATGGGAATGAGAAAGCCCCCGATCACGCCAACTATGATGAGTCGAAGGCCAATCCGTTTCCGGATCTGCCCGATGCGCTCACCTTGAAAAGCGGGCAAAGGGTCACATCGGCAGAGCACTGGTGGCATCGGCGACGTCAGGAGATCGTCGAAGACTTCGAGCGCGAAGTGCTCGGCCGCGTCCCGCCCAATGTGCCCAAAGTGAGTTGGACCGTCGCGAGTACAACGGAGTCGAAGGCGGGGATCTTTCCCGTCATCAGCAAGCAACTCGTGGGACACGCGGATAACTCGTCGTGCCCGTCGATCGCTGTCGATATCGAAATGACGCTGGTGACGCCGGCTAATGCGCATGGTCCCGTGCCCGTGATGATGATGTTCGGCAGCGCGGCATTTCTCAAGCGGATGGCGGACATGATGGCCAGCCGTCCCGAATTGAAGGCGATGATGGGGACCGATCCGCCTTCGACTGAACAGCTTATCGCTGGAGGATGGGGTTACGCGCTCATCGACCCCGGTAGCATTCAACCGGACAATGGCGCAGGGCTTACCAGGGGAATCATCGGCCTCGCCAACAAGGGCCAGCCCCGCAAGCCGGAGGACTGGGGTGCGCTGCGGGCGTGGGTGTGGGGTGCTTCCCGCGGTCTCGACTATCTGGAGACCGACAAGACCGTCGATGCGCAGCGCGCCAGCATCGAAGGTGTCTCTCGTTTTGGGAAAGCTGCGCTTGTGACTATGGCGTTCGATACTCGTTTTGCCGTCGTGCTGGTGGGTTCCTCCGGGGAGGGCGGCGCCAAGCCGCACAGACGCAATTTCGGAGAGGAGGTGGAGAATCTCACGGGGTCCGGCGGGTACCACTGGATGGCCGGCAACTTCCTGAAGTACGGCGCGGCCGAGGCTTCTTTCGGAAGCAGGAATGCCGGCGACTTGCCGGTCGACTCGAACGAATTGATTGCGCTTTGCGCACCGCGGCCGACTTTCATCAGCTATGGAATCCCGGAGAAGGGGGACGCCAGGTGGCTGGACCAGCAGGGCAGCTTCATGGCAACCGTAGCCGCGGGTCCCGTCTTCCGGCTCTTGGGCGCCAGGGATTTGGGAGTGGCGGACGACTATCGCACCGCCAAGATGCCGCCGGTCAATACGGGACTTCTCGATGGCCAACTCGCGTGGCGCCAGCATGACGGCGGCCACACCGATGCCCCGAACTGGAAGTACTTCATTCCCTGGGCGGACAAGTTCCTCAACTATCGGGCGCCACCCTGGGAACTTCCGGCCGACCAGCCGGTCTTCCGAACCGATCCGAACTCCCTGGTCGCGCATTCCCAACTGCTCGCGAAGGCGAAGCAGGGCGGAATCGACGTCTACTTCGAAGGCGACTCCATCACACGGCGGTGGGGCGCCGTCGACTACCCCGAACTGCTCGCCAATTGGAAGCAGAATTTCTTCGGCTGGAACGCGGCGGATTTCGGATGGGGCGCCGATCGGACCGAGAACATCCTGTGGCGTTTGGAGAACGGCGAGTTGGATGCAGTCAACCCCAAAGTCGTCGTTTTGCTGGCTGGCACAAACAACCTTGGCAATGAATCGGCACAGGATGTCACGCGAGGTCTTCAGGCGATTGTGCGCGCGATTCAAACCAAGGCGCCCGCGGCGACCATCGTCGTAATGGGTCTCTTCCCGAGAAACGACAATATGGCTTTGATGCCAGTCATCGACAGGATCAACGGCAATCTCTCCAGCTTCGCCGATGGCCGGAAGGTTCGGTATCTGAATATCAATGACAAGCTCGCCGATGGCGATGGAAGGCTGTTCGACGGGATGATGAACGCAACAGACAGGCTCCATCCTACCGTGAAGGCGTATCAAGTCTGGGCAGATGCACTGAAACCGGTCCTCACCGAGTTGCTGGGGCCTGGCAATCCCGGTGCAGAACACTGACAGTGTGGGGCAGGCCATCGTTTTTCGTGGCCTGCCGACTTCGAGCCGGCCAAGCAACCTGCTACACTTGCGGATCGATGGATGCCGTCCAAATCTCAAATGTTACAAAAACCTTCGGCGCTGTAACGGCGGTCGACGACCTGTCGCTGGTCGTTCCCGAAGGTTCGGTATACGGTTTTATCGGACCGAACGGCTCCGGCAAAACCACTACCATGCGCATGATCGCCAGCATCTTCTATCCCGACCGCGGCGATGTCCGCGTGTTCGGGCGGCAGATGCTGGGAGCGCGTTCCGAGCTAATCGGCTACCTGCCCGAGGAGCGCGGGCTGTACCGCAAGATGACCGTGCAGGCGCTGCTGGAGTTCTACGGAGAGCTGCGCAGCGGCCGCAAGGTCACCGCCGAAGTGGAGAGTTGGCTCAAGAAGCTGGACCTGGCCAAGTGGGCGTCGCAGAAGGTGCAGACGCTCAGCAAAGGCATGAGCCAGAAAGTGCAGTTCATCGCCGCGGTGGTTCCGGCGCCCAGGCTGCTGATCCTCGACGAGCCCTTCAGCGGGCTCGATCCGGTGAGCGCCGACACGCTGCGGTCCGCCATTCTCGATCTGCGCCGGGGCGGCGTCACGGTGATCCTCAGCACGCACGACATGCATGTGGCGGAGAACATGTGCGACTACATTTGCATGATCTTCCGCGGCAGGAAAGTCCTGGACGGTACGCTGGCATCCATCCAGGATCAATACGGCATCGACACCATTCGGGTGGCGGCCGACGGCGGTGCGCAGTTTCTCGACGGGCTGCCCGACGTGGAAAGGGTTCGCGATTTCGGACAAGTCCAGGAGTTGCGCATGGCGCGCGGCTGCGATCCGCAGCAGGTGCTGCGCACGCTCATCGAGCGCACGCGCGTGACCAGCTTCTCTATCATGAAACCATCGCTGCACGACATCTTCGTACGCATTGCCGGCCCGGAGGCAGGGGAGGCGCAAATTGCATAACAGGCAGCATCGGATTCTGCTGATCGCCAAGCGCGACTACCTGGCCACCATCCGCACCAAGGCGTTCATTATCGGACTGGTGGTGGCGCCGCTTCTGTTTGGCGGCGGCTTCCTGGGCGTCGCGCTGATGCAAAGCAAGCCGGATATCAAGGAGCGGCGCATCGCCATTATCGACGGCAGCGGCGTGGTGGCCGCCGCCGTGATTCAGGCTGCCCAGGAGAGGAACGCGAAGGACCTGTTCGATAAGACCACTCACCGCCAGGTGCAGCCTCATTACGTCTTCGAGACCCTGCCGCCCGCCGCCGACCCCAAGGCGGAGCGCCTGGCGTTGTCCGAGCGCGTGCGCCACGAGCGGCTCTATGCGTTCATCGAAATCGCTCCCACCGTCCTGAGTGCCCCGGCTGCTACAAACGATACGGGAAACGCCAAGGATTCCAAGCCCGGCCCGGTGGCGACCTACACCAACGCGGGCGGCTTCGACGAAGCCAGCGGCTGGCTGTCCGGGTCCATTAACGACGGCATCCGGCGGGTGCGCCTGGCCCGGCTCGGCGTGGACCCGAGCCGCCTCTCCGACGTCCTTGCCAGCGTCAAAGTGGATAGGTTCGGCTTGGTTTCGCGCGACCCGAAAACGGGCGAGATTCACGAGGCCAGCAAGAAGAACGAAGTCGCGGAGTTTGGCGTGCCGTTCGGCATCATGCTTCTGTTGGGCATGATCGTCATGGTCGGATCCAGCCCGATGCTTTCTGCCGTGACGGAGGACAAGGCGCAGCGCCTGGTGGAAATGCTGCTGGGGATGGCGACACCTTTCGAGCTGATGATGGGGAAGGTGCTGGGCGCGCTAGGCACATCGCTGACCAGCTCCGCGTTCTACATTATCGGCGGGACGCTGGCGCTGGAGGGCATGGGGCTGTCCGGCATGGTACCGTTCGCGGTGTTCCCCTGGTTTTACGCCTACCTCATTGCCGACGTGATCTTCCTGTGCTCCTTCGCCGCTGCGTTGGGAGCCGGCTGCGGCAGCCCGCAGGACGCGCAGCAACTCGCCATTGTGCTGCTGGCCCCGGTGATGATCCCGTACTTCATGATCACCTTCATCATGCAGCAACCCAATGGCGCCATTTCCACGGCTTTGTCGCTGTTTCCGCCCTTCACGCCGATGCTGATGCTGCTGCGGCAGGCCATGCCGGGCGGCGGCGTACCGGCTTGGCAGCCCTGGGTGGGGTTGGTGGGGGTGCTGGCCTTTACGCTGGTGATGGTGGTGGCCGCGGCGCGCATCTTCCGCGTCGCCATATTGCTGCAAGGCAAGACGCCGAAGGTGGCCGAGTTGGTGCGGTGGGCCGTGCGCGGGTAGGTTGCGACGAGCGCCAGAATTCGTTTGTGGTACGGGTTCGACGAGATGTGCCTGAATCCGACTGGACTCGGGCTTGGACTTCGCTGCGACCGCATCCTCGATCCCAACGTAGCTCGGCCACTATCGCGAGCAGCTACCATGATCAATGTGCGCGGGCTCGGAACATTTTCATCCTTCGTTGCGGCACGAAGGACTACGTGCTATTCGTGCCGCAGAGCCGCCAGCGGATCGATTCGGGACGCTCGCCTTGCCGGCGCAAGCCCGGCGAGAATCGCGGCGCTTAGGAGGACGACACCGGCCAGCGCCAGGGTTCCCGGATCATTGGGCTGGGTCTCGAACAGAAACGATTTGACAAGCTGGGACGCGATCAACGCGGCAGGCACGCCGATCGCGAGTCCCACCGCCGCCAGTAGCAAAACGCGGCGCAGAACCATCCATACCACCGCGCCGCGTTGCGCGCCCAGAGCCATACGGATTCCAATCTCGCCGACCTGCCGCGCGACGCTGTAGGACATCGTCCCGTAGAGTCCCACGCATGCGGTCAGAAGAGCGAGAACCGCGAA
>PMVV01000196.1 GCA_003166475.1 Bryobacterales bacterium | reverse complement strand
ACGGCATCCAGGCCCCACTTGCGGAAAACCTGGAAGACCTCGTCTTCCCTGCCCTTCGCGGCCACCAGCAGCATGCGCTCCTGCGATTCCGAGAGCATGATTTCGTACGGCGTCATGCCGGTTTCGCGCTGCGGCACCAGGTCCAATTCGATCTCGATGCCCGTGCCCCCGCGGCTGCCCATCTCGCAGGTCGAGCACGTGAGCCCCGCCGCGCCCATGTCCTGTATGGCGACAATCGCGCCCGTCTGCATGGCTTCCAGGCACGCCTCCAGCAGCAGCTTCTCCAAGAATGGATCGCCCACCTGCACGTTGGGCCGCTTCTGCTTGGATTCTTCGGTGAACTCGGCCGACGCCATGGACGCGCCGTGGATGCCGTCGCGGCCCGTCTTGGCGCCCACGTAAATCACGGGGTTGCCGACGCCCGCGGCGCTCGCGTAGAAGATGTCTTCCTTCTTCGCCACCCCCAGCGCGAAGACATTCACCAGCGGATTCCCGTTGTAGCAAGCCTCAAAAATGCACTCGCCGCCCAACGTCGGCACGCCGAAGCAGTTGCCGTAATGCGCGATGCCCGCCACCACGCCCTCGAGGATACGGCGGTTGCGCGCGCCGTTCTGCGGATCGTCCAGTGGGCCGAAGCGCAGCGAATCGAGCACCGCGATGGGCCGCGCGCCCATGGTGAAAATGTCGCGCAGAATGCCGCCCACTCCCGTAGCCGCGCCCTGAAACGGCTCGATAAAGCTGGGGTGGTTGTGCGATTCGATCTTGAACGCGATCACATAGCCGCCGCCCACATCGATGATGCCCGCGTTCTCGCCGGGACCCTGCACTACCAGCTTGCCGCGGGTGGGCAGCTTCTTCAGGTGCAGGCGCGAGCTCTTGTAGGAGCAGTGCTCGCTCCACATCACGCTGAACACGCCCAGTTCGGTATAGCTCGGCTCGCGGCCCAGAATCTCCACGATCTTGCCGTATTCCGATCGAGTGAGCTGGTGCTGAGCGATCAGATCGGGAGTCATGGCCACGGCGCTCATAGCTGGAGCGCCGCCGGCTCGCCAGCCATCGCCATGCTGCGGAAAACGACCAGGCCGTCGCTCGACCCCATCAGCGGCTCGGTGGCCCGCTCGGGATGCGGCATCATCCCCATTACATTGCGCCGGGCATTCAGGATCCCGGCAATGTCCCGCATGGAGCCGTTGGGGTTATCCACGTAGCGGAAGGCGACGCGATCCTCGGCCTCCAGTTCGTCCAGCGTGCGCTCGTCGGCCACGTAGCAGCCTTCCCCGTGAGCGATCGGCATGCGCAGGATTTGCCCCGGCTCCGCCGCGGCCGTGAATGGCGAGTCCAGCGTCTCGGTGCGCAGCCGCACCTCGCGGCAGATGAATTTCAAGTTGCGGTTGCGCATCAGCGCGCCGGGAAGCAGCCCGGCTTCAACCAGGATCTGGAAGCCGTTGCAGATGCCCAGCACCAGGCCGCCATCCGCCGCGAACTTGCGCACTGCCGCCATCACCGGCGAGAACTTGGCGATCGCCCCGCACCGCAGATAGTCGCCATAGGCAAAGCCGCCAGGAAGGATCGCCGCGTCGATGTCGCCGAGACTTGCCGAATCGTGCCAAATGAATTGAGCCCGTTGGCCCAGGTTCCGGTTCACCGCAAACCAGGCATCGTGATCGCAATTACTGCCGGGAAAGACAATAACGCCAAATTTCATGAGCTTTGAAAGGCCGGGGAGGTTACGTCCCATCTTAGCAGAGGCCCGGCGTTTCGTGGGGCAGGCTCTCAGCCGGGGTGCCCTCTGGGCCCGGCCTCTCAGGCCGCCCTGCCCCTACTTGATCGCCACCGTGATGCCCGCCTGGCTATAATCGACGCCGCCAAACGACACCACCAGCGCAGCGGGCCCCGAAGGCAGTCCGTCGGGGATGTATGCGTTTACTTGCAGCGCGCCAGCCACCAGTCCAGGCGCCGCGCCGGCGTATTGAATAGTCGCCGTCACGCCGCCGATCGTCACCCCAGGACTTAGCAGCGGGGCGGGCAACGGCAATGTCAGCGGCTCGATCAGCCCGTCCACGCCGGTCGGCGAAGTCGCGCCCTGTCCCGTGGCGAAGATCTGGATCACCGCGCCGCCGCTCACCGGGTTGCTGGCCGAGACAAGGTTATAGTGTACGTCCAGAATGGCGCCTCCGCCCTGACCCGTGGCGTTGTCGCTGAACACACCTGGAGCGCTCGCAACCACCGGATAGGTCACCTCGTTGGACCGGGCGCTGCCAAACGTCGCCTCCACCGAGACATCCGAGGCGCCGGCCAGTTCATAGGGGGCGATGGCGTTGATTTGCCCGGCGCCCACGTACAATATCGGCGCCGGGTATCCGTTAAACGTCAGTTTTACGTTGGCGAGGGTGGTCTCGATGTATCCGTGGCTGTCGATAGCGGCTAACACACCTGTGGCAGGCCCCAGCGAAGTGCCGAATACCGTTACGATCTCGCCCGGCGAAATACCGCCCGTCTGATAGCTGGCCGCGTTAACCACCCCGACGATGACCGGGAATGGAGCCACCACCGTAAGACTCACGGTGACGTTCAGTTGCAGAGTTCCGCCGTCGGCGCTCAGAGCCACCGAGCCGGTATACGAGCCGGGTCCCAGATTCGCGGGATTCACCGAAACCGAAAGATTAGCCGGCGTGGTTGCGGAACTGGGTGTCACCGAAAGCCATCCGCTGCTGGCGGCGGTGGCCGTGAATGTAACCGCCTGCCCCGTGGAGACGACCGACAAAGTCTGCGCGGCCGGAACGGCATCGCCGGCGGTGTAGGTGAACACTGGCGGGCTTGACGTGAGGGTCAGCGATCCCGCTACCGCGACCGTCAGCGTCACCGCGACGGTTTGCGCCAAACCGCCCGTGGGAGTCACGGTAATGGTCCCGTTATACGCGCCGGGAGATAGACTGGCCGGATTGACGGACACACTTAATGCGGCGTTCCCGGTTCCCGACGCCGGGGTCACCGCCAGCCACGTGCCTCCGCCGCTGGTGCTGGCGCCGGCCGTGAAACTCTGCGTGCCGGTGATCTGCAGGCTCTGCGCGGCCGGCAGCGCTCCGCCCAGGGTATAAGCAAATGCGAGCGTGGATGGGTTGATCGTAACCGGGCCGCTAGGAGCGGTTACCGTAAACGTGACTGGAATCTTTGTTTCCACGCCGACGGCAGTAGTCAGCGTAACGGTGCCTTGATAGGTTCCCTTGGCCAGGTTGGTGGCGTCGGCAGTGACCGTCAGCGGTGTGTTGGCCACGCTGGCATTGCCGCTGGCGGGGGAGACGGAGAGCCAACTGCCCCCGCTGACCGTGCTGGTGCTGGCGGTGAAGGAAGTGGGCGAGGCCGCTGTAACTTCGATGGTCGTATTCTGCGGCCCAGTGCCTGCGGCGCCGCTGAAACTAAGCGAGGCGACGTTCGCCACCACCGGTGTCGCGTTCTCTACGGTGAGCAAAACTGGAACCACCACTGGAACCCCGCCCGCCGCCGTCGGTATCAGGATGATCTGCGCCAGGTAGGTGCCGGTGGACAAGGTATTCACTGCCAGGGTCGCCTTCAGGGTGGTCAAAGTCTCCAGTGGGAGGTTGCCCGAACTGACCTGCAGCCAGGCCGGCACTCCGGACGCGATGGTAAAAGGCTGCGGTGCGCCGCTGCTGACGTTAACCTCGAGAGTCAGCGGCGCCAGAGGCGGATCCCCTCCGTAGTAGTTGTCAATGAACGCGCCGGGAGTAGTGGTGAGCACCGGGTTCGCGGATACGGTCAACGTAACCTGGATGTTCTGGATGTGCGTGTCAAAATCGATCTGCACTGTGCCGGTGTAGGTGCCTGCCGCCAGGGCCTTTGGATTGGCGGTAACGGTCAGTTGGGCTGGAGTCGAGCCGCCCGTCGAGGAAATCGAAAGCCATCCCCCGATGGGGGTGACCGTGGCTGTGTACGTGGAACTGGGAGGGCCGTTCACTAAAACCAACTGCGGGGCGGGAGCCGGCATCGCGGCTTGCGCCACAAACACTAAGGATGGCGGGTTGGCGACGTTCGATATATTGCTAACCAGCAGCGTGACTGTGACCGTCTGCGTGCCGCCGTCTGCATCGGTCGCGGTGATTGCGCCCTGGTAGCTGCCTGCCGCCAGACCCGCCGGATTCACCGTCACAATCACGCTGGCGTTCAGCGTGCCCGATATTACCGTTGTCACTCCATTCAGCAGCAGCCAGTTTCCGCTGCTCGTCGCTTGGGCGGCATAAGTGTCGTTGGCAACCAGGCTGGAGAGTTGCACTGTCTCCGGCGCGGGCGCCGTCCCGCCCAGCGTATAGACGAATGCCAGAGAAGTCGGGCTGGCCGCCAAAGTGTTCGTGCCGATTTGGAGAGTTACCGGAATTGTCAGTGTGCCGCCGGTCGAGGGAGTGACCATGATGTTGCCCTGGTAAATGCCGGCCGTCAGGTTGACGGCATTCACCGTGACCGTGAGAATCGAAGGTGTATAGCTCACGCTCGCCGCCACGATCAACCACGTTGAGTCCGAGGCCACCTGGAAACTGATCTGGGCGCCATCGGTGCTGGAGAGCCCGACGGTTTGGGGCGTCAGCACGGATGGCGCGCTGAAAGTCAGCGACGAAGGCGTCGCGGCGATCGATACGGCGGTGCCGACGACGAACGTCAGCGGGATAGTCAAAGGGGAAGGAAAACCGGCGGCGGTGACGGTCAGGCTGGCCTTATATGCGCCCGGTTGGTTCAGCAGCGCCAGGAGTGTGTTCACGTCGTATCCCACCTGGATCGTGTCGCCGTCGACCGACGGCTGGGGAAAGAGTGTGGCGGCAGTTCCAGTGGGGGGCGTCAGCGTCACGCTAAGAGCCGGCGAACTTCCATCGCTGGCAATCACCGTCACGAACACCGGTAGAGGCTGCTGTTCCCCAGAGCTGTATTGAAAAGTGACCGCGCCGGGCGACGCCGACAGCGACAGCGGCGTGGTAGCTGCGGCAACAGCCGCAACCGCAACCAGACATAAACAGAGCTTCAGAACTAGAGATCCGCGCATCTTCATATAAATCCTTCGCACTTCGAATGATACACCAAAGCGCCAATTAGTTATACCGCCTCCCATGACGGGTCCGGCGCTATGTGCGGTTCTTCACCTATTGGGTGCTTAACCGCTCTGGCGGTCGCGGCTCGGTAGGCCTTGCGAAATCAACGTGACTGTTACCGAGCCGCGACCGTTACCGAGCCGCGACCGTCAGGAAGCGGTTTCCCAAAACGGTTAAGCACCAACATGGACGGCAAAACCGAAGTCTGGCAGGGCACCCTGGCCCTGATGGTCCTAAAAACGTTGGAGGCCCTGGGCCCCCAGCATGGCTATGGCATCGCGCGCCGCATCGAACAGATTAGCGACGATCTGCTCTCGATCAATCATGGGACGCTCTATCCGGTACTGCTCAAGCTGGAGCAGGAAGGCTCGGTCTCGGCGGAATGGGGCGTGTCCGGCAATAACCGCAAAGCGAAGTTTTACCGCCTGACCAAGGCCGGCCGCAAGCTGCTGGCGTCGGAAACACGCCAGTGGCGGCAGACGACCACAATCATCGGCCGATTCTTTGCGCGGCGTGGAGAGACGTCATGAGAACCCTGCGCCTCGCCTGGAAGCGTCTTACCGGCACGTTGGCCGGCGCCCGCCGCGAACGCGAACTGGCTGCCGAGATTGAAGCCCACCTGGCGATGCAAACCGAGGACCATCTGGCCCGCGGCTTGTCTCCGGAAGAAGCCCGCCGCCAAGCCCTGTTGAAGTTTGGCGGAGTGGAAAGCGCCAAAGAGAGCTACGCCGCTCCGGTGGCCATCGTCAGCGCCACCGCCGCGAAACGCTTGTGGCCGGGAGTCGCCGATCCGATCGGCCGCAGGTTCAGGATGAATCGCCCCATGTAGCTATCAGCTATCAGCTATCNNTCAGCTATCAGCTTTCAGCTTCGCATCGGCCTACGATGGTAGCGTGAAGGATTTCCACGAACTGAAAGTATGGCAGAAAGCACATCAGTTAACGCTGGCGGTTTATCAAATCACAGCGACCTTTCCCGGCCAGGAACTCTACGGGCTGACCAGCCAACTCCGTCGCTCCTGCGCCTCGATTCCCGCCAATCTGGCCGAGGGATGCGGACGGAACGGCGCTGCCGAGTTCGCCCGCTTCTGTTCCATCGCCATGGGATCGGCAAGCGAATTGGAGTATCACCTCCTGCTGGCGCGAGATCTCAAACTGATCAAACCCGAAGACCACGAGGAACTCTCCCAACGCGCCGTTGAACTGAAGCGCATGCTGGCAGGTCTCCTCCACACACTGAAAAGCTGATAGCTGAAAGCTGATAGCTGAAAGCTGAAAGCTACTTCAGTATTTGAAATAGATTGCTATAGTCGTCCGTCCACATCCGCATCTTTCGCGGCAGCGGCACCGCCGCCGCCACCGTGCGCATCAGCGCACCATCGAAGAAGCTCGCACTGGCCGTCACCAGCACCCAGGTGGACCCGAACACGTCATGCTCCTCATCTTCTGTGTCGATCAGCCGTGCGTCCTTCTGCAGCGACCGGGCCGCCAGCTTGACCACCGGAGTCAAATCCAGGTGCTTGTTCGACACGTGTACCGCCAGCACGCCCTCCGGCTTCAAATGCCGGAAGTACAGGACAAACGCCTCCCGCGTGAGCAGATGCACCGGGATCGCGTCGCTCGAAAACGCGTCCACCGCCAGCACGTCGAAGTCCTCGGGCGCTTCCCGCTCCAGCGAGAGCCGCGCGTCCCCCATCGCCACGTCCACCCGCGCCTTGCAGATCTTGAGAAATGTGAACTGCGTATTGGCCAGCCGCAACACCAGCGGATTGATTTCGTAGAACCGGAAATAGTCGCCCGCGCGGCCGTAAGCCGCCAGCGTCCCGGTTCCCAGTCCGATCACGCCCACCCGCACCGGACCGCCTTCCTGATCCTGCCGTATGGCGCGGCCCACGCCGGAGTTCGGTCCGTAGTAAGTGGTGGGACGGCCTTGCAACTTTGGATCCAGGAACTGCTCGCCGTGCGTGATGGTGCCGTGCATAAGCCTGCGAACCGGGTCGCCGTTCTCGTCGTCGGACGTCTCGTCCATCACTTTCAATCCGCCATAGAAGTTCCTCGCTATCACCCGGGCGCCTTTGCCGCGCTCGTGGATTACGAATCCCAGATAGCCTGTCACAGCCAAAGCCAGGAGCCCGGCTGCCAGTGGCGCCGGCCGCCTCCAGGAGCCTCCCAGGCCGCTTTCCGGATCGGCGCGCCACACCATCAGAACCACAATGGCGCATGCCGACAGCCCTACCGGCAGTTCATAGAAGCCGGAGAACACGCGCGGCGCGATCAGCGCGACGAAGACTCCTCCAAGCGCGCCGCCCAGCGCAATCATGACGTAGAACGACGTCAGCCGGCTGGGGTGCGGCTTCATGCGCGCCAATTCCCCGTGGCAAACCATGCAGCAGATAAACAGTCCCACGCCGAAGAATGGGATCATCACCTTGACCGGGTTGTTTTGGAACTCCGGTGAAAGTGCATAGGCCATGCCGCCCACCGCCACCGCGAACAATCCCAGAAACACCGTGCGCCGGTACCACCCCTCGCTTTCAAAACAGAGTATGAAGCTGAGTAAGTAGATGCTCAGCGGGAGTATCCAGAGAAAAGGTATCGCCGCCACGTTCTGCGTCAGGTGATTGGTGACGGCCAATAACAAAACCGAAGCGCAGGCGGGCAGCGCAATCCAGAACAAGGTTCGGCGCGCGGGTTCCTGGTCGTCCGGCGCCAGTTCAGCCGGCGCCGCCGCGGTCTCGCGTCCCAGCCAAGCGGTGCAAGCGCACAGGACGACGAACACGCCGTATGCCGCCGACCAACTCACTGCCTGATGGCGCGTGCCCAGCCATGGCTCGAACAGCACCGGGTAACTGATCAGCGCGAACATCGAGCCGGCATTCGATAGCGCATAGAGCCGGTAGGGCACCGCTCCCCGATACCGCCGCGCGTACCAGGCCTGTAACAGCGGGCCCGTGGTCGATAGCAGAAAATACGGCAATCCCACCGTCACCGCCAGCAACAGCAGGATGCGCAGCGTCGGGTCTTCGCCCCCGGTGGGCTTCCAGGACGCCGCCGGCCAGATCGGCAAGACGGCCATGCTCGCCGTCAATAGCCCGATATGCGCCACCACCTGGGCGCGCGGCCCCAGCTTCCGGTACAGCCAGTGCGAGTACAAGTACCCCAGCAGCAACACAGACTGAAAGAACAACAGGCAGGTGGTCCACACCGCTGCCGACCCGCCGAACCATGGCAGGATAATGCGGGCAATGACCGGTTGTACCTGGAACAGCAGGAAAGCGCTCACCAGGATAGTCAGGGCGTAGAGGAGCATGGTATGTGGGACAGGCCTCCTGGCCTGTCCATCTAACTATTTGTAAGCGGCGATCCCAGTCACTCTCTCTCCGATCACCAGCGTGTGGATATGGTCGGTTCCTTCGTAGGTTTTGACCGTCTCCAGATTACATAAGTGCCGCATGATCGGATACTCGTCGGTGATTCCGTTGGCGCCCAGCAGGTCCCGGCTGAGCCGCGCGCACTCCAGCGCCATCGCCACGTTATTCCGCTTCAGCATGGAGACGTGCGCCGGCTCCAACTTCGCCTGGTCCTTCAACCGGCCGGCCTGCACCGCCAGCAATTGCGCCTTGGTGATCTCCGTGATCATCCAGGCCAGCTTCTCCTGCACAAGCTGATGCGACGCGATGGGCCGGCCGTCGAATTGTTTGCGCAGGATAGTGTACTGGCGCGCCGTCTCGTAGCAATCCATGGCCGCGCCCAGCACGCCCCAGCCGATCCCGTAGCGCGCTTGCGTAAGGCAGCCCAGCGGACCCTTCAGCCCCCTTGCCCCCGGCAGCATCGCGCTCGATGGGACGCGGCAATCCGCCAGCGCCAGGCTGGACGTCACCGACGCCCGCATCGACCACTTCCCGTGAATGTCCGACGACGTGTATCCCGGCGTGCCCTTCTCCACCAGAAACCCGCGGATGCCTTCCTCCGCGCGCGCCCACACGATAGCCACATCGGCCAGCGTGCCGCTGGTGATCCAGGTTTTCTCGCCGTTCAAAATCCAATCGCCGCCATCGCGCCGGGCGGTGGTCCGCATGCCGGCGGGGTTGGAGCCGAAGTCCGGCTCGGTGAGTCCGAAACAGCCCACCGCTTCGCCGCTTTGCAGGCGCGGCAGCCATTGCTGCTTCTGTTCGTCGGAGCCGTAAGTGAAGATCGGGTACATCACCAGCGCGCCCTGCACGCTGACGAAACTGCGCACGCCGGAATCGCCGCGCTCCAGTTCCTGCATAATCAGCCCGTACTCCACGTTGCTCAGGCCCGCGCAGCCGTAACCCTCCAGGTTGGCGCCGAAGAAGCCCAGGCGGCCCATTTCCGGCACCAGATCGCTGGGGAAGCGCGCGTCGCGATAGCAGTCGCGAATGGCCGGCAGCACGCGCTCGTCCACGAATTGACGCGCCGTCTGCCGCACCAACAGCTCCTCCTCATTGAACAGAGAATCGATGTGAAGGTAATCCACCCCATGAAAAGCCATATAATCAAAGCCTATCAAACCATGTTTTCGTCTCGATTTCACTGGGACCCGTCTCCCAACCGCCTCACGCGCCTGCTCGCCGATAAGCGCCGCGCCGGAATCGCCGTCCTGGACCTGGCCGAATCGAACCCCACCCACGCCGGCCTTGCGTATCCCGAGGAGATCGTGCAGGCGCTGGCCGACCGGCGCGCCTTGCGCTACGATCCGCAGCCCGCCGGATCGCTGGCCGCGCGCGAAGCCGTCTGCCGCTATTACGCCGAAGCGGGCCACACCGTCGAGCCGGACCGCGTCCTGCTCACCGCCAGCACCAGCGAAGCCTACGCGTATCTGTTTAAGTTGCTGGCCGATCCAGGCGACGAAGTGCTGGTGCCGCGGCCATCGTATCCGCTGTTCGAGTTTCTCGCGACCATGGAATCGCTGCGCGTCGTTTCGTATCCGCTCGTCTACCACGGCGGCTGGTCGATCGATTGCCACGCCCTTGCCGCCGCCATCACCCCGCGGACGCGAGCCATCGTCGTGGTGAACCCCAACAATCCAACCGGGTCGTTCCTCAAGCGCGACGAACTGCGGTTCCTCCAGTCGCTCGAACTCCCGCTCATCTCGGATGAAGTCTTCGCCGACTACGCCTTCTCCGAAGACGCGCAGCGCGTGCGCACCCTTGCCGACACCACCGAAACGCTGGCCTTCTCCATGAGCGGCCTATCCAAGATCGCCGGACTGCCCCAAATGAAGCTGGGATGGATAGTGATTTCCGGCCCCCCAGCCGAGCGCGCCGAAGCCAGAGACAAGCTGGAGTGGATCGCCGACACCTATCTTTCCGTAAGCGCGCCCGTGCAGCAAGCCGCCCCGCGCCTGCTGGAACTCGGCAGAGGCATTCAGCAGCAGATCGCCGCCCGCGTGCGCGCCAATCTGGCGTGGCTCGCATCCGCGATCGCCGCCGACTCGCCCTGCCGCATCCTGGCGGTCGAAGGCGGCTGGTATGCCACGCTGCAAGTGCCGCGCATCCGCCGCGAAGAAGAATGGGCACTTGAGCTTCTGGACAAAGACAACGTCCTGGTCCAGCCCGGCTTTTTCTACGATTTCGAATCGGAGGCGTTCCTGGTGCTCAGCCTGCTCACCGCGCCGGAAACCTTCCGGGAAGGCTGCCGCCGGCTCTTGGCGCGCGTGGGCTGCGCATAGGTGGAGGATGGGCTTGCGGCCCGCGCACCGCGACGAGGACTCCTTGTGAAGAGGGCGACGCATACTCAATAGGCTGCTGAGCCAGCCACACGCTGCAGAAGCCCCTGCATGCAACAATAGTACAGAGGACGCCATGTCGACAACCAATCTGCCGCTCTCCGGCGAACTGGCAAGACAGTTGGGAGATGCCGCCCGCGCCCAACAGAAGGAGCCTGCCGAATTAAAGGAAGATGTCATGACCAACCACACGAGAATCTCTAGCTCTAGCGGTGCGAGCCCGAAGCGACTTCTACGCTTTATCCGACGGTGTTTACCAGCGGGCA
>PMVV01000263.1 GCA_003166475.1 Bryobacterales bacterium | reverse complement strand
AACTTGGCCGGTCAATGGGCGGACTTGTGCATCGCGGGTGCGATCCGGGCCGGAGGCGGAATTGAACGAGCAAAGCCGTTGCCATTGGAATCAAAGGAGTTGGCGCCGCTTCGCTCGCCGCGGCTGGGTTGGCTCCCGGGTTGTGAGTGCGGACGGTTACGTTCGAGCGATTCTTGGTAAACGGGTTACATCCGTAACACTGCGTTGCACTATTGAGTCTCGCATAATAGAGTGACAACCAGCTTGGATCTTGTGGGGCGGGCATTCTGCCCGCAGCCGGCTTTCAGCCGGCCCTGGCCGCCTGAAAAGGCGGCTGCGGCCAAGATTGGCCGCCCCACATCAGCCGGATGGAAAGTGCAAATTTGTCGCCGGAATTGTCACTGTATTAAGCGAACATCAATAGGTTGCATTCGGCGCTTTGCTCGCCCGACGTTACGATAACATGGCGGCTCAAGAAGTCAGCGGGCGGCATCAGGGCTTTGTGTTTGTTTTCAGCGAGCTGTAGGGAGATGTCGGCGTGTGACCGACAGGGTGAGAAAAAGGCGCGCTTCCGCGCGCTTGGCGGACTGGCAAGTCCGCCGCAGGCTACCAGCCTGCCCCACAGAGCAGCATAGCCGCAACCAAAGAGGCGGCCTGAGAGGCCNNAAGATTCCGACCAGTTGTAATACTGCGTGAGAGTGATGGTTAGCGGTGGAAGACTAGCGGATTCAATTCACTTGCTGCGAGATCGCCGGGCTTTAGGCCCGGCATCCACCTTTCCAGATCGCGCTTCCGGTTGAAGTTATCTGGCTGTGTCACTCGGGCTCCATCGGCGTACCAGATCACGGTCATCACTTCCCGCGTGCGAAGCGTGTCGTTGGCGGGTGCACCGTGCAGAGTCCATCCGTAGTGGAAGGTGGCATCGCCTGCCTGCATCGCCACTCCAGGGGCGATCTTATAGCCGCGACTTTGAATGTACTCCTCGAAATTTCGCTCTGAGTAATCGCCGATGGGAATGTCGCCGAGGTAGCCGTCCAGGTGCGATCCCGAGGCAAACCGCATGGCGCCCATTTCGGGAGTCACATTGACCAGCGGCATCCACATGGTGATGGTATTGGCGGTGTCCAGCGGCCAGTAGTGCTGGTCCTGGTGCCACGGTGTGATTCCGCCGCCCGGCTCTTTGAGCAGAGCCTGATCGTGATAGATGCGGACGCCATCCACGCCGAGCAGATCGGCCGCGATCTTGGCAAATCGGCCTGCCAGGACGAATTGGCGCGCGTCTTCGTCCTTGGACCACAGGTTCATGCCCTTCAAAAACGCTTTGCCGTATGTGTCGCGATTCTCCAGGGGAGTGCGTTCCGCTCCGAACCGCTCGCGGGCCGCGAGGATGACACTCCGGTAGGCCGCCACTTCTTCAGAAGAGGCAACGCCACGCAGCAGGATGTGGCCCTTGCGCTGGAACTCAGTTACCCGCTCGACCGGGACAGCGTAATCAGCGGTAAGGTCCGGCAGTGTTGCGACGGTCATTTGGCGATCTCCTCTATGTTGAATAGCTCAGCCCCTGGCGCGGCATCCACCGGGTAGATCTCGGGACACACCTGGGTCGCGCTCCGATAGGCGTTCAGGACGGCGGCGCGGAAGGCGTCCGCCGATGCGGCGTCCACCAGGGCGACCATGCAACCGCCGAATCCCGCACCCGCCTGCCTCGCGCCGATCACTCCGGGCGCGGCGAGCATGGCTTCCATCATAGCCTCCATCGCCGGGGAGCAGATCTCGTAAAGATCCCGCGCGCCTGCAAACGACTCCGTGCAGAGACGGGCCACGGCCGGCCGGTTGCCCGCTTCGAGCGCCGCGGCCAGCGACTCGGCCCGCGCACTTTCGGCGACGATGAACGCGCACCGCCGCGCGGTCCGCTCCGGAAGTTCGCGCCGTCTGGCCGCCAGCATCTCCGGGGTCACATCGCGCAAAGCGCTCACCCCCAATGCGGCTGCGCCTTGCTCGCACTCGGCCCGGCGCTGCGCGTATTCGCCGCCCGACAGCCGGCGCGGGCTCATGGTGTTGCACACCACGACGCGAATGCCATCGGCAATCCGCACCGCGCGCGTGGAGAGGTCGCGGCAATCGAGCAGCAACGCGCACCCGCGGCGTCCGAGGCACGATGAATACTGATCCAGAATGCCGCACTTCACTCCGACAAATTCGTTCTCGGCCTTCTGGCACAGCAACGCCTTCCGCTCCCCGGTGAGGCTCCAGCCGCCCAACCCCGAGAACAGCGTGGCCAGTGCGCACTCCAACGCCGCCGACGAACTTAGGCCAGCCGCTACAGGGACGGTGCTGTGGATGATGGCATCGCAGCCGGTGAGCGCCAGCCCCTCATTTTGCAGGATCGCAGCGACGCCACGCACGTAGTTGCGCCACCGGGATTCGGAGACCGGCTCGATCGCATCCAGCCGGAACTCGTCCGAAGCATCGAGGTTCATGGAATGCACGCGCACGATCCCGTCGTCGCGGCGGCGCGCGGCGATCCAGGTGTCTCTGCCGATGGGCAAGGTCAGCACGAAGCCCAGGTTGTAGTCCGTATGGCTGCCCATCAGATCCACGCGCCCGGGCGCGCGCGCCCACAGTTGGGGATCACCTGCGAGTTTTTGGTAGTTGGTCAATTTGCCTGCGCCGCCGGAATCGCCGGCAAATGCTGCAGGCCGCCTGAAAGGCGGCTGCGGGCAAGATTGCCCGCCCTCCATGAAAACCTGGCGGAAGCAAGCCGCTACGATTTCGGCGCGATCAAGCATCGAGCATCGCCTCCACGTTTCGCGCTGGAATGTCGGACTGCATGCGGTGCGAGGCCCCCAGCACGAGGCCGGTCCCGTCCGGCGCCAGCGTTCGGGCGCAGGCAATGGCTGCGGCGCGCACTTCTTCGACGGTACCGTTCGGCAGCACTCCCTGCGTGGAAATTCCGCCGTAGAAACTCAGCTTCGCGCCGTACTCTTTGTGGAGCCAGGCGTGGTCCAGCACCTCCGGCTGCACTGGGTTCAGGGTGGTCATCCCGATCTCAACCAAGTCCGGCAGAATGGCCCGGATATCGCCGTCGGAATGCAGAATCACCGGAAGATTCGCGTCCACAAACACCGCAAACAGCTTCGCCAGGCGCGGCTTGATCAGCCTGCGCCAGAGCCGTGGAGAGAACAGCATGGCGCGCTGGGCTCCGTAGTCGTCACCGAGATACCCGCCGGCGACGCCGGCCGCGACGAATCTTTTCGCCAGCGTCGCCTGGATCTGGGTGATGCGGTCCAGAAGTTCTTCCACCCACTCGGGACGTTCCAGCATGTCCATGAGCAAGGCATCGAATCCGCGCAGCGACCAGGCTCGTTCAAAGAGACACATTCCGAGATTGGGCGCGATGAAGTAGTTATCGGCGTTGCGGAGAATGGTCCGCTCGGCTGCGCCGAGAATCGCCGCATCGTTCGGATCGGGCCATGGATAGCGATCGAGGTCGAGCGAATCTTTCAGCGGGGCGAAAGCATGCCAGTAACCCTCCGTGCGAGTGTCCCACCCGGCGCCCCACCAGTCGAATGCGATCGACCCATCCGCATTGGTGCGGCGGGGGTGGTCGATGTCCACGCGCAGCAGGTGGTTCCCGAGGCGCTGGGGCAGCTCCGCCTCGGCGATTCCGAAATGCGCGGACAGCAATTGTCCCATTTTCCCTGTGTAATTGGATTGGGTAGGGAGGCGATCGACCGGCTCACGACGGAGCGCGCGGAGCATGCGTTCTTTCTTGTTCACGCGAGTTACCAGAAGACCAAATTCAACCAGACTAAGATAGCGGCGACTACCGCCGCCGCGAAGATGGGCCGGCGATAAAAGGGAACAGCTTCGTCGGATGGCAGCACCGACAGTCCGTATACCAGGCCCTGCAGTTCCGAAGCCGGCTTGGGCTTGGTCACCAGACTGACCGCAATCGTGACGATCACGCACACCAGCCATGCCCAGATGAACCTATACAGGTTCTCGGCCATCGGCTTGGCGTCCGCGGACATGGCCAGAATCGCCAGCGCCTGGGGATGCAATTTCACCAGCAGCCAGAGCAGGATGGACGATAGCGTCCCGCAGAACAATCCCCAGAAGCCTCCGGCGGGGGAGGCTCGCTTCCACAGCATCCCGACGATCACGGTGCCGAACAGGGGGATGATGACGAAACCGAAGACGGCCTGGACGTAATCCATGATGCTGGCGAATTGCATGACCAGATAGGCAGCGCCGATGCTCGCCGCGAGGCCGATTACCGTACACCAGCGCCCGATACGGAGGCACTTCGCGTCACCGGCGATGCGGTTCAATACCGGGCGGTAAATGTCATAGGTCCACACCGTGGCGAAGGCGCTGATGTTACCCGCCATGCCGGACATAAAGCCGGCGATCAGAGCGGTTACGCCGATGCCCAGGAAACCGGGGCCGAGATAGCGCGCCATCATGAGCGGCATCACTTCGTTAAAGCTGTGTCCGCCGGTTGCGAGCGCCTCCGTTTCGCCGGTCAGCTTCATTGGCAGCACGGCCAAGCCCAGCAAGCCGGGCAGGATGACGATGGCCGGCAAGAACATCTTGAATGCCGCGCCAATGGTGGTGGCGATCTTCGCCGACCGTAAATCCCGCGCAGCCATCACCCGCTGGACAACCAGGAAGTCCGTGGTCCAGTAGCCGAATGCGCCGATGAAGCCGAGGCCGAAGACGATGCCGGTCCAGTGTACGCCCATGGGGTTGTGCGCGGCCGCGCCCATATTCCGCCACATGTGCGTATAGTCGCCGGCGGGCGCGCGTGCGGCGATGCGCGCGAGCATGCCGTGCCAGCCGCCTGTCTCGATCAGGCCGAGAATGGGGATGGCAGCGGTTCCAACCCAGATCAAGACGAATTGAACGACTTCATTTACGATGGCGGAGAGCAGGCCTCCGAGCGCGACATAAACCCCTACGGTCACGGTGGAAACCAGGATGCTGAAATTGATATCCCAACCCAGAATGACCTTCATCACCACGGCCATGGAATACATGTTGATGCCGCTCATCAGGATAGTCATGGCGGCGAAAGATAGAGCGGAAAGCAGGCGCGCTCCCTCGCCGTAGCGCAGCTTGAGATATCCGGGCACGGAGTGAGCCTTGGATACGTAATAGAACGGGATCATGACCATGCCGAGGAAGAGCATGGCGGGGACCGCTCCGATCCAATACCAATGCGCGGCCAGCATGCCGTACTGATAGGCCGAGGCCGACCAGCCCAGCAGTTCGAGTGTGCCCAGGTTCGCCGCGACGAAGCTCAGGCCGGCTACCCAGGAGCCCACGCCCTTACCTGCGAAGAAGAAGTCTTTGCTGGCGTGGACGCGGCGCTTCAGGTACACGCCAATCCCTAGCACCAGCGCGAAGTATAGACAGATGACCAGGACGTCGGCCGGGGCCAAGGTTAGCAGCCGCGACGGCCTGCCGGCTTGCGCGGCGGTGAGGTCGGCATGCGCGGCGGCTCCGATGGCGAGGGTACGGGCGGCCTTCCATGCGATGCCGTGGCGCGGGTGGGATGGGTTCATCTGCAATGATAACGTTATCATTCTTGACGGTGGCTGAGCGGACCAGAAACGACAGCCAGCGGCCGGTGCACGGCGTGGCGCAGACGATCGTTGTTTGTCGTCTGCGCACCGTGCTCGAACNNCGCGGATGAACGCCACCTCGTCCTCGCGGTACGGCTTGCCGTCACAGAGAGGGCCTCGGGTTAGGAGGAGCCGGATGATGGGATCATGGACGAAATCAGGTCGACGAAATCCGGTACCGTCTTGCCCAGAATCTTCAAAAGCTCCGGCAGACTGCGGCCTCGATCGGCCGCCTGTGCCCGCAGCTTTGCCATAACGACAGCCGGGTCTTGATGGTAGAGCATACTAAGGAATGGCGCGGGATGGAGGGCAACGACTCCCCATGGTTCAAGATGCACTTTTTGGAAGTGCCGGAGGTTCAGGGTCACGATGGTGGAGGCCCCGCAGGCAACCGCCGCGGCCACAACGTGCCGGTCTTTCTCGTCGTTTGTCATGCGGGAAACCAGGGGTCCATGGCCCGTCACCCATGCATCGCCGAAGTGCGAGAGCAGTTCGCTCTGAAGGTAAGAGGTGAGCGCGGCGGGCCATCCCAACTTAGATTCCAGCGTGCGGACGGTTTCCGCCATGATCTCCGTCGACCATTTCGGCTCGTAGAGCGGCGGGGCCTCTGCGAGGCGGAGNNGCCTGGCCGATTCTGCGAAGCGCGTTAAGGCGGCGTTCACTGCGTTGGCGCTGATCGAGGAAATATTGGACCGCGGTTTCGAAGAACTGGTTCATATCCTGGTACTGGCCGGCGGTCAATTCGTCCTTGACCCGCCTTTCGATCTCAGGGGACAGGTTCACATTCATTGGCCGTTCCTCGTTCCTTAATTTTACGACAACACACGAAGGGCAAGCCAGTGTCCGACGTGGCAGGCGTGGCAGGGGGCTTGCACAAGGTCTAGCGTGCGGCGGCGGATATCTCGCGGATGAACGCCACCTCNNTTGCCGCGCGCCATATACTCGGTACACAGAATCGGCCGATGGTATTGCTCGAGCCACTGCACGTGCTTCTCGAAGTCCGCGGGCTCGTTGTAGTTGTGGAAGGACAGGACGTCGGACGAGAGAATCTGGATCTTTTCCATCGGGCTCAACTTCTCCGGCGAGGACCAGTCGCCCTGCCAGACGGCGCTGGTCAAGGGCTGGACGGGCCGCGCCTCCCGAGCCCACGCGTAGGCCTTCGGAAGCAGTTTCAGAACCAGTTGGATCTTGTTGGCGGGCTCCAGTTTTCCGTAGCTCGAGTCGTTGGTGTTATCGGGCTCGTTCCAGATGTCCCACGCGAGAACGCGATCGTCGTTGGCGAACGCGGCAACCACGCCTTTGACGTAGGCTTCCAGGCGCGGGTACTGCGCGGG
>PMVV01000160.1 GCA_003166475.1 Bryobacterales bacterium | reverse complement strand
AATCCGACTCGTCCCCGCGGATCGGCGTGAAGGCCGCCGTCGCCCGCCAGTGCGCACCGAACGCCTGCGAGTACTCGAGCTTGGCCCATTCAAGACCTGTGAGCTTGGCTTGGAGTTCGGGCTTAAAGTGGATTTCACTATGGAGCAGGCCGGCAACCCGATCGAGGTAACACTCGATCCCCGACGACCGTGCGGATCGCGCCGCGGCGTGAGCATCGCATGTTTCAAAGCGTATCGCGCCTGGCGCACCGACTTCCGACGGTATGATCACATCTTCGGGTCGAGAGACAGTTTCTCAAACGGAATCGGGTCCTGGGTCTTCATCTGCGCGATCCACGCCAGGACCCTGTCGCTCGGATTGAACAGCTTGACGATCGGCTGCGTGACATCCACGGTCTCGACGGCGGTGGTTTGAAATTGCACTTCCCATTTCGATACGATCAGCGAGACCCCCGCCTGGGCGGCGATGGCCGGCAGTTTGTCTCTCACTTTCGCGAGGATGCCGCCAACAGGACCGGTCGAAAACGTTTGTTGGTGCAGCCGGACCTGCGACCACTGGCCTTCCGTCTCCAGTTCCTGCGCACGGCTGTCGTTGTTGGCAGCCTTCGCGGCGTCGTAATCGGCGCGTATGCCATGTACCATCCGCCGGAACTCGTCCGAGTTTCCATAGGCGAGTGCGACGGCCCGCGAATCGAAGACGCCGATGCGCAACGGCTTGGCGTCTTGAGCGGCGGCCAGCGGCCCGCCGCAGGAAACAACAGCCGCGAGCATCGCGGCCATCGCCAGTTTTCTCTTCACAAATACCTCCTAACGGTTTGAATGGCTTTTGCGGCGGGTTCAGCCATCACGGCTTTTGCCGCGCCGTCCACTTTACTAGCACAGTGCGCGCCAGTTGATTGTGAAGCTTCATCCCTCGTGTTGTCAATGGCTTGCCGGAATGCAATAGACTGGCGGTTGGCGCAGGCATACATTCGATGGATGACGTATGTACATTGGCAGTATAGCCAGCGAACGTTCTAATGTCACTCCCGAATGAAAGTCTTGTCAAGCCTCGTTAGAAATGTCCCCTTCCTTACCTCGATAGAAGTGTCCCCTTTTCTTGGCCGACGCAGTCGGCGGTTTTCGGTTTTTTCTCCAACCCAAGAGAAGGCGGTGGGAAAGTGGGAAACCTGCTTTTGGTTTTCCACTTTTCCACCGCCTCGTCGCCGGAGCTGTGGGAATGTGGGAATCTCGCCGGTTTTGCGAGATTTCCAAGGAGCGGTGGGAAGAGGGGAAATCCTGCTGTTGGATTTCCACGCTTTCCACCACTCCGCCATTTCCACAGCTCTCTTCTCATTTCGCGGCCCCCCCGCGTGCCTGCATTTGTTGATAGCGTTTCCGCCAAGGGTGGCTGGCCGGCGGCGGCGCCGGCATCCGGCGTGGCTGCCGCGGTTTGGCGGGCGGCGGTGGGAGGCTCGGACACGCCGCGATTTCCTCGTGACATAATCTCCGGCCCCCGTACCGGATTTCCATTTTGCCGTCTTCCCATTCACAGACCACCACCTGGCTCTTGGTCGGAGCATAACGGCTCTGCCGCTTCACTTGGAAGAATCGATTCTCATGCCGCACCACCCAGTCGTTGCCGAGGATGTGCCCGGTCTCCAGCCGGAATGCATCATCCAGTTCTGTCCGGCTCGGCCGCCGGCGATGATAGTCCTCCCTGGCCGCAGCCACACGCGCGAACCGTTGGTTGTGCTCGGCCAAATATGCGGTCTCCAGGTACTCGTTGGCGGCCTCGTAGCTTTGAATCTTCTTACGCCGCAGCTTCTTCACCAGCCGATCCTGGTGTGTGCCGTGATTCCGCTCCACCCGGCCTTTGGCCTGCGGCGAGTTGGCGGCGATGATCTTTATTCCCAGCCGCTCACACATCCGCCCAAACTGCGTTACCGGCACTTCGCCCCGCAGCAACTCCTTCTCCGTGGCTGCCCGCACGTAGACATTCTTCCAACCCGTGTACAGGGCCACCGGCACGCCATACTTCTCTATCCACCTACGCAGCACTCCCGCTGCGGCCCAGATCGTCTCCTGCGCCCCCAGCCGCCCCAGGGTGGTCCCTGTGGCATCGTCCACCAGATTCATCAGGCAGCCCTCCGGTCCCCGCTATTCAAACCATTTATGGAAGCTGCCGTCCATCTGTACCAGCTCACCGAAATGCTCCCGCGCCACCCGCCGTTCCCGATGCTCCTTCCGTTTCCGCGCGCGGCTCCACAGCCCTTCGGCTAGCATCCACCGCCGCAACGTCTCGGCATGCACTTCTACCTGGTCTTCGCTCGCCAGGTGCTCGCTGGCCAAGGTCGGCCCGAATCTTTCCCCGATCACGCCGCTGTACTTCTTCCGCAGCAACCCGATGACCCGCGCGCGAAACTTCTTCGGCTTCGCGCGGTTCGATCCTTTCCCGGCACTGCGGTGTTTGAGTCCCTTGGCCCCTTCCTTTCCGTATCGCTGCCAGATCCGCTTCACTTGCCGGTAGCCCAAACTCAGCATCTTGGCCGCATCCACCAACTTCAGTTCCTCACTCGCCACGCGGGCCAGCACCCCCACCCGCCGCAGCTCTCGCTTGCTCATCCATGTCCTTCCCAGCTAAAACCTCCTCAGGAGATCTTTAGCTTAGGGGACATTTCTAACGAGGCCATAAGGGGACATTATCAAAGTGGCGCGACATCCCGAATGAAAGTCTTTGCCGAACCGGAAACATCGGCGGATCTCACCGGGAGAACGGGACCTTTCGATTGATTGCTTGCAGATGAAAACCGCTTAGCGATATTGTCTGTTAAGGCCGTCGGCCGTTGCGAGGACCGAACGAGAGTGGCCGAAAAGGCCCACCATCTTCTTGCCAGGACTCCACGCTCCGCGCCGGAGGATCGTCATAATGGTGAATAGCGCGACCATGAAATACCTGCTTCTGCTCGCCGTCCTGCCTCTGCTGGCGCAGACACCCAAAGATCCCGTCTGGGATGCTTATCAAACCTGGCAAACCGAACACCAGAACCTGGACTACAAAGCGCAATCCCAGTCGTTGCTCGAAGTCTCGGCCAAATGGGTCGCCCAATGGCCCGGCAGCCAGTTCGCATGGGAGCAGCGTCGCGAAGCTCTGGTTCGAACCCGCAGTTCCGACGCGGAGCTCTGGAAGCAGGTCGGCGAAAACATCATCCGTCTCTACCCTCCCCACGCCGGCGCTCCCATGATCGCCTACGATTGGGTGGCTGCGGGCGTGAACGTGAAGGACGCCGAAGCCTTGCTCACAGCCGAACTGGCCTGGCAGGATAGCGAGGCCCAACTACCCGAGCCCGCCGCGCCGACGCTCAAAGACCTGCTCGAAGCCGCCAACCGGTCCGCCAGGGTCTTTGGACCGCTGTGTACCCTGACATCGGCCCAGATTCAACTCCAGGAGTACGCCGCCGCCCGCTCGACGATCGCCCGAGTCCGCCAGTGGCTCGACACCGACTTCAAGCGTTTCTACGATCCGGATCCCTTGAGCGCCTTTCCGGATTACCAGGCGAAGTATTGGCAGCTTTCCGGTAAATTGGCCGAGGCGGAGAAGCGCAATGCCGACGCACTTGCCTATTACCACGAGCTGATCGCCAACCCCTACTATCGCCGCGAATACGGCGCCGGAATCCTCCAGCACACCCGTCCCCTCTGGGATAAGATGGGCGGCACCGATTCCGGTTGGGCCGTCTTCTCCGCCGCGCCTCCGCTCCCGCCAGGCGTGCCCTCGGGCAATCCGGGCGTTCCTTTCCTCCCCTGGCACGCCCTCAACTACAAACTGCCGCCCATGGATCTGCCCGCCTTCGCCCTCGCTCGCGCCACCAATCATAGCTTCGAAGGCAAATCCACCGTGGTCTATTTGTGGGCTACCTGGTGCGGTCCCTGCTGGAGTTCTCTGCCCGCCGTCCAAGCGCTCTACGACCAGACCAAAGACCGCAAAGACCTCCAGGTCATCACCTTGAGCATCGACGACGACATCGAGAAGCTTATCGCCTTCATGAAGGAAAAGAAGTACACCTTTCCCGTCGCCGTCGGCAAAGCCTATGTGGATAGCTTCCTGCCCCAAGCCGCGCCCGGCCAGGTCTGGATCGTTGACCGTACCGGGTCCGTCCGCCTGCAACGCGCGGAAAACCAGTTTCGCGGCATCGAGAAAGCCTTCACCGACGAGCTGCTCTACAAGCTGAATCAGGTCGCTGCGAAATAATCCGCCGCGCCATTATTCAGACCGGAGCGTGGCCATCGGATCATCCGAGTTTCAACCACGGTGCGCAGACGACAAACAATGATCGTCTGCGCCACGCAGACCGGCTCCGCCCATCAAAAGCTGTAACGCAACGCCAGCATGGCGTGCGAATTGTGCCGGTACTGTCCCAGGAAATCCGACTCGTCCCCGCGGATCAGCGTGAAGGCCGCCGTCGCCCGCCAGTGCGCCCCGAACGCCTGCGAGTACTCGAGCTTGGCCCATTCGCCTTGCCCATTCTGCCGCACCGCCATCTCCAGCGCCAAGCTGCGGTTGGTGTCGATGGTGTACCCCGCGCGGGCCAGAAACGCGCTAGTCAATCCCCGGTCCGGCGCGAAATCGAAGAGCGACCGGTGCTCGGTCACCACCTGTCCCGCGTATCCGCCGATGAAGAACCATTCGCCGGCCTGCCGTTCCACTTGCACCACGTACAGCGCGTATTCGTCTTCCGTCCTGGTGCTGGATGTGAAGTAAGCCGCCTCGGCCTTCACCGTCACGCCCTTCAAAGGAATAGCCGCATCGCCGCCGTACATACGCATCTGCGGATAGTAGCGTTCCACATCCACGATCGACGGCTGCGGCTCCTGAAAGTTGAACAGCGGCAGGTTGTTGTACCCGTCGTAGAACGAGAGCGAATACTCCGCCACCGCCCCGATGTGGTTCCAGCGCGCGCCGAATTGCGAGCCGCCTGGAAACGAGGGCGTCAGCTCGGCGACCGCGATGCCTGCCGGCAGGTTGCTCCAGCGCTGGTCGAGCAGCGGCACGCGACTGGGCGTGAACAGCGGCGCCCACACCACGTCGATGGTGTTCGATTGCCCGCCATAAGTCGCGCGCGCCGCCGTGATACCCAGGAAATCGTTGTCCACCACCGCCAGATAATCGCGCGGCGCGAAACGGTCCGTTGGATTCAGAATGTCGGCCTTGCCCCAGCGGATGAACTGTTTGCCCAATACGACGGTGAGCTTCTTCTTCGCATAAGTGGCGTTGAGCTGCCGCACCTCGAACGACGGCCGCCGGCGTTCGCGATCGTCCCAGGAAAGTTCCCAAGCCCGATCCACCTGCTCATGCGTGTCCGCGCGCGCGTCGATGCCTCCCGCAAACTGCCAGTCCGAATTCAGTTTGTAAAATGCCTCGTAGCGGAACAACGCCTCGCCGATCGCCTGCCCGCTGTCGTTCAAAACGGTTTGCGGATACCCGACAAAATCCGCCTCCAGAAATCCGCGTTGCGTAAAGGCCTGCCCAAATACCGCAGCGCTCAGCCCCAGCACCCAGAACCCAGCACCCAGAACCCGCCCTTTCACATCTGCCGCCGTAACGCCTGCACGGTGAAATCGTCGTCCTTCATGGGCACGTTGTAGCGCACGTTCTCCAGCTTCAGAATCGTGCGGCTCCCGCGGCCCAGATCGTTCATTTCCAGCAGGCGCGCCGTCCAGATCCCCTGGATGTTCTGGATGTCCTTCTCCACCAGGCGGCGCACCAGCTTGTCCTTCACGTAGTTCTCATACTGCACGGGGACGTAGTTGTCCTTGCGAATCCACACGCGCGAGGACGTGTACTGCGAGCTCTTGCCCTGCTTGGGTTTCGATTCGATGCGCCAGCATGGCGCGCCGTCGATCGATTCCTCGCCCTGCAGGCTGTAATCGAACTGGTTGACGTCGCGCTCCTCCAGATCTTCGAAGCTGAAATCCGTGCCGAAGAAGCGCGTGGAGCGATCCTGCTGCGCGATGCGGCGATCGCGCCCGATGGCCGGCGTCCACATCCACTGGTCCGACGATCGCTCCGGGTGATTGATTACCAGCAGCGCCACGCCCTTCACCTCGGCGGGCTCCGTGAACCGGATGATCGCCTTGCTCGCGCCGTAAGACCCCAGCCGGTCCGATTGCCAGTGCTTCTTGGACACCTTGTTTTTCGCGCTGATGACCTCCAACGAGCCTTCGTAGCGCTCGGAGTCCGCCCGCCCCCGGCGCTGCGATTCCTCGACGATCTGCCGTGCGTCTTCGGCCGCCAGCGAGCCGGCTACAAGTAAGAAACCGGCCAGCAGCGCAAGGCGGCCTGAGAGGCCGCCGCAGGCCGGGGGCCTGCCCCACTTATTCATATTCCAATGCCTCCACCAATGAACTTCGCACCGCGCTCTCCGCGGGAAACAGCGCTGACCCGAACGCCGCGCCCAGAATCACCGGCACCAGCAGCCCCACGATCCCATACGGATATTTGTAATCCAGCGCGATTCCGGCGAAGCTCTGCCGCGAGACGGTCAACATGTAATAAAGGTTCACCGCCCCCGCCGCCACGCCTAACGTCAGACCGATCACGCCGATCGCCAGCGCCTCCATCCAGATCGTGTGGCGAATCTGATTTCGCAATGCGCCCACCGCGCGCAGCACGCCGAGTTCCCGCCGCCGGTCCGTAATCGAAACCGTCAGCGTGTTCACGATGCCCAGGATGGCCACCAGCACCGCCACGAACAGTTGTAAGTAAGTCATGCCAAACCATTGGTCGGTTACCTTCAACACGTAACTGCGCACTTCTTTGTTCGAGAGTACGAACAGACGCCGCTCGCTCGAGAAGCCGTCCAGAATACGGCTCCTGACATCCGCGGCCTCCGCGCCCGGCGCCAGATAAACGCGGAAGACGTCCACCGCATCGTCTTTCCACAGCCGCCGGTAGAGTGCGCGCTCGATGAAAATGGTGCCCAACTGGTTTGAGAAATCCTGCACAATGCCGGCAATGGGCAGCCGCAGGACGCCCGCCGGCGCGGCGATCTCCAGCGTCTGGCCCAGCTTCAGCTTTTCCAACTGCGCCAGGTTATCCGCAATGATCAGCCCCTTCTGCGCGGCCGCCGCGCGATACATTCCGTCGAAATCGCCCGCCGTCGCCCGCCGCCCGCGCGTGCGCCGCGCGATGCTCTCGGCATCGATGCCCACCAGCATCACCGGCTTGCCCCGGAAGTCGATCCGCACGATGCGCACCGGCTGCACCTCGGCGATGCCCGGAATCCGCCGCAGCCCATCCAGCATACTGTCCGGAAAGTGGTACGTGCGCGTGGAGAGGGTTTCGGAAGTTGTCACGAAGAAATCCGGATTCATGGTGCCATCCAACCACTCGGTAATCTCCGCATAACTGGCCCGCGCCAGTCCGCCCAGCGCGATCACCAGCGCCAGCGAGAGCATCAGCGCCGCCACCGTGGCGGACGTGCGCCGAGGCGATTGAATCAGGCTATCGGCCGCCAGCGCGCCCTCCACCGGCCGCACCCATTTCAGCGGCCCGCGCAGCAGCTTCGAAAGGTACAGCGAAAGCGCCGGCGTGAGCAGCAGCATGGCCAGCACAGCCAGGAAATAGCCGCTATAGAAGGCCACCTGCGAGCGCCCAAAAACGATGCACGCAACCGCGACTGCAATGGCCGCCAGCGCCGCCGTGCGCCTTCGCCGATTCTCGCCCGCCGAGAGCACCTGGTATTGGCCCTTTTGCAAAGCCTTCACCGGGTCCACGCGCGCCGCGTTGCGCGCCGGCAGGAAGGCCGCGATCATGCTGGTGACCACGCCCACGGCGGCCGCCGTCACCAGCAGCCAGGGCCGCACCAGCATGTGGTCCGCGTTCGCCGAAACCCCCATCACGCTTTCCATGAACGCGTTGGTGCTGGCCGTCAGCCCTTGCGCCATCAACAGGCCGAAGCCGATTCCCACCGCCGATCCCAACAGTCCCGCGATCGCGCTTTCGCCCAGGAACAGCGAGCGGATCTGGCCGCGCGTGGCGCCCAGCGCGCGCAGAATCCCGATCTCGGCCCGCCGCTGCGTGACCGCAATCGCGAACGAGTTATAAATAATGAACGTGCCGATGAACAGCGCGAACAGGCTGGCGACGTTCATGGTCATGGCGTAGACGCCCATCAGCGATTCGAAATGCTGCCCGCGCCCGGAAGGCGGGTCCACCTCGAAGCCCGGCCCCAGCAGCTTGCGCAGCGAAGCTTGCCCCTGCTCCAGCGTGACGCCGTCCTGCAGGCCGATATCGATGCGGTCGAAGCGCCGCCCCGTGCCGAAGAATTTCTGCGCGGCGTAGATATCCATGATCGCCAGGTTGCCGCCGAACGCCGAGGTCATCCCGCCCGATCGCAGAATGCCGCGCACGGTGAACTGCTTGTCGCCCTCCATGGTCTTCATGGCCAGCTTGCTGCCGCTCGCCAAGCCGTTGCGCGCCGCGAAATCGCGCGTCAGGATCAGCGAATCCGGCTGCGCCAGAAACACCAGCGGATCGTCCATCACTTCCTGGTCGCCGCCTTCCAGATCGTAATCGCGCAGGCTGCGGTCGCCGGTCATGTCCACCGCCAGGATCAGCAGCTTGCCCTGGCCTTTGATGCCGCTATCGACCACCTGCTCGATCACCGGCGCCGCCGCCCGCACATCGGCGTCGCCCTGGACGCGCTCCAGAACCTCCTCCGCAAAACCGCCGTCGCCCGCCGAAACTTGAAGCTGCGTCTTGCCCGCGATGTGCTCGACGGTCCGGTTGAAAGCTTCCAGCACGCTCTGGTTGGCCGTGTACATCCCCACCAGCAGCGCCACTCCCAGCACGATGCCGCCGATGGTCAGCACCCAGCGCACCAGGTGTTTGCGCGCGTAAGGCCAACTGATCAGCCGCAGCAGGATCATCGGCGCACATCTCCCGCCACGCGCCCGTCGCGCAGGGTGACCATGCGCGGGCAGCTCGCGGCCACGCCGGCATCGTGCGTCACGATCAGCACCGTGGCGCCCAGGCGCTCGTGCAGATCGCGGATCAGCTTCAGGATTTCCGCGCCGGTGTGGCTGTCCAGGTTTCCGGT
>PMVV01000466.1 GCA_003166475.1 Bryobacterales bacterium | reverse complement strand
CGCTCGCCATTTTCAAAGCCGCGTTGCGCGCCGCCAATCCGGCTGAGGCCGTCGCCGGCCGGCTGGCGCGCGAGGACTTCTCCCGCTATCGCCACATCTATGTGGTGGGCGCTGGAAAGGCCGGCGCGGCCATGGCTCGCGCCGCCGAGCGCGCGCTGGGCCGCCCGATCGCACGCGGCCTGCTGAACGTCAAGTACGGCCACGTGGCTCCGTTGCGCCGCATTGAACTGAATGAATGCGGCCATCCCGTGCCCGACCAGCGCGGCGTGGAAGGGGCGCGGCGCATCGCCGAAATCGCCGCCGGCGCCGGCCCGGACGACCTGGTGCTCTGCCTGATCTCCGGCGGCGCCTCCGCGCTGCTGCCGCTGCCCGCCGATCCTATCACGCTGGACGAAAAACAGGAAGTGACGAAACTGTTGTTGGCCTGCGGCGCCAGCATTCACGAGATCAACGCCGTCCGCAAGCACATCTCTCGAATCAAAGGCGGCCAACTGGCGCGCCTGGCCTGGCCCGCGCGGGTCCTGTCACTATTGCTCTCCGACGTGATCGGCGACGATCTCGATGTGATCGGATCGGGCCCCACCGCGCCGGACGCCTCGACGTTCGCGCTCGCCCGCGCCATTCTGGAGAAGTACGGGATCTTCCAGCGCGTGCCCGCCTCCATTCGCGAGCGCATCGAGAGCGGCGTCCGCGGCGAGATTCCCGAAACGCCCAAACGGGGCGAGCGCATTTTCACGCGTGTCCGCAACGTAGTGATCGGCAGCAATCGCCTGGCAGTGGACGCCGCCGCCGCGCACGCACGCGAATTGGGTTTTCGTACGCTGGTGCTCTCCACTTTCGTCGAAGGCGAAACGCGCGAGATCGCCCGCATGCACGCCGCCATTGCCAAAGAGATCGTGTACGCCGGGCGTCCCCTGAAGCCGCCCGCCTGCGTGATCACCGGCGGCGAGACCACCGTCACGCTGCGCGGCGATGGGCTGGGCGGACGCAATCAGGAATTTGTGCTGTCGGCGGCCATCGATATCGCGGGCCTTCCGAACGTGGTGGTGCTGAGCGCCGGCACGGATGGCAGCGACGGTCCCACTGACGCGGCTGGCGCAATCGCCGACGGCCGCACGCTGGCGCGCAACCCGCGCGCGCCGGAATTCCTGGCCCGCAACGATTCGTATCGCTATTTCGAAAGCGTGGGCGACCTGATCGTGACTGGCCCCACCAACACCAACGTCGTGGATGTGCGCCTGATCCTGGTGGGAGAACAGCAGTGAGTTTCTGGCGCAAAGAAGTGGTCGATTTCGCGTTGGATCGCGAAACCGCCGCGCACATTCGCGAACAGAAGGAATGGATCGCGCGCGAGCCGCACAATCCGCGGCCCTGGTACAACCTCGCGCAACTCTACCGCATCGAGCGGAATCAGGATGATGCGCTGGCGCTGCTGCTCGAAGCTGTGCGTCTCGATGGTGCATACGCCGACGCGCACGTGGCGCTCACCGAGATTTACGCCGTCCGCGCAGACTACGCCGCGGCGCGAAGGCACGCCGTGATGGCCGCCGAACATGGCAACCCGCGCGGGGTGGAGCTGCTGCGCCGGCACGGGGTGGAGTGAGCAGCCGCAATGCATTCCCGATACAATCAGATGGGCATGCAAGAACTGGCCTTCTGGAAAGCGGTCATCGTGGACGAATCCAACTTCCTGGAAGCAATCGTTGCCCTGCTGACTGAAAACGACATTTGTTATTGCGTGATCGGCGGCCAGGGGGTGAACGCTTACGTGGACCCGCTGGTCAGCCTCGACCTCGATCTGGTAGTCGCGGTAGATCAGCTTGAACCCCTGACGCGGCTGTTGACCGAGCAGTTCAAAGTGGAGCGCTTTCCCCACAGCCTCAACGTTGCCGGCGGCGGTTCCAAGCTGCGCGTACAAATTCAGACCGATCCGCGGTATTTTTCGTTCGTCGAACGTGCACGCCCATCCAGCGTGCTTGGGCTTAGCTTGCCGGTGGCTATGATCGAGGACATTCTGCAAGGCAAGATCTGGGCTGCACAGGATCTGACGCGGCGCCCCAGCAAGCGGCGGAAGGATCTGCTCGATATTGAGCGTATCGTAGACGCCTATCCTGCTTTGCGGGAGCAGGTTCCGGCGGATATTCTCGACCGGTTGCGGTGGCCTTAGTCCCGGTCTAACAACTCGCCAAGATCCAGACTTCCGCAGTGCCGCATCGGCGATAACGCAGCGCCTTTGTGGCCAGTTTTTCGAACGTATCGTTGGCCGATACGATCTCAATGGCCAAGTCCGGCGCGAACCGCTGAACCCGCAGTTTCATGTTCAGCAGCGGGCGCTTCGACGCGCTGATGAAGCTGACGTCCGGGCCGTATGCGTCGCCGTCGAAGTCATCAGAAGACCGCGGAGGAGGTTGTGCTGCGGATTCTTGCCAGGCTCTTTAACCAGCTCCCCATCCACCAGTTCGTAGTCGTCAATCGTCAGGCAATCGCCCAGCATTTATCGATGATAGATCACTTTCCCATCGAACACGGTCGTCTCCACCCGCGCCTTCTCGATATCCACCGCCGGTATGCTCAGAATGTCGTCGGAAACGACCACCAGATCCGCCAGCTTGCCGGGTTCGATCGACCCCTTG
The DNA here is from genome assembly GCA_003166475.1 of Bryobacterales bacterium. Taxonomy (GTDB): domain Bacteria; phylum Acidobacteriota; class Terriglobia; order Bryobacterales; family Bryobacteraceae; genus Bog-159. The sequence continues at coordinate 1,604 of PMVV01000466.1, read as the reverse complement.
ATCTGCTCGTCGAAACTGGCGTAGGCCGATCCCATCGTATAAGCCCGAATAGCCTCGGCCACGCCGATCTTCTGCTCCGGTACCCAACCGTCCGGATGCTTGCCATCCAGCGTGCGGCGCGTGGCCGCCGCGTAGATACCCATCAGCGGCTCCATGGGCGCGACATCCCAATCCGACCCGAACGCCAGCACCGCGCCCGAATCCAGCAGCGCGCGGAACGCGTAAGTGCCCTTGGCGCGCTCCGGGCCAATGCGCTTTTCCGCCCAGCGCCCATCGTCGATCGAGTGATACGGCTGCATGGAAGCGATCACGTGCAGCTTGCCGAAGCGCGGGATATCCTCCATGCGCAGATGCTGGGCGTGCTCGATACGAAAGCGCCGGTCGCGCGCGCCGTTCTGCCGCTCCGCTTCTTCGTACATGCCCAGTATGATGTGGTTGGCCTTGTCGCCGATAGCGTGCACCGCTACCTGCAGCCCCGCGCGGTCGGCGTCCAGAATGTGCTTCTGCATCTTGCTTTCGGGAATCATCTCGCTGTTCGCCAGGCCCGAGGTGTTGGGCGCGTCCAGGTAGGGCTCGAACAGCAGCGCCGTCGTCGACCCCAGCGATCCATCGGCAAAGCCCTTCAGCCCGCCGATGTGCAGTTTCTCGCCGCCAAAGCCGGCGCGCAATCCCACCGCCGCCAGACGCTGCCACGCGGCCAGCGGCTGATGGCCGGAGATGCGTACGGTCAACTCGCCGCGCGCCAGCAGCGCCTGATACACGCGCAGGATCTCGGGCGATGCGGACATATCCTGCACGCTGGTGACGCCATTCTCCGCCGCGTAGCGCATGGCCGCGCGCACGGCGTCCGCGATCCGATCCTGGGAAGGCTCCGGGATGGTGCGATACATGCGCTCCATCGCCGCATCCTTCAGCACGCCGGTGGGCTCGCCCGCCGCGTCGCGAACGATGGTCCCGCCGGGCGGGTCCGGTGTATCGCGCGTGATGCCCGCCAGCCGCAGCGCTTCGGAATTGGCCAGCGCCATATGGCCGTCCAGCCGGTTGACGAAAACCGGATGGCCCGTGGTGACCGCATCGATCGACTGCCGCGTGGGCAGGCGCGCGGGTGTCCAGTTCTCATGATCCCAATCGCCGCCGGTAATCCAGCGGCCGGCGGGTTGTTTGGCTGCGAACTCCGCGATGCGCCGCCGAAGTTCCTCCTCGGATTTAGCGTCGCGCAACTGCACGCTGGCCAGATTCTCGCCGCCGCTGAAGAAATGCACGTGCGCATCGTTGAAGCCAGGCAGCACCAGCTTGCCGCCCAGGTCGATCGCCTCGGTGCCGGCTCCGATCCACTTGCGGATCTCCCCGTTCGATCCTACCGCGACGATGCGGCTTCCCAGGCAGGCCACCGCTTCCGCGCGCGGCTGTCGATCGTTCACTGTCCAAATCTTGCCGTTCAGCAGCACCAGGCTGGCTGAAGGCTGCGCGTCCGCTATACCAAGACCGGCCATAAGAAGCATCGTCGAAAGTCCCACCCGTAATCCCTGCATTCTCCGATTGTATAGAAGAGAAGGGGTCTTCGCGCAGAGCTGGATTGCGCTCAAAAGAGTTCATGCTTCGGG
>PMVV01000075.1 GCA_003166475.1 Bryobacterales bacterium | reverse complement strand
TTGCCCGCTGGTAAACACCGTCGCCAGTCGGCGAAGTTTTGGTGGTTTGCAGTGGGGGGACACCGTCGGCATCCACCCCAATTAACATCACCCTGACTCTAAACACCAACATCACCAGCCTCACCCTCGGCACGGGCGCGGTCAAATCGGAAGCCCCGCTGTCGATCGACGATCCCTCGCCTGACGCGGTCAATAACAGCAACGGCTTTTCATATAACGGACAGGTGCTTGGAACGCCTTACGTGGCAGCGGGGGCACCTGGTTCCGGCAACGTGTATCTGGCCGAACAGTCCTCCCCCGCCTCGGTCACATGGTCCGGCGAGCCGTTCGTCGCGCCGGGGCCGTCCGGGACACGCACCCTCCGCCTGACCAATCTTCGCGCCAATGCGACTGCGCTGCCGGTTCTTTCCGGCCTCTCCCCAGTCTTGGCCAGCGTCTCGGCCACCATCCCCATCGGCAATTCAAGCTCAATATATATTGCTTTTGGCGCCCAAGGCCTCACATTCAGTGCCAGCGTTGCGGGACCGGGCACCGCCAATTTGACGTTCAGCGAGGGTTTCGCTGGCGCATTTCGCGAACGGATCGTCCCTGCCACGAGTCCCTTCACCATGGCCCGCCAGGATATACCGGGCGAGGTTTACTTCAGTGAAAGCCAGTTCACTCCCTGCTTCACCTTTGGAAGCTGCTCTTCTCCCCCGGCCGGACGGATTGGGCTTGCCACTACCGGCACACTGCTTCTCGCGCGGATGACGAGGCTTGAGGCTACGGCTGCCTCCGTCAGCGCGCCGAATCGGCTCGTCTCGGAAACGGGCCTCATTGCGGCGTACCTGATTGTAGACGGCAAGCCGGCGGCCGGTGCGGGCAGTACTTCATTGTCAATCAGCGGCGGAAGCTTGAACGTCTTGTACGAGGTTACGGGGTCGGACGCGGGCGAGGGCACCCGCCCCACCTGTAATTGTCACTGTATGGGCCGGGACCGCTAAGGCCACGAACAGCCGATCACACCTCGTACTTGCGCAGAATCTCTTCCCAATATCCCTGCGCCTTCAGGATCAACTCCACCACCTCGCGCACCGCGCCGCTGCCGCCCGGCGCCGCCGTCACGTAATGCGCCTGCGCCTTCACCTCCGGCCGCGCATTGGCCGTAGCGATGGCCAGCCCGACGCGGTGCATGACCACCACGTCGGGCAGATCGTCGCCGATGTACGCTACCTGCTCTTTGGCCAGGCCCGCGTCGGCCATGATCTCTTCCAGGATGGGGATCTTCTCGATGTGCCCCTGGTACACGTAGCGGAACTTGCATTGCTTCGCGCGCTCCGCGGTGGCGGGCGAGACGCGCCCGCTGATCAGCCCGGTGGCAATTCCCTTCCAACTCATCCACTGCAGGCCGATGCCATCCTGCGAATCGAAGCCCTTGGTCTCCACCATATTGCCCGACGCATCCGGCACGTTAATCAACCTGCCGTCGGTCAGTACGCCATCCACATCCATCAATAGCAGACGGATCTTGGCAGCCCGTTGGATCGCTTCATTTGTCACTTGGTCGGATGTCCCCTCTTTGAGGCCTAGAATAGAAGTAACGGCCGGCAATGCTCGAGGAAGTCGCGAAAACTATAGCCCGTTATAGCATGTTTCAGCCGGACCAACGCGTGGGCGTGGCGGTCTCCGGCGGCGCCGACTCCGTGTGTTTGCTGCATGTTTTGCGCGATCTCGCACCGCGCTGGAATCTGCGCCTGACGGTGCTGCACCTGGATCACCAGCTTCGCGGCGATGAATCGCGCCAGGATGCCGCTTTCGTCCGCGATCTGGCAGCCGCGCTGGATCTGCCTTTCGAATTGCAGGAAACCGACGTGGCGGCGCGGTGCCGCGCAACGGGCGAGAATCTGGAACAGGCGGCGCGGGCGGCCCGCCTGGAATTCTTCCAGCGCCTCATCCAGGCCGGAACCGTCGATCGCATTGCCACGGGCCACACCCGCTCCGATCAGGCCGAAACCGTGCTCTTCCGTTTCCTGCGCGGCGCCGGGACCGCCGGACTGGCCGGCATCCGCCCGGTCACCGGCGATGGCATCGTGCGGCCGCTGCTCGAAATCGATCGCCCCGAGATCGAGCGGTATCTCGGCGAGCGGGGCATCGTCTGGCGCAACGATTCCACCAACGCCTCGACTGTCTTCGCCCGCAATCGCATCCGGCACGAACTGCTGCCGCAATTGACCCGCGACTGGAATCCCGCCATGGCCGAAACCCTGGCGCACACTGCCAATTGGGCTCAGGCCGAGGAGGCTTATTGGGAGGACGAACTGGCCCGCCTGGCGCCCGCCCACCTGATCTGCGAGCCGCCCGCCGTACTGCTGCAGGTCGACCGGCTGGCCACGCTTCCACTGGCTGTCATGCGCCGCTTGGTCCGTCGCGCCGTCGAATGGGCCAAGGGCGACCTGCGTGGCATCGGCTTCGAGCACCTGGCGGGAGTTCTGGAATTGGCCGCCTCGACTGAAGGCCACGGCCGCCTCCAGATCCCCGGACTGGATGTCTTTCGCTCGTTCGGCTGGCTGCGGCTGGCCCCTCCGGCAATGGATAACCTGGACAACCGCAACTACCGCCTCCCTCTACCGGTTCCCGGCGCCGTCCAGTTGCCCGGCCAAAAAACGGTACTACTAACGGAACTGTTTGAAAATACGAACGTAACGAAAACGTCAGATGACGTATATAATGGATGGGTGGGGTGTTTGGACTGGAATCGGATCTCCGGTTCCCTGGAAGTTCGGAACTGGCGGCCCGGCGATCGGTACCAACCAGTGGGGCATTCGGGGGCGGAGAAGATCAAGGTCCTGTTCCACCAGGGCCGCGTTCCGTTGTGGGAGCGCCGGCATTGGCCTGTTGTCACTATGAGTGAGGCGATCCTGTGGGCGCGCCGCTTCGGTCCGGCGGCCGGTTTCGCCGCCAGCCCAGGTTCGAGGCCGGTGCTGGGCATCCGGGAAACCGGAGGGTAACGTATTTGGAATCGAGTGGCATGTTTCGAACGTCTATGCTATTAGTGGCTGACCCCATGAGCGTGAGCGGTGGGAGGTTTCGTGAATTCTAACATCAAGACAGCAATCTTCTGGGTAGTTCTGATCTGCTTAATCGTGATTTTGTACACCGTCGTGAGCCGGACCAAGCATCCCGCTGAGGAGCAGATCGCCTTCACCGACTTCATCGATCAGGTCAAGGACAAGAAGATCAGGGACGTCAATATCGCCGGCAACGAAGTCCACGGCATGTATGTGGGCAGCACCGACAGAGGCCTACGCACCCTCATCCCCACCAACTATCCGGCCATTTACGATCTGCTGCAGCAGAACGGCGTCAAAGTCGAAATCAAGGACACCAACTCCAATCCATGGTTCTCGCTGCTGGTTCAGGCGTCGCCTTTCATCCTGCTGCTAGCGTTCTGGATCTTCATGATGCGGCAGATGCAGAGCGGCGGCAACAAGGCGCTTAGTTTCGGCAAGAGCCGCGCGCGCCTGCATTCCACGCAACAAAAGAAGGTGACATTTAAGGACGTGGCGGGCGTGGAGGAAGCCAAGGAGGAGTTGCAGGAAATCATCGAGTTTCTGCGCGAGCCGCAGAAGTTCCAAAAGCTGGGCGGACGCATTCCTAAAGGCGTGCTCCTGATCGGACCTCCGGGCACGGGCAAGACCCTGCTGGCGCGGGCCATCGCCGGCGAGGCCAGCGTGCCGTTCTTTTCCATCTCCGGTTCGGACTTCGTGGAGATGTTCGTGGGCGTGGGCGCCAGCCGCGTGCGCGATCTGTTCGAACAGGGCAAGAAGAACGCTCCCTGCATCGTCTTCATCGACGAAATCGACGCCGTCGGCCGCCATCGCGGCGCGGGCCTGGGCGGCGGGCACGACGAGCGCGAGCAGACCCTCAACCAGTTGCTCGTCGAAATGGACGGTTTTGAATCCAACGAAGGCGTGATCCTGGTGGCCGCCACAAACCGGCCCGATGTGCTCGATCCGGCCCTGCTCCGTCCCGGCCGTTTTGATCGCCGCGTGGTGGTGGGCCTTCCCGACGTAGGTGGCCGCGAAGCGATTCTGCGCGTGCATACCAAGAAGATCCCGCTCGGCGATAACGTCGACCTTTCCGTATTGGGCCGCGGCACGCCGGGTTTGGCGGGCGCGGACCTCGCCAACCTGGTGAACGAGGCCGCATTGAACGCCGCGCGCCAGAATCGCAAGGTGGTCATGATGATCGACTTCGAGCTGGCCAAGGATAAAATCCTGATGGGCGCCGAGCGCAAGTCCATGATCTTGAGCGATGCCGAGAAGCGCAATACGGCCTACCACGAGGCAGGCCACGCTCTGGTGGCGGCCACCATCCCCGATGCCGACCCGCTACATAAGGTCACCATCATTCCGCGCGGCATGGCGCTGGGTATAACCATGCAGTTGCCCATCGACGACAAGCACTCCTACAACAAGGATTATCTGGAAGCGCGCCTCGCCATTCTGATGGCCGGCCGCATCGCCGAAGAGCGCTACATGCACCATATGACCACGGGCGCCGGCAACGATATCGAACGCGCCACCGACATGGCGCGCAAAATGGTCTGCGAGTGGGGCATGAGCGAGCTCGGCCCGCTGAGCTTCGGCAAAAAGGAAGAGCAGATCTTCCTGGGCCGGGAGATCGCGCAACACCGCGACTACAGCGAAGAGACCGCCATCCG
>PMVV01000364.1:8715-14497 GCA_003166475.1 Bryobacterales bacterium | reverse complement strand
CTAATCCGATCGCCACCGCGCCCGCAGGTGTGACGAAGGCGCATGCCGCACTGCTCGCTACCAGCCCGCCCACCCATCCATTGGCGCAGAGAGAGGCATCCGGCCTGCCGAAACGAACGCGGCTGATGGCTGCGGTCGCCAGCAGGCCGGCGGATGCCGACAGCGTGGTGTTGACCGCTATAGGTACCGCTCGTCCCGCTTCGGCGCCAGTGAAGAGTATCGCGCCCGCGGCATTCAGGCCCAACCATCCCAGCCACGTCAGAAAGCAGGCAAACACAACGATCACTGCATCGTGGCCAGGAATGGCGGCGGGCGCGCCGTGCGTGGCGTACTTACCTCGCCGGGGACCTAGGATCCAGGTGACAGACAATGCCGTCAGGCCGCCTACAACCTGAATCGAACTCGCTCCTCCCGCATCCAGAAAACCGTGCCCCAAGCCATAATTAGCTCCCAACTGAGCGAGCCACCCACCGCCCCAAACCCAGTGCGCGAACAGCGGATAGGTACACCCGGCCAGCAGAGCCGCTGACGCGCAACTCGCACCCAGGCGCCAGCGGTCGGCGCCGCTGCTCAAGGGGATCAGTGCCGCCAGTCCCGCGCCCAGCATCTGGAGCAATACAGCCAACGACGCCGGCGAACCATCCAGCGGCTGCCCCCGTACGAACAAGGATTCCGCCGCGTACACCATTGCCGCGACCGCCATCGCCAAGAGCGAAGCCAGCATCGCGTGGGCCGCGCTGCGCGACCGCCCCAACCCGGTATTGATCAGTGCAAGGCCGGCGGCCGCCAATGGCACTAGAAAAACAAAGAACAGGCACACCACAGAGGCAGGCGTCATTCGCTTTGTCCCTTTGGAGGCTGATGGGCGCGGACTACCAGTATCATCCCCAGCGCTTCCACGGCGATTCCTGCCATCGCAAACACGCCTCTTTGGATTTCCGTCCTCAACAGCACGACGGCCGCGAACGCGATCGCCCACCCAGCCAGCAGGAGAAGGAAACCCAATACCTTCATGTGGGACGCTCCCGGGCAGCCCGATCAATATTATTTATCGCCCCCAGAAGTTTTACTGGTGGGTGGCTATATAAATTCCTTATCCGTGCGATAGAAACTTTCCGCTTTGTCACAGGTTAGGTTCCGACTATGATAGCAGCATCGGGATCGCTTCCGCAAAAGAGGAGAACTATATGGCAGACAACGCCCCAGTGCAAATGAAGTCCACTCTGGGCCTAACCGGCTTGACTATGAATGCGATGGCGCTGATTGCTCCCGGCGCCTTTCTTTGGCTGACTTTCCAGATCCAGGCTACCACCGGCGTCACGGCGCCCTCCATGTGGATTGGTATTGTGGTTGCTTTGTTACTCTGTCTGGCCACGGCGGTCTGCTATGCCGAAATGGCTAAACTGTATCCCGGCACGGGCAGTTCTTACTATTTCGCCGAGCAAGCCTTTCTCAATCACGCGAAAGTCTGGCGATATGCGCGTCTCTCGAAGTTCATCGTCGGCTGGGGCTCGCACGTCTACTATTGGGTCTATCCCGGCGTTATGGTCGGCGTGATGGGAATCCTCTGCGGCTACCTGGTGGGCACCCTATGGCCCAACTTCATGAGCGCCTCGAATCCGGGTCCCGCTTTCATGATGGTGGTGGCTATCGCCTTCTCGTTCCTGGTGGGCTACATCGCCCATCGCGGCATCAACGGCTCGACGTCGGTGAGCATTGCAATCAACGTGATTCAGATCAGCGCGCTGGTCTTGTTCTCCGTCGTGGCTCTGGGCTATCGCATCAACCATGCGCCGGGCAGCATCGCCTACCAGTTCGATTCCGCGTCCAGCGAAGCCTATAGCTATGAGTTCGCGACGGAGAAAACCGTCGTCAATGGACAAGCCACCGAGAACGTTTTGCGCGACGCCAGCGGCGCTCCCAAGGCCAAGCTCGACGCCGCCGGCAAGCCGGTGCCCTACCACATCAGTTATCCGGCGCAGGACGAAAAGGGCAACTTCCTGTCTCATGCCAAGGCTTCCTCGGTCGTCGGATTTCACAACCTGGGCTGGGCATTCATTCAGGCCACCGTCGCCATTCTGATTCTGGTCGGATTCGAATCGGTAACGGCCATGGGCGCCGAGGCCAAGAACGCCAAGCGCGATATTCCTATAGCGGTCCTCGTATCGCTGCTGGTGCAAGGCGTGTTCTGTTATTTGTTCGAGTACTTTGCCGCTAACTATTTCTTGAGCAGCGGGTATACGATGCAAAGCGCCGCCGGTTCGGCGGCTCCTCTTGGGGACATGATGATCGTGGTCGGCACGGCCCTCTTCGGCCCTGGGGGTGGCCGCATCTTCATGCTATGCGAGGCGTTTACCGTATTCCTGGCTCTGATCGGCACCACGCTCTCGTGCATGAACACCGGCGCGCGGGTCACCTATGCCATGGGGAAGGATCGCGAGCTGCATGGATACTTCGGCGAGCTGCATGCCAAGAATCTCAGCCCGCATCGCGCCATCTGGATCTTAGCCGCTATTTCCGCGGTGATCGGGTGTGTTGCGGTGATCATGCCGTTTGGCGACGCGGGCGCCCTTACCGACGCGACCATTAAGGCGCTGCCGCACGGCTTCTGGTCCAGCTTCGGATATACTTCGCACGACGCCATGGCGGCCATGCCCAATTCCCTTCTCACCATGACCCTCGCTTCTAACTTCGGAACCTTCCTACTCTACGGGCTAAGTTGCATCATTTGTATGGTGGCCTATCATAACCATCCGAAGTTCAGCCTCGTCCGCCATTTGCTTGTTCCTGTGTTCGGCCTGGTTGCCAACCTGGCGTGCATGGCGTTCTACCTGATTGGGCCGTTTATGGGCTATGGTACAAAAATGGAGCCGCTGCTGGCGTTGGGTATCGCTTTGGTTTGGGCCGTCTATGGCGGAATCTACTTTATCCGCGCCAGTAAAGTCTCGGGGCGGACGACGCTCGTCGCGGCGCGTTCCGAGGCGGTTAGCGGATGATTCGCCTGTTGCTTTGAAGGCGCGCCGTGCTGGATGTGGAATTCGCCGATTTCTCCGATCCTGGGCGAGTGCGTGGACACAACGAGGACTACCTTGGCTCGGTAGTCCCCGCCACGCCGGCTGAGGCCCGTTCGCATGGATGGCTGTTTGCGCTGGCCGACGGCGTAGGGGGGCAGGAGCGCGGTGAAGTTGCCTCCCGCACTGCCATAGAGAGTATGCTGGCAGGCTTTCGCCAGGCGCCGCCGGGAGAGTTGCTGCCCGCCCTGCTGACCCGCCTGGTCCAGACAGCCAACGCGGATGTTCTGGATGCCGGGCTGACAGCCGCGCCTGGCGGCGTCAACATGGCCACCACCGTGGTAGCTTGCGCTCTCCGCTTCGATCGCGCGGTGATGGCGCATGCCGGCGATTCCCGTTGCTATCTCATCCGCAGAGGCCATGCCAGCGTGCTGACACGGGATCATACCGTGGCCAACGAGCAGTTGCGCATGGGAATACTATCCACGCGCGATGCCGCCGCGGTGGCGACCAAGCACCTCATCACCCGCTCCTTGGGAACCAGTATGTCCGTGAATGTGGAAACCGGCGACTGCCAGGTGTTTGCCGGAGACGTGCTGGCGCTTTGCTCCGACGGACTGCACGGCGCGGTCGACGCCACCGACTTCGCGCGCATCCTCACGCGGAATTGTGACTTGCAACTCGCCGTTCAGGACCTGGTGGCACTCGCCAACGCCAGAGACGGAAGCGATAACATCAGCGTTCTGGCCATCCGTGTTCGCAGCGTCGAACGCGTAGGCATGTACCGCGGGCGGCCTTACAAGCTGCGCTGAAGAAGCTGATAGCTGAAAGCTGATAGCTGATAGCTAACAGCTTGCTATAATATCTGAATCCGGGCCACCCGGCGGCCTCTCACGTTCCCCGCCTTCACCGACTATGGATACAGTCCGCATTGGCGACCAACTCGACCATTACAGCATCGACTCGCTGGTGGCGCGCAGCGGCATGGCATCTATCTTCAGGGGCACGGACTTGCGCACCGGCCGCCCGGTGGCCATCAAGATCCCGCATCCCGAAATGGAGTGCGACCCGCTTTTCTTCGATCGCTTTCGCCGCGAGGAAGAGATCGGCATCATGCTGGATCATCCCGGTGTGATGAAGGTCTTCGCCGACGACGACCGCAGCCAGGTCTACATGGTGATGGAGTGGGTGGACGGCCGCCTGCTCCGGCAAGTCCTGCACGAACGGGGCAAGCTTCCAGCCGAGCGTGCGGTGACCATCGCACTCCGTATCTGCGAGGTGCTCGAGTACATTCACAAACATGGAATCGTACACCGCGATCTGAAGCCCGAGAACATCATGATCGACGATCAAGACCGCGTCAAGCTCATCGATTTTGGCATCGCCGCTAAGTCGGGAGCCCGCCGGCTGACCTTCACCAACCTCTCCCAGGTCATGGGAACGGCCGAATACATTTCGCCCGAACAGGTGAAAGGGAAGCGTGGCGATGCCCGCAGCGACCTGTATGCATTGGGCATCATGCTCTATGAAATGCTCACGGGCAAGACGCCGTTCTCAGGCGCGAATCCCTTTCTGATCATGAACGACCGCCTGCTGAACAACCCGGTCCCGCCGCGTGAAATCGACCCCAGCATCTCCCCCGCGCTCCAGGAGATCGTCTACCGCGTTCTGGAGCGCGACCCCAAGAGCCGCTATGCCAGCGCCCACGAATTCGCCTGGGACCTCCAGCATCAGGACCAGGTCGGCGTGGCCGACCGTCCCGAACTGCGCGAGTGGAAGCAGCGGCGCACTCCGTGGATGCGCAGAATCCTGTTCTATGCGATGCTGGCGCTCATCCCGGTAGTCATCTTCGGATTGCTGCTCCTGGTGGCCCGGCACGCATGAGCAAGAGCCTCATAATCCTGCTGCTGGTTCTGGCGGCTCTGTTGGAAACCGGCGGCGACGCCATCGTCCGTATGGGTCTGCGGTCTTCCGGGCCGCCCAGGCTGCTCTTGTTCCTGGCCGGAGCCGCGGTCCTGTTCCTGTACGGCTACGCCGTCAATTCGCCCCCATGGGATTTCGGCCGCTTGCTGGGCCTCTACGTGGTGTTCTTCTTTCTGTCCGCGCAGGCGATTTCCTGGTTGGTCTTCCATCAGAGGCCCAGCACAGCCGTGCTCATCGGCGGCGGCTTCATCGCCCTCGGCGGCCTCATCATCTCGCTGGCATCTTGAGCGTGGCGCAGACGATCGTTGTTGGTCGTCTGCGCACCGTGCTCGAACTCGGCAGGCCACGAAAAACGATGGCCTGCCCCACAGCTAATCTGCTGTACAGTTATTTCTTGGACACTCTTACACGTCGTAGTACAGCGCGAACTCGTAGGGATGCGGCCGCAACCGGATGGCATCCGCTTCGTTCTTGCGCTTGTAGTCGATGAAGGTCTCGATCAACTCCTCGGTGAATACGTCGCCCTTCATCAGGAAGCCGTGATCGTCTTCCAGGCAACTCAGCGCTTCTTCGAGCGATGCCGGCATCGACGGTACATTGCGCATCTCCTCCGGCGACAGATCGTAGATATCCTTGTCCAGCGGTTCGCCCGGGTCCGTCTTGTTGGCGACCCCGTCCAGCCCCGCCATCAGCATCGCCGCGAACGCCAGGTACGGATTCGCCGCCGGATCGGGCGGCCGGAACTCCACCCGCTTGGCCTTCGGATTCGCCGAGTACATCGGAATGCGGCACGCCGCCGAGCGGTTCCGCCGCGAGTACGCCAGGTTTACCGGCGCTTCGTAGCCCGG